>JAESPE010000052.1 GCA_016756835.1 gamma proteobacterium endosymbiont of Lamellibrachia anaximandri | reverse complement strand
ACCGGGACGGCCGGGGCACAAACAGGCTGTCGAAGGCCGAGTCGATTTTGGGGACTGGGATGTCCCAAAATCTTTCACGAGGTCGAAGACTCACTTGCAATCGATCCCTTGGGATAGGCGCGAGCGGTTTGCCAATACCCACTGTATCCTGCATGTAATCGGCATCCTTCCAGGCGGCGAGGCAGGCGAGTACCTGGGCTGCGAAGGCTTCATTGATCTCCCAGTAGTCTATGGCTTCACTGGCCAGGTTTCTGCGCTGCAACAATCTGGCCATGGCATGCACCGGACCCAGTCCCATCTGACTGGGATCGAGCGCACTCCATTCAGTATCGATGATGCGGCCAAGTACCGGCAGATGGTGTTGTTCGACGGCACCTTCGGAAGCGAGTAACAATAGGGCGGCGCCATCAGTCACCTGGGCGCTGTTGCCGGCAGTAACCTTGCCGACCGGGCGGTCGAAAACCGGTTGCAGACGGGCCAGCTTTTCCATATCGCTGTCGGGACGCAGACCCTCATCTGTCTCGTAGAGATTACCCTTGTTGTCGAAGATCGGTTCGATCTCATCCAGACGTTTTTCCTTGGCGGCCTGTGCGAGATGCTGATGACTCAAGAGGGCAAAGGCATCCATCGCCTCACGACTGATGTTGAATCGCCATGCAAGTTTTTCCGCAGTCTGTCCCATGGAGAGGCCGACGATCGGATCAGTCAGACCTCGCAGCAGAGCGATGATCAGCTGAAAATGGTGGGGACGCAGGGCGGCAAGCTGACGACTGCGGGCGGTGAAATTCTTGGCGTGGTTCCATTGGGCCAACCAGTTGAGCATGCGGTCGTTAATGAGTACCGGGTGGTGACTCATCGCCTCGGTACCGCCGGCCAGAATCAGATCACTTCGCCCAGTGGCAATATTTTGTGCGGCACTATCCAGCGCCTGTAATCCCGAGGCGCAGTTACGCTGTACAGTCCAGGCAGGCACCTTGTCGCCGCAGCCGATACGCAGCGCGGCAACCCGTGCGATATTGACCTCATCCGGACCGGAGGAGACACATCCGAGGATGACTTCATCCAGTTGGGACGGAGTGAAATTGTGGCGGGCCAGCAGTGGCCTGCCTGCGGCAACCGCAAGATCAGATGCCCGGAAGGGGCCGGGACGACCCTTCATCTTGATGAACGGTGTACGGCTGCCATCCACGATATAGACGGGTCTCTTCTCTTCCATTCTCCTTCTCCTCCAATACCTGATGCTTTTTAACCGTAGGCCCGATCAAGCGCAGCGGATCGGGCAATCCAGAGTTGAAACGAAAGCCTGCTGCCGGATCCGCTGCGCTTGATCCGGCCTACGCAGCACCAAGATGTCCAGCACCAAGATGTCTGATCGACGACCCACTCTGTTGGGTTTTCCCTTTGTTTCTTGGCGACAGACTATCGAAGGCGTCAACCTGTATAACCTGATCTCTCAGTCTCTGTGTCTCCAGCACAAGTTGGGCATCGCTCTCCGTAAGGATGCCGATCTCCACTGCTTCGGCGATCATCGCTTCGTTTGTGCCAGGGTGAATCTGTCCTGCCCGTCGTGCCTGTCGCAGTGTCTTCTCGATTGGGGCCGATGCCACTACGGCGGCTAACGCCTGGTCGAGGCGCGCCACAGGTTCGTGGAGATCGCTGCTGAGAAATATCCCGGCGGTAAGACGTGTTCTGGCCTCACCCGGCTTCAGGATGGCACCTGCTACGGCGTGATCCAGGCGGTCTGATGGTTTGTGGTAAGGCAGTCCTGTGGGGAAGGTGAGCAGTCTCACTATCCATGCCAACGGTCGAAACGGTAGATTGCGAAAAATGCCGATGAAGGCCTCCTGCATTCGATAGAGAGAGTCCTCCATCGCCCACTGCAGCAGAGGGATGTCGGCGTAGCGCTGATGCCCGTCGATAAAGTGCTTGAGGGCGGCACTGGCAATGTAGAGCTCGCTCAGCAGGTCACCCAACCGCGCAGAGAGGCGCTCTTTGCGTTTGAGTGCGCCGCCCAGGGTCATCAATGCAAGATCCGCCGATAGCGCGAAGGCGGCGCTCATCCAGTTGAGCTGCTGAAAATAGTGCCCAGCCACACCCTTTACGGGACGCTCGGAGAGGCGTCCATGAGTGATGCCGAGCCAAAAAGTACGCGCCAGATTGGTGACAAGGAAACCAATGTGTCCGAAGATCGCCTTGTCGAAGGTACTCAGCGCATGTTTCCACTCCTTCTCTTGAGCGGCGGAAAACTCCTGCAGGATGTACGGGTGGCAGCGAATTGCACCCTGACCAAAGATGATCATGCTGCGGGTCAGGATATTCGCTCCCTCTACCGTGATAGCAATGGGAATAGCCTGATAGACCCGGCCCATAAGGTTACGTGGTCCCAGGCAGATACCGCTGCCGCCCTGTATGTCCATCGCATCGTTGACCACCTGGCGATAGCGTTCGGTGAGGTGGTATTTCACAATGGCGGAGATTACCGACGGCTTTTCACCACTGTCGAGCGCACTAACAGTCAGCAGTCGGGCTGAATCCATCTGATAGGTGATACCGGCAATTCTGGAGAGTGCCTCCTCGACACCTTCAAAGTTACCGATCGGTTGTCCGAACTGACGGCGGACCGCAGCGTAGGTGCCGGTATAGCGGCTGGCGGCTTTGCCGGCCCCGGTTGCCAGTGCCGGGAGTGAGATACCGCGACCTTCGGAGAGGCTTTCGACCAACATCCGCCACCCTTGGCCGATGCCGGACTGCTCACCAATCACCCAGTCGAGGGGAATAAAGACATCTTTACCCCGGATGGGGCCATTCTGGAACGGAATGTTCAGTGGCATATGACGCTGCCCGATTTCAACGCCTTTCGTTTCACTGGGAATCAATGCAACCGTGATTCCCAGGGAGGTATCACTACCCAGCAGGTGATCGGGATCGTAAAGCTTGAAGGCCAGTCCAATGAGCGTGGCCACCGGACCCAGCGTGATATAGCGTTTCTCCCAGTTGAGACGGATACCGAGCATCTGTTGGCCATTAAACTCGCCCTCGGTGACTACCCCGCTATCGGGGATCGCGCCTGCATCGCTGCCGGCATCGGGGCCGGTAAGGGCAAAACAGGGGATCTCCTCACCCTTTGCAAGTCTTCTGAGATAACGCTCTTTTTGCGTCTGAGTCCCATAGTGCAGCAGCAGCTTTGCCGGTCCCAGAGAGTTGGGAACCATCACTGTGACGGCCGCCGCGATACTGCGGCTGGAAATCTTCATCACAATGGTGGAGTGGGCAAGGGCGGAGAATTCAAGACCGCCATAGGCGCGGGGAATGATCATGCCGAAGAGGCCCGACTGTTTGATAAATGACCAGACCGCTTCCGGCAAATCCTTGTCATGATGGGTAATCTGCCAGTCGTCCAGCATTTTACAGAGTCTATCGACTGGCCCGTCGATGAAGGCCTGCTCTTGTTCCGTCAACTGGGGTTCGGGCTGTTCCAGCAGCCGTTGCCAGTTGGGTTGGCCGCTGAAGAGTTCACCATCCCACCACACGTTTCCGGCGTGCAATGCTTCACGCTCTGTTGATGACATGGCGGGCATGACACGCCGGAATTGTCTTAACAGCGGTCCGCTGATCAAGCGAAGACGCAGGTCCGGAAGCAGGTAGAAAAACATACCGGTGCCGTAAGCGATCAAGGAAACAGCTGCCCCAAATGTGCCGATCAGACCACCCAACTGCAGAGAGACGAGCAGGGCAGGGGGTAATAAAACCCAGACGATAGCCTTGGCTGAACTGTAGGCCAAAGCCCACAGGACGATCAGAATCAGAAGAGTGCCTATTGCCGCCATCTTCACGCTCCCGCTGCTGCGCAGCTTTACATTAGGTTTTATTCTCTAACGGCTGATACGTTTCATCTCCGGTATTTGGTTTCACCTCATGCAGATGTGTCACCTTGGCGCAGGGTTCGCAATAGTTCTGCGCCTGTTCCGCGAATTCAGACTCATTGTCGTTGTACATCATGGCTTCATCACACCAGGGCAGACGCCGATAGACTCCCAAGTCGTCCAACCCAAGAAACGGATACTTGATGATGTTGAAATAGGGGGAATAGTCAAAATCCTTGGGTGTGAAGAGCCTTGGATTGCGTTTGAAAAAACGGATGCTGCCGTCATCGCTGCGATCTATAAATGGCAGGATGGGAAAATTCACCCGATTAAACGCCTCAGCCAACAGGCAGGAGCAAACAGTCCGAGTGGGACCGCCTGCATTATGTTCAAAGAGACTGGATCGCCAGCGTCGCGGTAGTATCGCCCAAGGGAATAAGAAGCGGGCCAGGTCAAGCAGGTGGCGGACATCGTAGCTGCTTCCAAGGCCCCTTATCGCATGGCCGATAACTGTATGGGCATCGTCCGGATCAAGTCCACTAGGGCGGCAGATACGCAGGTGATCCATATGATATTTGGATACGGGTGCCACGATGGTTCCTTCGTGCAGAAGAGACTCGACCATCAATTGTTCGCTGGGATCTCCCTGAAAGTGTTCTGCAACCAGCGCTTGCAGGTCTGGATCTCTGACATCGTACAATCTGCCGATGTAGATCGCCGAGTGGGTCCAGGAACTTTGGGTGATGATTTTTATCACCTCACTGACCCTGCTGCGCCCTTCCACCATATAGAACATCGCCGGGGCGCAACTCAAAGCTTAAGCGTTTGAAATCGCACAATGGTGAGTTGGGTGGTGGGCCATCTCTGACCAGCCACTCGGAAATCGCTCTGGATAACCACTGCACAAAAATACTCATATTAATAACCACCTAATTTACTGTGGTACTTCCCAGTATAGACAGTCTTATTGGGTTTAGGGTTGCGCTGTTTGTTTACATAAAAAAGGCGCATGGAAATAACAAGTATAAAAAACAATATGTTGCATTTGCTTTATGAAGTAATGTCTGTATGAATTAATGTTTTTTGATGAACAGCCGATAGGTTATTGGATGAGATAAATGGTATTGGCCATTAACCCATTGCCTACAAGAGCGAACATTTTTCCGCGCAGCATTGACGGTGACAATTGAGGATTTAAACAGATAAATACCAAACACCCCGAGTGGGTTCTCAAGGAGCAGGTTCACCTACTGTTTGGAAATGCTGTAGTCGCAAACCTTTCCGTGATTGCGGCAGCGCTCCTGTTCACTGTGATTATGAAAGATAGCCTTGACCGCTCACTGCTTGTTCTGTGGGTGGGTTCAATGATCTCTTTTTGCGGCGTCCGCCTGCTTGTATGGAAGCGCTACAATCACAATGAAAATGCCGTTTCCCCGGAAATCTGGGTGAGGCGATATGTACAGAGCACTCTGTTTGTCGGCATGCTCTGGGCAAGTCTGCCCCTGTTCCTCTATTTTTCTGATGACTTGGTTGTGCGAAGCCTGGTCTTTATGATGATCATTGGTGCTATTGCAGCAAGCGTCCCCGTTCTCTCCAGCATACTGCCCGCATTCTACGCTTACATCACTCCCATGGTTGCCGGACTGGCAGTTGCATTTATATTGGAAGGTTCAGCATTCAATATAGCCGTTGGTGTTGCGGTGCCTGTCTATGCCGCATTAATTGCGCAGACGGCGATAAATACCAACCGACACCTGCGGGAATCCCTGATACTTCAATATAAAAACCAGGCCCTTATTTCTGAACTTAATATAGAGATTAAGGATCGAAAGAGCGCGCAGCAGGAACTGAAAAGGCACGGCGATCAACTTGAAAAACTGGTGGATGAACGTACCAATCAGTTGGTCGTGATCAACAGATCGCTGGAAAAAGAGGTTGAAGAGCGCCGACGGGCTGAATATAACCTCAAACACCTGGCGCATCATGATGCGCTAACCAATCTTCCCAATCGCCTCTTGCTGGATGCCCGGCTTGAACACGCTATCGAAAGAGCACGTAGATACGAGGCTCAAGTGGCCGTGTTGTTCATGGACTTGGACAACTTTAAAAATATAAATGACAGTTTGGGCCATGCTGCAGGGGACGAGCTATTGCGTATGGTCGGCGAACGACTCCGCGCCGGCATAAGAGAGGATGATACGGTTTCCCGATTGGGTGGCGATGAATTTGTCATCGTCATGGAACAGGTCGAAAACCAGAATGTGATCGAACATCTGGCACAAAAACTGATGTCTGCCCTCGAAGAGAAATTTGAGATCCAGAATCAGGCGCTATTTATCGGGACAAGTATCGGTATCAGCCGTTTTCCACAAGATGGTGATTCTGCTGAAAAACTGGTCGCAAATGCCGATGCCGCAATGTACCGGGCAAAAGAACAGGGGCGGCGTAATTACCAATTTTACACCCATGAGTTGACAGAGACCGCATATGACCGGGTTATGCTGGAGGGTGGTTTGCGAAACGCGCTGGATGCACAAGATCTGGTGCTCTATTACCAACCACAAGTCTCACTTGCAGATGGCCGGATTACAGGCGTAGAGGCTCTGATACGTTGGGAACATCCTGAACTGGGCCTGCTTCCGCCTGGACGGTTCCTGCAAGTTGCCGAAGACTCAGGCCTCATCATACCTATGGGTAACTGGATTCTGCAGACTGCCTGCCAACAGATGAGCGCTTGGAAAGAGTCGGGATTCCTGCTTGAACGCATGGCGGTCAATCTCTCAGGCAGACAGATCAGTGACAACAGCCTGGTTAAAACTGTTGAAAAGACGCTTCAGTCCACCCATTGCAAGGCAGAGTGGCTCGAACTGGAGATAACCGAGAGTTTCATTATGCAGGAGACAGGTCACTCCATGGAGACGCTGGATAACCTGAGAAAGCTCGGTACACACATGGCTATCGACGACTTTGGCACCGGATACTCCTCCCTGAGTTATCTTAAACGACTACCCGTGGACAAACTAAAAATCGACCGCTCCTTTGTCCGTGACCTGGTCAAGGATCCCAATGATGCAGCCATTACGCGGGCCATTATCGCCATGGGAAAGACGCTCCAGCTCACCGTCACGGCAGAGGGCATTGAGAGCCTGGAGCAGGAGGTATTCTTAAAGGAGCAGGGCTGCGACCAGGGCCAGGGATTTCGTTATGGGCACCCACTGCCTGCTGCCGATATCACGCACCTGCTGGAACGGAAATCACTCAACTGGAACAGTAATCATGGTGCGCACGGCGCACCCTACATTCAGCTAAAGAAATTCTGACTTTGGCCGAAAGGCAGTAAACAGCCTATTTTAATGAACCAAGAAAGGTTGACCGAAAAAGAACATACCCCAAAGGAGCTTCTGGTGAATAACCTTCTCAACAATCTCTCTATCAAAACCAAGATCATCGGAAACTCATTGATCCTGCTGGCCCTGCTCCTTGCCAGTTCGGGTTATGCGTTATACGCGATGAGCCAGGTCGGCAATGAGCTCGAGGCCATTGCCGAACAGGATATTCCGATGACGGAGAACCTCACCGCAATTACGGAACATCAGTTGGAGCAGAGCATTCATTTTGAACGGGCTTTGCGTTTTGGGATTCTCCTGCAGCAAGAGGATAACGCAGCTGCGCATTTCAAGGCTGAGATCGCTGCATTTGATAAGCTCAGTAAGCGGGTCGATGAGGAGATCCATGCAGGTGAGCTTCTGGCCAAAGCCCATAACGAGGAAGACGCAAAAGAGTTCGAGCACATCAATCAAGCATTGAAGAAAATCGAGAAAGAGCATGCGGATTTCGAACACCATGCCCATCAGGTCTTTGTCATGCTTGCGGATGGAAAGAGACATGAGGCCGAGGCCTTTGCTGAAAAGATGGAGCCTGAGGAGGAGCAACTGTCTGTTGAGCTTGAATCCCTGCTGACAGAGATTGAGAAGTTCACAGAAGTGGCCGGACACCGTGCGGCGGCGCATGAACAGACCGCGATCTACCTGCTGAGTGGTTTCACCCTCCTGGCGCTTCTCAGCGGTGGCTTCGTGAGCTGGAGTGTCTACCGTAATGTCGTGAATCGTATGGGTGAGACGGCCCGTGGACTCGAAGTCATTGCCTCGGGTGACCTTACCCACAAGGTAACAGTGGATGGGCGGGATGAAATCGGCAAACTGCAACAATCGATGCAGGCGATGCGCAATAATTTGCTGGAGATGATCACACAGATCAACGCCACCACAGCCCAACTCTCCACGGCGGCAGAAGAAGTGTCTGTGATAACAATTCAGACCAGTGCCAATATTCAGCAGCAGCAGTCTGAGACGCAACAGATAGCAACGGCGATGAACGAAATGAGCGCCACAGTGCGGGAGGTGGCGGTGAATGTCAGCAGCACGGCCTCTGCGGCAAATGGGGCCAGCACCGAAACTGAGAAGGGACGAAAGATAGTTGCAGGGGGAGTGCAGGGAATCCAGCAACTGGCAGCACAAATTGAAGGAGCAGCGGATGTCATCGCTCATGTAGAGACAGAAAGCGATAATATCGGCACCGTGCTGGACGTGATTAAAAGCATTGCCGAACAGACCAATCTGTTGGCGTTGAATGCGGCGATCGAGGCGGCCCGCGCCGGTGAGCAGGGCCGTGGATTTGCCGTGGTGGCGGATGAGGTGCGCACCCTGGCGAGTCGGACTCAGGAGTCCACCGCAGAGATCAATCAGATCATCGACAAGCTCCAGACCGGCTCCCGGAATGCGGTGCAGGTGATGACTCAGAGCCGGGAACATGCCAAGTCAGTTGTCGATCAGGCGATGTTGGCAGGTTCTTCATTGACCGCCATTGCGGAATCCGTATCACAGATCGATCAAATGAGCGCCCAGATTGCAACAGCCGCAGAAGAACAGAGCATTGTGGCGGAAGATATGAATCGCAACGTCGTACGGATCAGTGACATGGCGACCCAAAACGCCACTGGTGCCGAGCAGACTTCCCAGGCCGGGAAAGAGTTGGCGCACATGGCTGCCGAGCTGCAGGGATTGGTGGTTAAGTTCCAAGTTTAAAATGGCATTGGTGCGTATAGCGTTAGATTTCAGACAAAGTAGAATCAAAGCATCTATTGTGACCTGACCCCACTGCTCCACCAGATCCGGCAGGCTCCCTCATCGGAAACCATGCAGGGGCCGACGGGGTTTCTGGGGGTGCAGGCCTCGCCATAGAGCCTGCACTCATTGGGATATTTTTTGCCAAGTACGACTGCGGCGCAGTCACACCCAGGTGGCATCTGTCCGGCGCGACGGCGGCTCTCTGAATCGTAATCAGGAAAGCGTTTTCGGGCATCCCATCTTTCATAAGCCTTCTTCAGTGTATAACCCGACTTTGGAATCGTACCGATGCCACGCCAGTTGGCGTCAACCACATCCAGTGCGGTCTGCAGATGTTTGCGGGCGCTGGGATTGCCGCCGGGACGAACCAGCTCCGGGTAGCAGTTGTCGAGAAACAGCCGCTGGTCGATCTGTTGCCGCAGCACGGAGTAGGTGGCGGCCAGCAGACTCTCCGGGGTAAAACCGGCAATCGCGCTGGGGATATGGTGCTTGTCCACCACAAACTCCCACTCTTCAGGCCCCATGATGGTGGCAACATGGCCGGGGGCCACCAGGGCGTTGAAACCAGGAGTCCCGGAATCGAGCAGCATGGAGACCGCGGGCCAGGTGAGCCGCCCGGAGAGCAGAATGGAGAGGTTGTCGGGAATGCCCTCCACGAGCAGGGCGGCAACGGGTGCAGTCGTGGTCTCGAATCCCGCAGCAAAAAAGACGACCTCCCGATCGGGATTCTCCCTGGCGATTTTCAACGCCTCGATGGGGGAAGAGATGGGACGGATATCTGCACCGGCGGCGTGAGCCTGATCCAGCGAACGGGGTTCATCCTTAGGTACATTGACGGGGACCCGCAGCATATCTCCAAAGGCGACCAGGATGATCTGCTCCTTGAGCGCGAGCTGTATCGCCTGGTAGACATCCTCCTCGGGGCAGACGCAGACGGGGCAACCGGGGCCGGGGATCAGTTCGATCTGCTTTGGCAGGGCGCCGCGCAGTCCAGCCTGGGTGATGGAACGTTCATGGCCGCCGCAAACATTCATGATGCGGATCCGTTCCGGGAGCTGCAGCGTCCGGATCTGCTGCAGCCAGTCTTTGGCATTGAGGGACATGAGTCTCGATTAACCCTGGGCGTGAAGTCGCTCACCGTCCGGTTGGATCTTGGGCGTTGCGGTCTCACCTGCCGCTCTGCGTGCGGCCTGTTTGGCGAACTCCTTGCGCAACCAGTTCAGCCAATCATCCAGTGTATCGCTGTTTTTGGCGGACAGGTTCAAAACCGGAACTTCAGTGGCAAGATGACGAATCGCCTGTTCCGCCCGTTCCGGTTTGAAGTCGTCGAGATAGGGCAGCAGGTCGGATTTGCTGATGAGTATCGCGTCAGCGGCCCGAAAGATGACGGGGTATTTGGCGGGTTTGTCATCCCCCTCGGTGACCGATAGCAGGGTGACATTGAGGTGTTGCCCAAGATCGAAGCTGGCGGGGCAGACCAGATTGCCGACATTTTCCACGAAGACAATATCCAGATCGTCCAGGTTCAACTGGTGGAGCGCGGAGTGCACCATATGTGCATCCAGGTGACAGGCGGTGCCGGTGGTGATCTGTACGGCGCTGATGCCTTTGCTGCGGATGCGTTCTGCATCGTTTTCGGTCTCCAGATCGCCCTCAATGACGGCGATTCGGAACTCCTGATTGAGTGCATCGATAGTTGCTTCGAGCAGGCTGGTCTTGCCGCTGCCGGGGGACGACATCAGATTGACCGCAAGCACGCCATGGCTGTCGAAGTGTTGCCGATTGTGGCCGGCCTGATGATCGTTTTCACTGAGCAGGTTCTCAAGCACTTCCACGGCAACCTTACCGTCGTGGGTATGCTCATGTTTGCCGCCGGCCTCGATGAGATGGCGATTACCCTGGGTGACGTTACAGCCGCAAGTGTCACACATCTTTCTGCTCTCCAGAGAATATTAAAACTTAAATTGTATCTATTCAGCCTACCATTGAGTTGCTCATCACGGCCAACGAGTTTCCAACCCTGAACCATTGAGCTGGTGTAGGCTGGTTCAAGCGTAGCGGAACCGGCAGCCTTGGCGTTCTGCCAACTCAAGCGCCCGATCCGCTACGCTTGATCGTGCCTACACCTTGAACAGCCACAAGTCATCTTAATAATTGAGCTGAATAGTTGGATTTATGTATGAATGATAGCGGTTTATTTCACCGACTGCTCCCTCCGGTTCAACTCCACACTGGCGAGCAACAACTCATCGCCACTGAGCAGTTGGGTGCGGTAGTCGCCGCACTTGCCGCAGATCATCCGGTTGATTCCGGCCTCGGTTTCGGCGCCGCACTGGCTGCATCTCACCCGAATGCCGGTGGACTCCGTTATTAGTTCAGCCTGTTGCGCGATGGTACCGGCCCGTGCAATGGTGAAGGCCTGTTCCAGCAGTTCCGGCACGATACCGGAGAGGGGGCCGATACGAACGATAATCCGGGTTACCTCCGACGCCTGTTCCCTGGATGCAATCCCGGCGACCTGTTCCAGCATCGCCTGGCAGACCGCGAGTTCATGCATCTTGTGTCATATCCAGTTTTTTCAGCATCTCATCATAGACCTCCCAGGCGGAGCGGGCCTCCTGAGGAGTGACTTTCTGGATCGCATAACCGACATGCACCACCACGAAATCGCCAGGTTCCAACGTCTCATGCTGCAACATGAAAAGGCTGACGTCACGTTCGATGCCTTTCGCTTCACAGCGGGCGGTATATTCAACGATCGTCTTGATCTGCATTGGAATGCCGAGACACATGGCCAGTGAGCTGCCTCTTGACTATCATGGACGGGAAATCTCTATCGACTATTCTCTCAAGGAGCATGAATTTGTCAATTGAATCTGTCCTTATTCTGGGTATAGGCAATACACTACTGACCGATGAAGGTATCGGCGTGCATGTGATGAAACGCATGCAGGTATTGCATGGCGGGTTGAAGGGTGTCGAATATATGGATGGTGGAACCCTGAGTTTCACCCTGGCGGAACCGATTAGCAGAGTGGATGGGTTGATCGTGGTTGATGCGGCCAGAATGGAGAGTCCACCAGGCACAGTCAGAGTATTTCGCAATGAAGAGATGGATTCTTATCTCAGCGGCAATCGACAGAGTGTGCACGAGGTTGGATTGACGGATCTGTTGGATATCTCACGTCTGACGGAACAGTTGCCTGTACAGAGAGTGCTTGTGGGCATTGAGCCGGAGTCGCTGGAGTGGGGGGAATCACCCAGCAAAACGGTTTTCCCTGCCATCGATAAGGCAATCGATGAAATTCTGTCTATACTTCGTGAATGGCGTTAGCTATAGCAAGGAATACTGCACCAATATTTTTCAATAAAATCACCGAATTTCGACCGCTAAGTGATCTGGATCAGTACCGGCTCCATCGGTTAGAGATAATCTACTAATAGATGAAATGAACGGTGTTGTATATGCAAAAACTGCAGGACATCGATATACGTGTAGAGGCGCCTGTTGATCAACTTGCTCAACATGGCAATGCTGTCCCCGTCCTGCATGAAATACTTCATGCCCTGCGCCGTCTTGGCGAAACAGAAGAATCCACTACCATCGATCTGAGATCGATCCCCTTTGGTCCCGGTGATGAAGAGCTGTTGCTCGACGTACTGGGCCATGGAGAGGTGGCGGTCAAGCTGGAAGCCCTGGGCGTCAGCGAGATCTATGAAACCGCATTCGCCGGTGTCTGGGTCGTTGACCACAGAAATACCGAAGGCGAGCGCATCGCCCTTCAGATTGAGATTGCCCGGGTGCCTGAGATCCTTTTTACCCAGGTTACAGATCTCATAGACTCTATTTCACGGCTCGAAAATCGTTTGCGTACTCCAGATGGGGTCGCGTCGCTGAGCAATCCTATGAACGGGAGAAGACGTGATGGCTGACTCAAAAACAGAAACCAAAACTCTCGGCGAAAGCCTGCGGCAGCAGGGTGTGTCACGACGGGGGTTTCTGAAATTCTGTACCACGACTGCCTCGATGATGGCACTGCCTCCTGCCATGGTGCCGGCTATTGCGGAGGCGCTGGAAAAGGCCAGGCGTCCCTCTGTAATCTGGCTCTCCTTTCAGGAGTGTACAGGTTGTACCGAATCCCTCACCCGAGCCCATGCACCCACCATAGAAAATCTTATCTTCGACCACATCTCCCTCGATTATCACCACACTCTGCAGGCAGCTGCCGGAGAGGGGGCAGAGGCTGCGCGTGAAGCAGCGATGCATGAGAATTTTGGCAAATATATAGTAGTAGTCGATGGATCGATTCCGCTAAAAGACCCTGGTTTTTCAACGATTGCCGGTATCAGCAACCTCGATATGCTGAAGGAGACCGTGGCGGGGGCCGCAGCAGTTATAGCAGTGGGCAGTTGCGCGGCCTTTGGTGGTCTGCCCCATGCCAGCCCCAATCCTACCGGAGCAGTGTCGGTCTCGGAAATCATCAAAGACAAGCCGGTGGTCAATGTCTCCGGCTGTCCGCCAATCCCAACGGTGATTTCTGGTGTGTTGGCGCACTTCCTGACTTTTGGCGGTCTGCCTGAGCTGGATGATCTGGGTCGGCCGAAGGTCTTCTATGGCCAAAGCATTCATGATCGCTGCTATCGCCGTCCGTTTTACGATAAGGGTCTGTTTGCGGAAACCTTTGATGACGAAGGCGCGCGCAAGGGGTGGTGTCTCTACCGAATGGGGTGCAAGGGCCCGATGACCTACAACGCCTGCGCCACCACCAAGTGGAATCAGGGTACGAGTTGGCCGGTTGAGTCAGGGCATGGCTGCCTGGGTTGTTCCGAACCCGATTTCTGGGACGGTGGTGGTTTCTATAACGCCATCTCCATTCCCGACGGGGATATTGCCCGCAACATTGGGCTTGGTGCGGTAGCTGGTGTGGCCGTTGGTGCCGCAGCCGGCATGCTTAACCGCAATGCCAAGGCAGATGCAGTTGCCAAGCATGAAGCCGTCACTGTGGATGATCTGGAAAAAACATCATGAGCAGCCCGATCGACTTTCTGTTGTGGGTGAAGGGACCTGCCTTTGATATCGCCCTGGCGGTGTTCGTCATAGGTATTGTCGTCCGTCTGCTGGAGATAGTGTTGCTTGGGCGGAAACAGGATCTTGCGGAGCCAAAGGGTGAGGAGTTTGGCCCCGGCTTGCGCACTATCGTGACCCGGACACTGCCGGAAGCGGGCAGCTTCAAACAGTCCCCATTTACAGTTATCGGTGGTTACATCTGGCATATCGGGTTTCTGATCTGCCTGCTGTTTTTCGTTCCCCATATCGAGTTGCTGCACAGCGTTCTGGGCATCAAGTGGCCGGGACTCTCCAACCACATCGTGGATGCCGTGGCAGTGGTGACAATGGCGACACTGGTTGCGATGCTGATCGACCGCATCACTCATTCGGTGAAGCGCTTTCTAAGCGGACCGGAAGACTATCTGGTGTGGTTGGCCGCATTTCTGCCGATAATGACCGGCTACCTGGCCTATCATCGCGTGCTGGTCCCCTATCCACTTGTGCTTGGGATACATATCCTGAGCATTGAATTTTTGATGGTTTTATTCCCCTTTACCAAACTGATGCATACCTTCACCTTTCCCTTGGCCCGTTGGTATAACGGTGCAATGGCCGGACGCCGGGGGGTACAGTCATGAGTAAGGCAACCCTGGAACGTGGACTCAATGCATTGCGTGAAGAGATCGATGCGCCGGTGGCGGCCTTCTTTTCCAGTTGCGTCAACTGCGGACTCTGTGCGGAGGCCTGTCTCTTCTACACGGAAACCGGTGATCCCCGTTACACCCCCATCAACAAGCTTGAACCCCTGCGCCGCATCTGGGAGCAGGAGTTTACTCTATGGGGACGGATCAAGAAGGCGCTTGGTCTGGCGCAGCCGGTGACCGATGAACTATTGCAGGAGTGGGAGCCGCTGGTCTATGACGCCTGCTCTCTCTGTGGACGCTGCTCCATGGTCTGCCCGGTGGGCAATGATATCGCCTACATGATCCGCAAGGAGCGGGAAGGTTTTGTCGCCTCGGGTAATGCTCCCGAAGGCATGAAAGGCGCTAGTACCCGTGCCATCAAGGTCGGCAGCCCGATGGGGGTGAAATTTCACGCGGTGCAGGCACAGATCAGGCATATCGAGGCGGATACCGGACTGGAGGTCCCGGTCGATGTGGAGGGTGCTGACTATCTGGCGCTGCTCTCCTCGATGGAGATTATGAATTTCCCTGAGTACATCGAGGCGTTGGCCAGGATCTTCAAACAGGCGGGGGTCAGCTGGACGCTCTGCTCAGAGGCATTTGAAGCGACCAATGCAGGTATCCAGATAGGCAGTAGCGATATCGCCGCAGAATTGGTTGAACGGGTGGTGAAAGGCGCTGAGAAATTGAAGGTCAAATATGTCATCAGTCCCGAGTGTGGCCACGCCTATACCGCCATCCGCTGGGAAGGGCCGAATCTGATCGGCCGGCGTTACCCCTTCAAGGTGGTGCATATTCTCGAACTGCTGGATGAGTTGCGAGCAGCGGGAAGACTGAAGACCCAGGGTATGGATGAGGCGCGGCTGACATTCCATGATCCCTGCCAGATCGTGCGCAAGGGCGGAGTGTTGGAACCCCCTCGCAATCTGCTTAAGCAGGTTGCGTCGAACTTCGTGGAGATGAGTGATCACCGTGAGATGAATTGGTGCTGCGGTGGTGGTGGCGGTGTCAGTGCCAATGAGCGGGCAGATGAACTGCGGCTCAAGGTGTTCGCGAGGAAAAAGAGCCAGCTGGATGAGCTGAATGTGGACAAGTTGGTTACGGCTTGTGCCAATTGCCGCTTGATGCTGGAAGATGGCCTTGAAGAGTATCGGGTGGAACTTCCGGTGGTTGGACTGACCGAGATGTTGGCGGAACATCTGGTAGAAGATAACGAATAGAGTGTAGGTTCGGCTTGACCGGACTTGTGGGGTGGCAGAAACCCCTTCAGGAGACGAGAAAAAATGAGCGAACGTATCGTCGTAGATCCGATCACACGAATCGAAGGGCACCTCAGGATCGAAGCAGAGATGGCGGGGGATCAGATCGCCAGCGCCTACTCCTCCGGCACCATGGTGCGCGGTATCGAACTTATCCTGCAGGGCCGGGATCCGCGTGATGCCTGGGCATACACACAGCGAATCTGCGGTGTCTGTACCCTGGTTCATGGTATCGCATCGGTACGGGCAGTGGAGAATGCACTGAACTATCCGATCCCGCCCAATGCGCAACTGATCCGTAATTTGATGATCGGCGCGCAGTATATCCATGATCATGTGATGCACTTCTATCATCTGCACGCGCTGGACTGGGTGGATGTGGTATCTGCGCTCTCCGCCGACCCTGGAGCGACATCCCAACTGGCCCAATCGATCGGCAAGTGGCCCAAGTCCTCGCCCGGTTACTTTTCCGACATGAAGAAGAAGCTGAAAAGCTTTGTCGAAGCCGGGCAGCTTGGCATCTTTGCCAAGGCCTACTGGGGGCACTCCGCCTACAAACTGCCCCCTGAAGCCAATCTGATGGCAGTCTCCCACTACCTGGAGGCCTTGAGCTGGCAGCGTGATGTGGTGAAGTTGCATGCTATCTTCGGTGGTAAGAATCCTCACCCGAACTTCCTGGTGGGCGGGACGGCTTCCCCGATCGATCTCAACTCCGACTCCGCCATCAACGCAAAGAAATTGGCACAGGTGCAGAATGTCATCACACAGATGCAGGCGTTCGTGGATCAAGTCTATGTGCCGGACACGCTGGCAATCGCAGGTTTTTATAAGGACTGGGGTGAAAGAGGCGAGGGCGTAGGTAACTTCCTCTCCTATGGTGACCTGCCGGGTACTACCATGGATGATCCATCCAGCTACTTCCTGCCTGCGGGTGTGATCCTGAACCGTGACATCTCCACTGTTCATCCGCTGGACATGAACAATCCTGACGAGATTCAGGAGTTCGTTTCACACTCCTGGTATGACCAGGATGATGGCAAAGATGTGCCTAAACATCCCTACGATGGCGAGACTAACCTTAACTACACAGGTCCGAAACCACCCTATAAACACTTGAATGTGGAGGAGTCCTACTCCTGGATCAAATCCCCGCGCTGGAGAGGAAAACCGATGGAGGTTGGGCCTCTCGCTCGCGTGTTGATACTCTATGCCAAAGGCCACGAGCAGACCAGGGAGCTGGTCAATATGACCCTCAAGACCCTGGATCTGCCGGTCAGGGCGCTCTTCTCCACCCTTGGCAGAACAGCGGCCCGAACCCTGGAGACCAAGATCATCGCCGATGCCATGCAGGGCTGGCAGGATCAACTGATCGCCAATATCAAGGCGGGGGATACCAAGACCTTCAACGAGGCACTCTGGGAGCCATCAACCTGGCCGAGCCGCTGTCAGGGAGTGGGTTTCATGGAGGCGCCGCGCGGCGCACTCGGTCACTGGGTGGTGATTGAAAACGGTAAGATATCCAACTACCAGGCGGTCGTGCCCAGTACCTGGAATGCCGGTCCTCGGGATGCCCAGGGACAACCTGGTGCCTATGAAGCTGCACTGCAGGACAACCACCAGGTGGTCGATCCCAAGCAGCCGGTGGAGATCTTAAGAACCATCCACAGTTTCGATCCCTGCATCGCCTGTGCAGTCCATCTGTCTGATCCTGAAACAGGGGAAAAGATCGAGGTGAAGGTGACTTAATGGTTATCGATGTAGTTGAAACACCTTCTCGGTGAGCTGGCTCAGCCCCTTATTACGGAACTGCGGATTTTCATCCAGAATCTGCTGACTAAACAGGGTTTCTATCCGATAGTCTGCCTGATAGAGCGATCGCACCTCATCTTCATGGACAGCAAAAGGGGGTCCCTGCATCTCGGCCTGATCGTACTCCATGGTAACCAGCAACGTTGTCGCGGCAGGAGGTTTGATCTCAATGAGATGCCGGGCATATCGCGCCCGCATTTCAGGCGGCAGAGCGACCAGTGATGCCCGGTCGTAAATGCCTCCTGTGCCCTTCAGGTCGTCTCGTCTCAGGTCAAAAAAATCACCGAGCAGAAGGGTGAGTCCGTCAGTCGAGTACTCAGTAAAAACACCGGTTTGGGTGATTTGGGGCGTCAGATTGTTTTCCTGGAAGAAATCCCGTACGGCAATGGGACTGATCTCGATACCGAGTACCTCATGTCCCTGGGCGCGGAGCCAGAGCAGGTCACGGCTTTTTCCACATAGGGGAACAAAGATCCGGCTTTGGCTTTCCAACTTCAGACTGCCCCAGAATGTCTGAAGGTGGGTATTGATCTCGTGTTGGTGGAAGCCGATCTGATTCTGCCGCCAGCGTTCAATCCAGAAGTCGGGTTCCATTGTGTGCCTCTAGGAGACTGTCGGATTTAACACTGTTTGGCTGCAAATCCCTGGATGGCGATCAACTCAGCTTATCGAACTCGTTAAATAGGTCCACTATTCGCCTTGTTCGATAAACTGATTTGATTCGCCCCCAGTGATTTTCGCATCAAACGGATAAACCCGACAGCCTCCTAGTGTAAAGGTCGTGGCGATATATTATCCAAAACATCGCGGCCAGCATACTGACTAATATTAGTGAAGAGAGGATTCCCCGTTTGGCTCGGGAGTGACAAAATAGCGCATCCCAGTCTTCAGTCAGATGAGCAACAGCCACCTTGGTCGATAACAGTACCTCTCAGCCATTTCCGTCACAATCGGATATCGAAACCTGTATGCAGGTCGACCGGCACCTTTTTGTCCGGCGTCTGCTGGGACTGCAGCGACGGCGCAAGTCAGGGGAACCCTATGATCAGGGGTTGTTCAAGCTGAGCCGGGATATCCTGGCCTCGCAGGCGCGGCTGCAGCGACGACAGGAGAGCCTGCCCGATGCAACGTTCCCACCGGAACTGCCCATCACCGCACGCCTTGAAGACATCCAGACGCTGATCGCCGAGAATCAGGTTGTCGTGCTTTGCGGTGAGACCGGCTCCGGCAAATCGACCCAGCTGCCGAAGATCTGCCTCAGTCTGGGCCGCGGAGTGGGGGGGTATATTGGCCATACCCAGCCGCGCCGCATTGCGGCCCGGACCCTCTCATCCCGCATCGCTTCGGAACTTGGGGTGGAAACCGGCACCTCTGTCGGTTACAAGGTTCGTTTCAGCGACCGGGTGGGACCCAACACCCATGTCAAGTTGATGACCGACGGCATCCTGCTGGCGGAGATACAGCAGGACCCTTTCCTGAATCAATACGACACCCTGATCATTGATGAGGCCCATGAACGCAGTCTCAATATCGATTTCCTGCTCGGTTATTTGCAGAACCTGCTACCCAAGCGCCCGGATCTGAAGCTGATCATCACATCGGCTACCATCGATCCCGACCGTTTTTCCAAACATTTCAACGATGCGCCGGTGATTGAGGTCTCCGGCCGTACTTTTCCTGTTGAGGCTCACTATAAGCCACCAGAGGAGGAGGGGAGCAGTGAACGGGATGATCCGATGCAGGCCGCTATTATTGATGCGGTGGATGAGCTCTCCCGCATAGACCGGGGAGATATCCTTATATTCCTTAGCGGAGAGCGGGAGATTCGGGAAACCGCTGAGAATCTGCGCAAACATAAACTCGATCTGACCGAGGTACTGCCTCTCTACGCCCGGCTGAGTCCGGCAGAGCAGGGACAGATTTTCAAACCCCATAGAGGGCGGCGCATCGTGTTGGCCACCAACGTGGCGGAGACCTCCCTCACTGTGCCCGGTATCCGCTATGTCATCGATGCCGGTTTTGCTCGTATCAGCCGATACAGCCACAAGAGCAAGGTGCAGCGCCTTCCGGTTGAACGTATCTCACAGGCCTCCGCAAACCAGCGTATGGGGCGTTGTGGTCGTGTCGCCAAAGGCGTCTGTATCAGGCTCTATTCGGAAGAGGATTTCGAGTCCCGCACGCCCTTTACCGAGCCGGAGATCCAACGCACCAATCTCGCATCGGTCATCCTGCAGATGAAGTTGTTGGGTTTTGGGGAGATCGACGATTTCCCCTTTGTTGATCCACCCGACAGTCGCCTCATCAAGGACGGTTACCGGGTGTTGGAGGAGATCGGCGCAATCGGTGGTGATCAGCAGGTGACAAAGCTTGGCCGGCAACTTGCCCGGTTGCCTGTCGATCCGCGTATCGGGCGTATGCTGCTTGCAGCGGCCCACAGCCATTGCCTGCGGGAGGTAATGGTGATCGCAGCCGCCCTCAGCGTACAGGACCCCCGGGACCGTCCGCTGGACAAGCAGCAGCAGGCGGACGAGGCACACGCCCTGTTCCGCCACGCCGAGTCCGATTTTCTCGGTTATTTTCAGCTCTGGGAGGATCTGGAGATCCAGCGCAAGCATCTGACCCGCAACAAGTTCAGAAAATATTGCCGCACACGATTTCTCTCCTGGACACGGGTGCAGGAGTGGCACGACATTCACACACAACTGCGTCTGCAGATGCACGGCATGGGTTTCAAAGAGAACACGGAAGAGGCAGGTTATGAGCAGGTGCATCGCGCCATGCTCAGCGGCCTGCTGAGCCATATCGGATTCAAGTCGAAGGAACGGGACTATCTGGGTGCGCGCAATAGCCGTTTTTTTATCTTTCCCGGCTCCGGTCTGTTCAAGAAGCCGCCCAAGTGGGTGATGGCGGCAGAGCTGGTGGAGACCACCAAGCTCTATGCCCGTACCAATGCAGCCATTCAGCCGGAGTGGATCGAGGCCTGTGCCGGACATCTACTCAAGCGCAACTATTCCGAACCCCATTGGGAGAAGCGGCGGGGGCAGGTGGCGGGTTACGAGAAGGTTACGCTCTACGGACTCACGCTGGTTCCCCGGCGCAGGATCAACTTCAGTCCCATCGACCCAAAGCTGGCGCGGGAGATCTTCATCCGCTCCGCGCTGGTGGAGGGGAATTTCCAAACCCGTGCACCTTTCTGGCGGCACAACCAGGAGATGATCGACTCTGTCCATGATCTGGAGGCAAAATCCCGTCGACGAGACATCCTGGTAGATGAGGAGCGTATCTACGGTTTCTACGACCAACGTATCCCCGAGGGGATCTGTACTACGCCGGCATTCGAAAAGTGGCTGAAAAAACAATCGAAACAGGAATCAAAACAGCTCTATCTCAGTGAGTCCGATCTGATCAGGGAGGAGGCCTCTATCGTCCCGGATGATCAGTTTCCCAACCATCTGGATATCAATGGCATGGCGCTTCCCCTGGAGTATTCTTTTGATCCCGGACAGCAGCAGGATGGGATTTCACTGGTGGTGCCGAAAGATGTCCTGGGTCAGATTACCGAGGCCAGGTGTCAGTGGCTGGTGCCGGGATTGCTGCGGGAGCGGGTCATTGCGCTGATTCGGGGACTGCCAAAATCCCTGCGCAAATCCTTCGTGCCGGTCCCCGACTTTGCCGACGCCTGTCTGCAGGGGATTGAGCCCTCAGACAGGCCTTTGATCCAGGTGCTCGGTGAGCGTCTGAAGCAGCTTACCGGCGTCCATGTGCCGGAGGATGCCTGGTCCGATGTCGAGCTGCCGGAGCATCTGCGTATGCAGATCAAGGTCGTCGACGAAATGGGGAAACAGATTGGAACAGGCCGGAATCTTGATGTTTTGCACAAAGCACATCGGACAAGCCATAGAGGGTTCCAGCAACTTGCCTCACCCGATCTTGAGCAGAAGGGCCTGACCGATTGGAATTTCGGACCCCTGCAGCCCAGTCTCTCCGTAAAACGCGGCGGTATCACCCTGAAAGGGTTTCCTGCGTTGGTGGACGAGGGCGACAGTGTTGCCATTCGTCTGCTCGATTCGGAAGCCTCTGCCTATCAGAGCCACAAGGCGGGGGTGCGGCGCTTGATTAAACTTAAGTTGGCAAAGGAGATCCGGTATTTGCGCAAAAATATGCCCAACCTTCCTCGCATGCGCCTGCAATATGCCAAAGTACCCAAGGCGCCGGAGGGGCTACCCGTCGAGAAGCAGAGGGATCTGGAGGATGAATTGGTTACCTATATACTCGACCGTACCTTTCTGGACGGATTGCCCGAGATAAGGGACAAGGAGATTTTTCTCGACCGAATAGAGCGCTGTCGCAATGCGATGATGACGGTGGCCAACGACGCTTGTCAGGAGGTTGGAAAAATCATCGAAGGGTACCAGAAGGTCAGAAAAAAACTCTCCGGCACGACGCAGATCAACTGGATGGCATCCGCTGCTGATATGCAACAACAACTCGATCGCTTGGTTTTCAAAGGATTTCTGGGAGTGACGCCGCCGGAACAGCTTGGCCGTTTCCCCCGCTATCTGGAGGCGCTGGAAAAGCGTCTGGAAAAACTGCAAAGTGCTGCAGCCCGTGATCAACAGCAGATCCGGGAGATGGCAAAGGCCTATCAGCAGTGGCAGCAGTGGGATGAACAGTGCCGGAAAAATGGCCGCAGCGATGAGAGGATCGATGAGATGCGCTGGCACTTTGAGGAGTTGCGGGTCTCCCTGTTCGCTCAGGAGTTGGGAACCGCCTATCCCATCTCCCTGAAACGAATCGAAAAGCGCTGGAAGGAGTTGGGGTTATAGGTCTTGGCCAGATCAAGCACAGCAACCCCGGCATCATTAGACAACTATTGGGTTGCATGGGGACGCCGTGCTATCTTTCCGCGCATATCGAATTCACAGGAACAACTGCTCATGACTCAGTGCTATTGCGGCTCCGGCCGGGATTTTGAAACCTGCTGCCAACCGATTCTGGAGGCCAGCCAGACTGCGGGGACCGCAGAGGCGTTGATGCGCGCCCGCTACAGTGCGTTTGCCACTCAGCAACCGGAATTCCTGCATGAGTCACTCCATCCCGATCATCGAAAAGATCACGATGTAGCGGCAACCCGGCGCTGGGCAATGAATTCACAGTGGCTCGACTTGGAAATTGTCGAGGTGAAAGGTGGTGGGATAGATGACGAAGAGGGCACGGTTGAGTTTATTGCCTCATACAAAGAGGGGACTCTGCAGCGAAAACATCACGAATTAAGCCAGTTCAGCAAATCCGACGGTGTCTGGTATTTTGTCGATGGTGAACTCGTACTGCCCAAGACTGAGGTCAGGGATACACCAAAAGTTGGCCGCAATGACCCATGCCCCTGCGGTAGTGGTAAGAAGTACAAGAAGTGTTGTGGACGGTGAATCTGCCCATTTTGTGACTGCTCTCCCTGGAATTATTATCGATTTTCCTCAAGAATAGCGATAATGTGCCGAAAATCTGATCATTCAAGGGCTTTTGCTGTTAGCAGACAGACATCGGGTTTTCGCAATGAATGAACAGATTATATTGAGATGAAACGGGCCGGAAGCAGGATAAAATGCTCCATGACGGCAGGCAGATCATTACTGATCTTCTGCCTGTTGGTTTCCTCGTCTCCCCTGATGGCGCAGATCTTCAAATATCGAGCACCGGATGGGCACATCCATTTCACCGACCATCCCATGGCGGGTAACTATCGCCTCTTATGGAAATCTGCCCCAGCAGCCAGCGCCTACGGCGATTACTCTGTTGCAGAGTTCAAACAGAACAAATCAAAACTGTCACCGCTGATCGATGCAACTGCAAAAAATATGCGTCTGCACCCGGGGTTACTCCATTCGGTGGTGCGGGCAGAATCGGCCTATAATCCCCGTGCGGTTTCAAAGGTGGGCGCTCAGGGGTTGATGCAGCTGATGCCAAAAACCGCCAGACGTTACGGCGTCAACGACTCCTTCAACCCCCGGCAGAATCTGGAGGGTGGTGCGCGGTATCTGAAAGATCTTCTGCAGCAGTTCGGTTTCGATTTAAAATTGGCCTTGGCGGCATATAATGCCGGTGAGGGTGCGGTGAAGAAGTTTGATAATCAAATCCCACCCTATCCCGAAACACAGCAGTATGTGAAAAAGGTGATGGGGTACTATCGCACCCACCTGCAGGGATCAGCCAACTGACTCAGGGTCTATCCAACCATGAGATAATCCACCCCCCGCCGGTACCCCATATCCTCAAGTTCCTGCCGGATGAGATCCCGCGCACCGTGGTTGGCGACATAGACGAGAACAAAAGGTTTGCTCTTCTGTAGAAGCCACTCGGGTGAGACGACAGGGATACCCTGCAAACGGTTTCCAATCTTACGTGGATCGATATCGACCCAGGCCTTTACCTGGAAACCCTGCTCTAACAGCCGCTGACAGCGTTTACGGGTTTTGCGCCCGGCACCCCAGATCACCAGTTCGTCGCGTCGGGCCAGCAGCAGTGGATCCCGGGCGAGGTAGTGTGCGCGCAATCGATCGAATGCATCCCTGCTGCAACGTGGATCCTGCCGGGAGGTGCGGTTTTCACTCTCCCGCCAGTCGAGCAGGATCTGCGGCAGTTTGGCCATCCGGTAACCGGCAAGGTACAGCCTGAACCAGAGATCGTAATCCTCGGGAAACATCCCTTCGCGATAGCCACCCGCTTCAATGATGGCTTTGCGTCGGAACATAACACTGGGATGGGCAAAGGGGGATTCGATGTAGATATCCGCAGTAATCTCATCAGGATCAAGGCACTGGTTTTGCCAACGCACATATTCACGGTAACCTGCCTGGATCAAAGTTTCCGGGAACAGTCTGACCTGGCATCCCACAAGGGTAATGATTTTGTTTTGCTGCAGATAATCCACCTGTAATTGCAGGCGCTGTTGATCCATCAGGTCGTCAGCATCCATGCGTGCAATCAGCGGAGAAGTGGCCTGCATCAAGCCGAAATTCAGTGCGTTGACCAGACCTGGGTGGGGATTGTGCAGCAGGCGTATCCGCTTATCGCAATTGGCGTATTGCTGCACCACGCTGCAGGAGTCATCACGACTGTGATCGTCGATGGCGAGCAGACGAAAGTCCTGAAAGGACTGCTGCCGGATGGAATTCAGACAGGCAGCAAGTGTGGTCGCCGCATCACGGAACGGGAGGATAATCTCCAGCTTGATCAGGAGATGCTTGCCCAGTCCACAATCATGGTATCGATGACAGTGGTCACTTCATCCGAGATGTCGATGATGCGAAAGCCGGTCCAATAGGTATCGGGTTGTGCGGCTTCGCTGCACCAGAGTGCTTCAGCACCAAACGAAATCTTGCTATGACCCTTCACCAGATACGGGAGCCGCATATCCAACTGGTAAATGGACCCCGTCTTGATGGGGTTGGCACTGAGCAGCATGAAACCTTCAACGGTGATATTTACCACCTGCCCCATGTAGGCCGCCGTTATTTGGTCCAATACTTCAAGGACTTCATTGGCTATCTTGCGTGGCAGAATACGGTGCTCAACCATCGGCTGGATTCCTATAGGTACTGCCGGGAACCTTTGACCAAGCGTCTTCTCCCGTCTCGTTATCGTTAGTGATATTCTCGGCAATCTCTTCTGTTGCCTTGAGAGAGCGTTGCAGCATTCTGCGAATGGCGTGCAGCGTGCGTTCGACAAATGGGTCGTTGCTCTCTTCGAGGATCTTCGATTTTCCGTCCATGATCTCTTGTGCCAGTTTGCGCAGGGGTTTTATGGCGGTTTGCACTCCGGCCCTGTCCACGAACATGCATGAGGATGTCAACGGGCTGAGCCATGAGAGTTTCACCCGCTTGACATCATTGGGACCACTGCTGAGATCAAACCAGGTGCCAAACTCGGTTTTACGTAACTTGTCCATCATCTTCAGGAGATCGTCAGAGATCTGCTCTTTGGGTTCAGCAGGTTCCGAAACAGGTATGGGAGGCTCTGGTTGCGTAGTTTGAAAAGGTTTTGCTTCAGCCGCTTTTGGTGTGCTGATGACACTTTTGGGCTCACTGACCGCTGATGAGCCGGCAGACATGGCGCTTTCCGCATTGGCCAGGAGTTCAAAAAGTGCACGGCTCTTCTCCTGATGGTAGCCGCCCAGAGACTCAAGTCCTTCTTCAATCGTGTTGCGCAGGTAGGGCAGAGTCTTCTCAAGTTCCCTCTGCTCATCCTGGGTTTTTTTCTCTTCAAAGACCCAAGCCAGCTCATCTGCGACATGTAGTGCGTCCTTCCAGTCTCCACTCATCTCACCATCGGGGTGGCGCAGCAGGATGAAGATCAGCTTGTCCGTCCAGGTTTGAATCAAAAAGTCCTTCGCCACCTGAGGCAGGGAGGAACCGAAGGTTCGGGCTTTCATCTCCTGGCCTGCCCTCTGTCTTGCATCGTTCGCTGCCAGCCATGGAGAGCGAAGCGAAGGCTGGTAGTCCCCGGTAGCCGCGAGGCCGCACTGCTTACCCGGCGTGCCTTGCGCCAGAGGGGAAGCAAAGTAGGCATCCGAGCGCGGCGTCCAGT
>JAESPE010000051.1 GCA_016756835.1 gamma proteobacterium endosymbiont of Lamellibrachia anaximandri | reverse complement strand
ACGGATTTCGGACCTACCATGCTGCTGAAATTGCTTTATATCACGCGCTTGGGGCGTTACCCGTACCGGAAACTACCCACGAATTTTTCTGAGGAGGCAGAAACTGATATCAGAACGAAGTTCATCACCCCGGCTATCACCCTGGCGGGGTGGGATATTCAGACCCAGATCCGCGAAGAGGTCGCCATCACCATTGGCAAGATCCTGGTGCGGGGTAAAAAGCATAAACGGGGCAAGCCCAAGTTCGCCGACTACATCCTCTACCACAAGCCCAATATCCCCATCGCAGTCGTAGAAGCCAAGGACAACAATCATGCGCTGGGCGATGGCATGCAGCAGGCCCTCAACTACAGCGAAATGCACGGCGACCTGCCGTTTGTCTTCAGTTCCAATGGTGATGGCTTTCTGTTCCACGACCGTACCGTTACCGAGGAACAGATAGAGACAGAGCTCACCCTGAATGAGTTCCCCAGCCCGGATGAACTTTGGCAGCGTTACTGCGACCACAAGGGGTTGAAAGAAGAGCCTGCCCAGGTTTTGGTTGCCCAGGACTACTACTCGGATGGCAGCGGAAAGGCACCTCGCTACTATCAGGTCAATGCCATCAATCGCACCATCGAGGCCATTGCCCGTGGACAGGATCGCATCCTGCTGGTCATGGCTACCGGCACGGGTAAGACCTACACTGCCTTCCAGATTATTTGGCGGCTGTGGAAATCCAGAACCAGGAAACGCATCCTCTTTCTTGCCGACCGCAACATCCTTGTCGATCAGACCAAGAGTAACGACTTCAAGCCCTTCGGCTCGGCGATGACCAAGATCCAGAAGCGCCAGGCAGACAAGTCCTACGAGATCTACCTCTCCCTCTATCAGGCCGTCACCGGTACCGAAGAGGCCCAGAACATCTACAAGCAGTTCTCTCCCGACTTCTTCGACCTGATCGTCATCGACGAGTGTCACCGGGGCAGTGCCGCTGAGGCCTCCGCCTGGCATGAGATCCTCGACTACTTTTCAGCGGCCACCCACATTGGCATGACCGCGACCCCAAAAGAGACCAAGGACGTCTCCAACATCCACTACTTCGGTGAACCGGTCTACAGCTACACCCTCAAGCAGGGCATTGAAGATGGCTTTCTTGCCCCCTACAAAGTGGTGCGCATGGAGCTGGACAAAGATCTCTTCGGCTATCGTCCTGAGAAGGGCAAGAAAGACAAATATGGCCAGGAGGTCGAAGACCGAGTCTACAACCAGAAGGAGTTCGACAAGACGCTGATTTTGGGGCAGCGCACCCAACTGGTAGCCCGGCAGATCACCCGTTTCCTCAAGGGTACCAACCGCTTCGACAAGACCATTATCTTCTGCGAGAACATCGACCACGCCGAGCGCATGCGCCAGGCCCTGGTGAATGAGAATGCCGACCTGGTGAGCCAGAACACCAAATACATCATGCGTATCACCGGCGATGAGCAGGAAGGCAAGGCCGAGCTCGACAATTTCATTGACCCGCAGAGTAAATACCCCGTCATCGCCTGTACCTCCAAGCTGATGACCACCGGTGTGGATGCCCAGACCTGCAAGCTCATCGTGCTCGACCAGAGCATCAAATCCATGACTGAGTTCAAGCAGATCGTCGGACGCGGAACCCGAATCAATGAGGCCTACGGCAAGTTCTACTTCACCATCATCGACTTCAAAAAGGCCACCGAGCTGTTTGCTGACCCTGACTTCGACGGCGAGCCAGTGCAGATTTACACCCCCGGTCCGGGCGAAGATCCCGTGCCGCCAGAAGACTTTGATGAAGAACATCTGGGGCACAGCCTCGATGGCGATGAGGTTAACGAAGATCCAGGAGATTGGGATGATGCTGAAGAGGATGGGGCAGGCAAGCGGATTAAATACGTCATCAACGACGTACCCGTGCATGTGATTGCTGAGCGTGTGCAGTACCTCGACGCCAACGGCAAGCTCATCACCGAATCGCTCAAGGATTATACCCGCAACAGCGTCACCAAGACCTACAGCTCACTCGATCAGTTTCTTAAGAGCTGGACCGCAGCAGGCAAGAAAAAACTCATCCTCGAAGAGATGGAAAACCAGGGTGTCCTCTGGGAGGCGCTCTATGAAGAGGTGGGCAAAGACCTCGATCCTTTTGACCTGATCTGCCATATCGCTTACGGCAAGCCTCCATTGACCCGCAAAGAGCGGGCAGAACAGGTGCGCAAACGTAACTACTTTACAAAATACGAAGACAAGGCCCGCCTGGTGCTGGATGCTCTACTTGAAAAGTATGCGGATCAGGGCATCGAAAACCTTGAAGAAAACAGCATACTGAAAGTGCCCCCATTGAATACTTTTGGCACGCCTGTGGAGATTGTCCGGCTTTTCGGCGGTAAACAAGGCTACCAGTTAGCAATCCAGGAATTGGAAGCAGAAATCTACCAAATGGGATAGGGCGTCTTACAAAATGCAGGTTCAAATCAAAGCTCCAAGACCACGCAAGCTAGAAATAAGTATCGGTGGGTATCCTGATGGGCATTTCAATCTCATCTATCGAGACAAGACACTATTTTACCAGGCAGCTGGTTGGGATAACGATTTGGTTGAAATCGAGCAGCCAACAGAAGAGCAATGGCAGACCCTCTTGAGTGAATTGAATCGCTTGAAAGTCTGGAATTGGAAAGAAGACTATCAGCCAGAGTTCGTCATCTGTGACGGTACACAGTGGTCACTTTGGATTACATGGGGAAGGCGGAAAGTGGTGTCTGTCGGTGACAATGCCTATCCCAAAGGTTTTCAGGCCTTTCTTAAAGCAATACGTGCGCTAATCGGCGGCAGGGAATTTTACTGAATGTCTATATCAACAGTCATCAAATCCATCCAGGACATTATGCGCAAAGACGCAGGTGTCGACGGCGATGCCCAGCGCATCGGCCAGATCGGATGGATGCTCTTCCTCAAGATTTTTGATGATCAGGAACAGGAGCTGGAACTCACCTACGACCACTACCAATCCCCCATCCCTGAGCACCTGCGCTGGAGCAGTTGGGCCACCGATCCCGAAGGCATCACTGGAGACAGCTTGCTCGATTTCATCAACGATGACCTGTTCCGCAAACTCAAGACCCTCACCAGTCACACCGGCAACACGCCGCGTGGTTTCGTGGTGCAGGGCGTCTTCGAGGATGCCTACAACTACATGAAGAACGGGACCCTCATCCGCCAGGTGATCAACAAGCTCAACGAGATCGACTTCAATCGCAGCGCCGACCGCCACACCTTCAACGACATCTACGAGAAGATCCTCAAGGATCTGCAGAGCGCCGGCAACGCCGGTGAGTTCTACACCCCCCGCGCAGTTACCCAGTTTATGGTCGATATGACTGATCCCAGGCTGGGTGAATCGATACTCGACCCGGCTTGCGGTACCGGCGGTTTTCTCGCCTGTTCCATAGAACATCTGCGTGACAATTATGTGAAAAGCGTCGAAGACCGGGAGCAGTTGCAGCAGGCCATTCATGGAGTGGAGAAGAAACAGCTGCCCCATCTGCTCTGTACCACCAATATGCTGCTTCACGGCATCGAAGTGCCCAACCAGGTTATGCACGACAATTCGCTGACCCGACCCCTGCGCGACTATGGTCCTCGGGATGAGGTGGACGTAATCATCACCAATCCACCCTTTGGCGGTATGGAAGAGGACGGCATCGAAAAGAACTTCGGCAGCTTCAGCACCCGCGAGACTGCTGACCTTTTTATGGTCCTCATCATGCGCCGCCTCAAACGGGATGGCCGCGCCGCCGTGGTATTGCCGGACGGTTTCCTTTTTGGCGAAGGCATCAAGACCCGCATCAAGCAGAAGTTGTTGGAAGAGTGCAACCTGCACACCATCGTTCGACTGCCCAATGGTGTCTTCAACCCATACACCGGCATCAAGACTAATCTGCTCTTTTTCACCAAGGGTGAGCCGACCAAAGAGATCTGGTACTACGAGCACCCCTACCCAGCGGGCTACAAGTCTTACTCCAAGACCAAGCCCATGCGTATCGAGGAGTTTAAGTCGGAGAAAGGCTGGTGGGAGAAGCGTGAAGAGAGCGAACAGGCCTGGCGAGTCGACATCGACACCATCAAGTCCAGCAACTACAACCTCGACATCAAGAACCCCCACGATGCCGACGAAGGCCCCGGCGATCCTGACGAACTATTGGCCCAATACCAGGAATTGCAAAGTTCCATTGCGGTTATTCAAGAGCAGCTCAAGAACCAGCTTGCCGAAGCCCTGGAGCGTGGTGCATGACCAACGAGCAGTTTCTTCAGCAGTTCGGACACTTCATCGATGCTCCCAACGGTCTCCAGAAGATGCGTGAATTGATTTTGCAGTTGGCGGTGCAGGGGAAGTTGGTATCGCAGGATGTTAGTGATGAGCTAGCACCAAGCTGGCTTGCGAAGTTTGATGCTGTGGATGATGTTGTAGCTCTACAGGGATGGAAAATCGTTAAATTTTCTGACATATTCGATATCAAAGGAGGTAGCCAGCCACCCAAAAGCCAGTTTATTGAGCAACCTAAGGAAGGGTATGTGAGATTACTCCAGATTAGGGATTTTGGACCTAAGCCTGTACCCGTTTATGTCCCTAAAGATTCGGTGACAAAGTTTTGTGATGAAACAGATGTCATGATGGGTCGCTATGGCGCATCTGTAGGAAAAGTGTTTGCTGGGCAAGTTGGCGCTTACAATGTTGCACTAATCAAATTCATTTTTGACAAAGCAAAGATAATTAGCAGTTATGTAAATGTTTTTCTCCGTTCAGCTTCGTTTCAGTCACATATACTTGGAGTATCCAGATCAGCTCAGGCTGGATTTAACAAAGGTGATTTAGCAAATATACCTATCGCCATTCCACCAACTGATGAACAACACCGCATCGTCGCCAAGGTCGATGAACTGATGGCCCTCTGCGACCAGCTGGAGGCCGAGCGCAACGCCCGGGTCGAAACCCACCAGCGCCTCATTCGCGCCGTCCACCATCCGCTCACCGAAGCCAGCGACACCGCCACCACCCAAACCGCCTGGCACCGCATCCGCGACAACTTCGCCGACCTCTACACCACCTTAGAATCGGTTCAGGAATTTCGCCAGGTTATCCTCGCACTAGCGATGAAGGGCAAGTTGATTTCACAAGAACCTACAGATGAACCGGCTGCTGTTCTGTTAGACAAGATCAGAAAACAGAGAGCGAATCTTGTGGCTGAGGGAAAGATCAAGAAAATAAAACAGCTACCACCATTGGTTGCTGACAATGCCCCGTATGTGCTGCCCACTGGGTGGGAATGGGCTCGTTTCCCTGAACTTGGAGGTTTCGGGCGGGGTAAATCTAAGCACAGACCAAGAAATGATCCTGCCCTCTATAGCGGTGGAACCATCCCTCTCGTTCAAACAGGGGATGTGGCTAGAGCGAATGGATTGATCAGGACTTGCACTGCTTATTACAATGACAAGGGTCTCGCGCAAAGTTACCTTTGGCCGGCAGGAACCATGTGTATAACAATCGCTGCAAACATAGCTGACACAGGAATATTGTCGATTGCGGCATGTTTTCCAGACAGTGTTGTTGGATTTATACCGTCTGAGCTTATTGGTAATGCGAGGTACTTCGAGTATTTCACCCGAACTGCTAAAGAACGCCTTCAAGATTTTGCACCATCAACAGCTCAGAAGAACATCAATCTGGGGATATTGGAAACAGTAATGATCCCACTACCCCCTGCAAATGAGGCTACGCGTATTGTCGAAAAAGTAGATCACCTTATGGCTCTTTGTGACCTTCTCGAAGATAACATTCACGATAAGAGTGATACGGCCAACCGCTACGCCGAAGCCATCGTTCAACAAATAGCCGCTGCTTAACTTAGGACAGGATCGTCGTCATGGGAAACGACAACAGCGGTTTTGCTCATCCAGTGCGAGTTGGAATGGCCAGTCGAATTCGGCCAATGTGAGTTGTTTTGGGCTGTGATAACGGATCATAGATGCACGGGTTTTTACGGCTTTGGTGTGGATTTCGTCCACTATTTATACCTTGAGGCGACTGGGATTTCTTGGAATATCAATATGTTGCAGTTAATGAGCAGGCTCTAATTAATGCGGATAAAACAAAGAGATAGTGTTTCATCGCAGTGTTTTTCTGTTATATGGTGTGGAGAAATTAATAAGTACCCAAAATGGGAATACTTGCTATAATTCCCATATCGGGAATAAGAGAGGCCTATGAAAGTCTTAGGACGAGACAAGCTGGTGAAGTTCTCTCAAAAGCATGCGTCAGCCAAAAGCGCCCTGGATGCATGGTTCAGCGACACGGAGTCGAACGAGTGGAAAACGCCTCAAGACATCAAGAACCGATATCGCCGCGCCGATTTTCTGACCGATAACCGGGTCATCTTCAATATCAAGGGCAACAATTATCGCTTGGTCGTTAAAGTACGGTATCAAAACGGCATTGTTGTCGTCGAGTGGGTGGGAACCCACGCAGAGTACAGCAAGAAGCGTTTCTAGGGAGAGGGCAATGGACCACATCAAAGTCATCAAGTCAGAGCAAGGTCATGAACAGGCATTGGCGCGTCTGATGAGCCTGATGGATGCTGATCCTGCTCCTGGTAGCCGTGAAGGGGATGAGCTGGATGTGCTGGCGTTCCTGATCGAGCGCTATGAGCAGGAGCAGTTTCCGATGGATACGCCTGATCCTATTGAGGCGATCAAGTTTCGCATGGAGCAACAGGGGCTGAGGAATAAAGACTTGGTCCCTTACTTTGGTTCAGCATCCAAAGCAAGCGAAGTGCTCAATGGCAAGCGCAAGCTTAGCCTCAATATGATCCGCAAGCTCACTACTGGCCTGGGTATTCCCGCCGAAGTGCTGATTCGGGAACCGGTACAGCTACTGGCCAATGAGAGTGAGATCGACTGGCAGGCCTTTCCGCTGAGTGACATGCGCAAGCGCGGCTACTTTGATGGATTCACTGGCACTCTGCAGGAGTTGCGCGAATATGCAGCCGAGACGGTAAGCAAACTGCTTTCGAGCGTAGCCGGTGGCTTTGATCTGCAGCCAGCCATGCTGAGAAGTACCGCACACCTGCGCTCCAACGATAAGAAGACAGATCCTTATGCACTCTGGGCCTGGCAAGTTCGTGTGTTGCAGAAAGCGCAGGAAGAGCAGTTACCCACCAATTATGAGAAGGGTACCGTCGATCGCGAATGGATGCAGAAACTCACCCAGCTTTCATGGTCAGAGCAGGGTCCTCAACTAGCCATCGAATATCTAAATCGTAGCGGGATTCATCTTGTTTTCGAACAGCATCTATCTAAAACCTATCTGGATGGGGCGGTTTGTATGAATGCTAATGGCAATCCCGTTATTGCGCTTACACTCCGCTATGACAAGCTGGATAACTTCTGGTTCACGCTGATGCATGAGCTGGCGCATATCGCGTTGCATCTGGATGGCACAGAAATCTGGTTTATCGACGATCTTGACGCTGTCGGCGTGGATAAGAAAGAGAGCGAGGCCGATGCGCTGGCTCAGGAGTCGCTGGTGCCTCGTGAGGCATGGTCGAATCTCCATTTTACTGATCCTGACTCCGTGAGAGCTTTGGCACGAAGCCTGAATATCTCGCCCTGTATCATTGCAGGTCGGTTACGGCACGAGCATGATAATCACATGCTATTTGGAAAACTGTTCAGAGAAAAAATTAGAGAGAGGCTGAGCGAGCATTTTTAATAGGACATTGGTTACCAAGGGCGCCAGTATTATGCCAGTTAAATTATGATTATCCGTTGCACCCAAAAGCTGCTCAAAGAGCTGCGTATCAAACCGGCCGAGCCGGAAGTGATCAGCGATGTTGGTAGCTGGCACGCCAACCTGCTTCGCATCGACCGCAGGAAGTGTGTGCTCTTCACCCACGACATGACTCTCTTTTCGCTCTTCGTGGCCGGTCTCAAACGCCCGGATTTTGAGCATATACCCACAGGGCATAAGTTTCGTTTGAGCAGACAAGCTGCTCAACTCAGCTATATCGATCAGCTATTCGGTCAGGCTATGTTTCGCAGCCAACGCCTGTTTGATTTTGAGCAGACTCAGATAGAGCGCATGCTCGACTGGAGTCAGCAGAACACCTATGCAAAAACCAATAACCGCAGTGTGATGGGTTCCATGAACGATATGGCCTTTCATATTGAGCATCACATCGCCCATGAAGGTGGCCTGGCTTATGCGGATCTTGATCGCTTATTGCTACGCATTAACGAGATCCCGTTCAAGGCGATTGGATACGAATACCCCAGGGTGCGTCTGCAGACGTTATTGAGAACGGACGGAACCGCTTGAGTAGATCGTCTTCGTGAACCGTTGCTTGCCACATCCTCAGGTAGGTAACTCACGTGGTTTGTGACCAGGACTTTTCATCACTCGTGTGCTGATTCTCATTGCACGATGCCGCTATAGATGACACGAAAAGCTACTCAATATTCTGGATCTGTTCCCGCATCTGCTCGATGAGAACCTTCATCTCCACCGCGATGCGGGTGATTTTCACATCGTTCGACTTGGAGGTCAGGGTATTGGCCTCCCGGTTCAACTCCTGCATCAGGAAGTCGAGACGCCGTCCGACGGGTTCATCGGCGGAGAGTACACGTTCAACCTCTGCCAGATGCGTGTCGAGACGGTCCATCTCCTCATCCACATCCAACCGCTGGGCGAGCAGGGCCATCTCCTGCTCCAGCCGGGTTTCGTCCAACTCATCCATGACCTCCAGCAGGCGGGTGCGGATGCGCTCCCTGACCTTTTCCAGTACCTCCGGCATCAGTTTGCGGACTTGATCCACCTGCGTCTGCATCGCCTGTCGGCGCTGCCGGATGATCTCACCGAGCCGCTGGCCTTCGCGCTGGCGATTTTCCAACAGACCTTCGAGGGTGATGTCCAGCAGATCCATCGCCTGCTTTGTTACCGGCGTGAAGTCCCGCTCCTGTTCTTCAAGGACACCGGGCCAGCGCAGCAGGTCCATGGGTTTCACGAAAGAGTCCATGTGTAAGATACCCGCAACCTCTGCATCGGCGGTTATCAGTTGCTCAACCATGCGCCGGTTGACGATCAGCCCGGCCTCCGCATCTTTTCCCGGTTTGAATTTCAGCGAACAGTCCAGCTTGCCACGCCCCAGCCTCGCACTGAGTCGCTCGCGTACTTTTGTCTCCAGGACGCGCAACTCCTCCGGCAGCCGCACGAATGCTTCAAGGTAGCGGTGGTTGATGGAGCGGATCTCCCAACTCATTACACCGAGTTCTCCCCGGTACTCTTCCCGCGCAAAAGCGGTCATACTGCTGATCATCTGTCTAACCTGTGGTTGGTAGTCAATTATTCTGAACGCTATATTAGGAATCTGGTTCAGCATTTCGTGAAGTGTGTATCATAATGCGATTCGCCGGGATGTTGGAGCCACTATTTTCTGAAACCGGTCTTATAATCAGAAGGCATACGCCCGAAAATAAAATTTATTGATGGAAAAAGCCCGCGACAGTTTGCCTTCAGGCACCGTTCTCGACTGTTACGTGATCATGAAACTGGTCGCGAGCGGCGGCTTCAGCCTGATTTATCTGGCGGAAGACGAGGATACCCAGGACGAGGTGATCATCAAGGAGTTTCTGCCAAAGAAGCTGGCCAAGCGTGGGGAGGGTCTTCAGGTCGAGGTCATCAACCCGAAACAGATCGATAATCTTAGCCGCAGTCGCCGGCTTTTCTACCAGGAAGCCAAGGTGCTTGCTTCCCTGAGGCATCCGAACATCGTGCAGGTACGGGGTTTTTTCCTGGCTAACGATACCGGCTATCTGGTGATGGATCACGAGCGTGGCAAGAACCTTGCGAGCTATATAAAAAAACGCAGCGGTGGTCTGAGTACCCGTTTTATGTTGACGGTTTTCCCTCCCATCCTGGATGCCCTTGATCTAATCCATTCCAGAAATCTGCTGCATCTCGATATCAAACCCAGCAATATCCATCTGCGTACTGGCGGCAACCCGCTGTTGCTAGACTTCGGCGCGGTTTATCAGGTGGAAGAGAGTGGCGGCGGTCGCAGTGGACGAGTGGTCACCAGTGGGTTTTCCCCGGTGGAGCAGTATTACCAGTCAGGTGATGTCGGGCCCTGGAGCGATGTCTATGCCATAGGTGCAAGCATGCGGGCCTGTCTGGACGGCAAGTCGCCACCCTCTGCCATCGAACGTCATGCAGATGACAAGTTGAAGCCGGCAACCCGGGTCTATCGTCGCCGTTATCCCGCTTACCTGCTGGAGGCGATCGACTGGGCGATGGCCGTAAACCAGACTGAGCGGCCGCAAAATGCCGGAGAGCTGTTGACCGCGCTGCAGAGCAAGTCAAAACTAAAAGAGAGCCTCGATGATACTGGTAGTGATCTGTCGCGACGGTCGTTCATTAAAGGCGGGAGTCTCTCTACATGAAGTATGAAACCGCCCACTGCACCCTGCTTGGGAATCGCCGGATGAATCAGGACCGCTGCCTGATTCTGGAAGCACCCGATGCCATGCTGGTGGCTCTGGCCGACGGTATGGGCGGCCACCCGCGTGGTGAGATGGCGGCGCAGATCCTCATGGATACCTGCCGCAGAGCCTTTCTCACCAGCCGCAAGCCCATCTCCGGTCCACGGGTTTTTCTCAGCGGATTGATGGAGATGGCGCATCGCCGCATCCTCGACTACGGTCGTGAGCAGGAACCTCACATTGAACCACGCACCACTGCAGTGCTCTGTTTGATCCAGGAAGGGCAGGCCTTCTGGGCCCATGTCGGCGACAGCCGGCTCTACATTATGCGCGACAATGTCATCCTCTCCCGTACCGAGGACCACTCCTATGTGGAGCAGTTGCGGCAGCAGGGCATCATCTCCGCCGCGCAGGTCCAAACCCACCGGTTTCGCAACTACGTGACCCGGTGCCTCGGTGGTATCTCCAACCGTCCTGTGGCGGAACTTGGGGAACCGCATCGTCTGCAGGAGGGGGATGTCGTGCTGCTCTGCTCAGATGGTTTTTGGGGAAAATTGCCGGCGCGTCCAATGGTGGAGGCGTTTTTTCGTGCCGACCAGGTATTGCAGTCAGCCGTCAACCAGCTCTCATCACTGGCAGAGAGTAATGGTATGCCGGAGAGTGATAATGTCACTGCCGTGGCTGTACGCTGGCGGCGTGACACTATCGATCTTCGATCCACTGACTTGGGTATGACTTTAGTGGATAATGCCGCCGGCACAGCGCGTCTGCCACGTAGCGAGCATGAGATAAAACAAGCTATCGAAGAGTTGCGCGATGTTGTCGATATTCATCATGACCTAAAATCAAAGGAGTAACCCATCCAATGAGACCTTCCGGACGTCAGCCCACCGATCTGCGTGCTGTCAAGATTACCCGCGGTTATACAAAGCATGCGGAGGGCTCCGTGCTGGTGGAGTTTGGCGACACCAAGGTCATCTGCACCGCTTCGGTGGAGGCGCGAGTGCCGCGTTTCCTGAAGGGCAAGGGCCGGGGTTGGGTGACTGCCGAATACGGCATGCTACCCCGTTCCACCACTGACCGCATGGGGCGTGAAGCCGCCAGGGGAAAACAGGGTGGGCGCACACTGGAGATTCAGCGGCTTATCGGTCGCTCCCTGCGGGCGGCAGTAGACCTTGAGGCGCTGGGGGAGCGAATGATTGCCATCGACTGTGATGTGATTCAGGCGGATGGAGGCACCCGGACTGCCTCCATTACTGGAGCCTGCGTTGCGTTGGTGGACGCTATCTCCCATCTTCGTGAGCAGGATCTGCTGGAGAGAAATCCACTGGTGAATATGATTGCCTCTGTTTCAGTGGGTGTCTTCCAGGGCACTCCGGTATTGGATCTGGACTATGCAGAGGATTCCAATGCCGAGACCGACATGAATGTGGTGATGAACGACAAGGGCGGTTTTATCGAGGTACAGGGAACCGCCGAAGGCGACGCCTACAGTCGCGATGAGCTTAATGCCATGCTTGATCTTGCCGATCAGGGTATCCGGCAACTGCTCGAGATCCAGCAGGCCGCTTTGAGCGACTAAACTCCGCAGTTCCAGCGAATATATCCAAATTCCTGGGTCTAATTTCCCGCCGCGATGACTCCGCTGACTGGTAAGTCGCGGCGGGGCACCACTCTACAATTTAATTTCAGGACAGAGACCATGAGCAGCCGTCACACCGGAGAGCGAATCGTTCTTGCCAGTAATAATGCCGGCAAGGTGCGCGAGATCAACCAACTGCTTGCCGCCGGCCAGATCGAGGTGGTGCCGCAGCGTGACTTCGATATCCCTGATGCGGTGGAGGATGGTCTCAGCTTCGTCGAAAACGCCATCAAAAAGGCCAGGCATGCATCGAGCCTGAGCGGACTGCCCGCCATTGCTGATGACTCGGGCATCGAGGTCGATGCACTCAAGGGTGCACCGGGTATCTACTCCGCCCGTTTTGCGGGGGAGGGTGCGTCGGACCAGGCAAATCTGGAGAAGCTGCTGGAGAGCCTGAAGGATGTACCGGAGGAGGCCCGTACCGCCCGTTTCCAGTGCCTTCTGGTCTATATGCGCCATGCAGAGGATCCCACCCCGATCATCTGTCAGGGAACCTGGGAGGGCCAGGTGCTCTTTGAGGCCAGGGGCGACAATGGTTTTGGCTACGACCCGGTCTTCTATGTCCCCACTCACAACTGCACCTCAGCAGAACTTCCGGCAGAGGTGAAGAATAGCCTCAGTCATCGTGGCCAGGCATTGCAGAAGTTGCTTGCAGCCCTGACTGAATAGAAAGTTTTCTAAAGAAATTGGTTGGAATGCCGACAACCCTGGAACAAGCAGGTGTTTTTTCGCAGAAAGGATATCAAAATGCAAAAAAAAACGAGGGGGAATGAGAGGCATGTAGCCTCCTTCCAGGTCGAGTTGCGATACAAAACAGGGGGCTGCGTTGCTGCCCTGATCAAAAACATCTCACCTGAAGGCGTGCACATGGAGATTGAGACGGTACCTGAGGGGATCGGCGCCGAACTTGATCTGGCATTTACGTTGGAGGGTGAAAATTGGCGTGTGCCGGCAGTAGTCATTCACTCCAATCCAACGGGGATGGGAGTGATGTTCCGAACCCCGGAGCATCGCCTGTTCAAGATCGTTACCGCACCGCTGCCACGCCCTATCTCCCCGGTGGCGGGCAGAGTGATGCTGGGTTGATATGAGGCAGGCAGGATAGAGGTTCCAGACAGCTTTACTGACGTCTGAAGCAAAATAACAGCAACAAAAAAGCCCGCGTCTCCGCGGGCTTTTTTGTTGAAAGTCCTTTTTCAGTGGCCGCTATTCCTTGCGGCCTTCGTACTTCCTGTCATTTTTATTGCGATGCCCCTATGGCTGTATCGCGCAGGTGTTGCTGTTGTAGATAGGAAGCACTCCGCCGTTCCGGCTTTTACCGTTTGTGACGGTAAAGTCACCCAGCAACATTCCAGGTCCAATCGGCTTGGAGCAGCTGGTGTGGATCTTGGTATTAAAGATGCCATCAACGGTGATGGTGATCTCAGTACCCAGGCTTCCCTTCTTGTCGGTGCCGCTGAAGGAGAAGTTCTCGCCAGGCTGAACCATGCCGAAGAAGACGATACCGCGCTTCTTCTGCGTGACTTCAACGTAGCCGGCAGTGGTGCCGATGTACTTGAGGGTCAGATCGGTCACTTTACCGTCACAGGCGCTGCAGACTAGAGGCTGATCTTCGTAGTAGCCGAAGTCGAGCGTGAGGTCGGAAGCACCGGAGATCAGGATGGTATCAGCCATGCCGTCGAGTGCTGAGTCCGGATCGTAGCTCTGGATCATACCGGCCGGCAGGGTAGCCGGGTTGATGTCCACAGTGTGAGATCCTGGGCACAGACCGCTGAAGCCGTAAGCACCGTTAGCATCGGTAGTGGTTGCATCGACAGAGTCGATAGTACCATTGTCGTTGCAGTCGCTGGTCAGGGAGATGCTGACGTTCGGGATACCTGCTTCGTCGATATCCTGTACGCCATCCATGTTGCTGTCGTTCCAGACGTAGTCACCCAGGGATGCAAGGCGATACATACCGGCGTCGATGGTGAGGTTGACCTCATCCACGGCAACGGTGGTACAAGTGCTCTCACCAGTGGTCGTGTCCGCATCGCTGTCTACCGCATCATCAGCACCTGCGTTTGCAGTGGTGAAGAAGTGGCCGTTCAGCTGAGTGAAGCGTACTACATAACCTCCTGCATCCAGGCTGGTGAACAGATAGTTGCCATCTGGACCGGTTACGGTGGTTGTCACACTGGTGCCGTTGCAGTCGAGCAGTTCAACCGGTACACCGGGAATGCCGGGTTCACCTGCATCCTGAATGCCGTTGGTGTTCAGGTCTTCAAAGACACGGTCACCAATACGGGCACTCGGTGGGTAGTTGATGCCGGCATCAACGGTGCTGTCGTTTTCGCCAGATATCAGAACGATATTGTGACTGCGGCCGGTGGCAGTATTGGCATCACTGTCTAGAGCGTCATCGCCGCCTGCGTTGGCCGGGGTGAAGTTGAAACCAGCCGGCAGGTTATCGAAAGTTACCACATAGCAACTGGGAATCAGATTATCGAACTGATAGGCGCCGTTGAGTGTGGAAGCCGCTGCAACAACATTGCCGTCGGCATCAAGCACTGGATTGGGCGGTACGCTGCAGTCAGTAAGAGTGACGGTTACACCATCAACACCATACTCTGTGCCTTCCTGAACGCCGTTGCGGTTGTCGTCGAACCAGACATAGTCGCCGAGAGAGACGGTCTCATAGAGGCCGGCATCAATGGTAATGTTGGATTCGCCGGTTACCAGATCGACACACTGAGTCATGCCGTTCAGAGGATTGGCATCACTGTCGCTGGAGTCATCGGTGCCTTGATCAATGGGGCTGAAATGACCGGAGGTCGGGAGAAACTCAACCTTGTAGCTGCCTGCTGCAAGCGCATCAAACAGATACATGCCGCTGGCATCTGTCGAGGTGGTTGCAACCTGGCTCTCATCGGCACAGTCATACAGGACCACCTGGACGTTTTCGATACCGTCTTCGTTCGGGTCCTGGATACCATCGCCATTCAGATCGCTGAAGACACGGTCACCAAGTTTGGCGGTTGTCACAATGGGCATGTAGACGCCTGCATCGACATCGCGGTTATGCTCGCCGGAGGCCAGTTGGATAGCTGAGGTCCAGCCGTTTGAATGGGCATCGTTATCCAGCGCCTCAGAACCACCCTGATCCAGTGGGCTGAACTCGTAGCCATCCGGCAGGCCATAATACCTGGTTTCATGAAAGAACTTGACGTGATAGCAGCCAGGCAGCAGGCCATCGAAAAGGTAGTTGCCGTTGCTGTCGGTGTATTCGAAGTAATAGTCGCCGAAGGGGTCGCGAAGGGTGTTCCCATCGCAGTCATGGAGTCTGGCGACCATGTCGTCCGCGCCGGTTTCGGAGCCGTTCTGTATGCCGTCGCCGTCGTCATCGTACCAAACGCGGTCGCCAATGGATGCCGCTTCAGTGTCGCAATCCAGTGTGAGATTGGGCAGAGAGGATGTCATTGGCAGGGTGTTAATGACTTCACCGTATGCGGAGAATGTCGCAGAACCGGCTTCGTAACCTGGCGCACCGTTGAATTGGTATGGGCCGGTCAGTGGCGGATCGATTGTAACCGTATAGGTGCGCAGTACGCTTTGAGGCCGGGTTCCATATAGAAGGAACCATCAAGGGCGACAGGTGCGCCTCCAGAGAGGGATTCCAGGGAAGAAGTATAGGTGACGGTCTGATTCCCATCGCCTTTAACGCCGATGGTGTATGAATCACAGCCCATGGCAATAACAGCGCTGAGGCCAGGCCCCGTTGCCTGTGCCTCATTGATGCCGAAGAGTGTGAGCATGGCGGCGATCAGCCCCATACCCTTGGTCAGTGTATTTTTCTTTGGTCTGCCCATGGATATGGGTCTGCCCTCTGTACTGATCTGCATAATTCTCCCTCTTGTAAGAATTGCGGCAATGTGCCTGCGGTTGTGACTGCAGCTATCACGCCATTTATGTATATTTTGCGCTTATCAATGTTTACTGATTGAAAATATTGAGAAATCTGTCACGTTATCGGATAGCGTCGAAACAGCGCTTGGATCCTGTGTAAGGTTTTTCGACAGAGATAGCGAAACTGTTTATCGAATTTTCAGCAGGCTATTTCGATTACCTGAGGGAAATATAACGATTGAAAGAATTAAAGCATCTAAGATAGTCATTAATTTCACAAATCGTTACTGTGTTTAAGGATGTTTACAAAAAATGGAATCGTATTCTCCCAACATGTTGTTTTTAAAGAGAGTTTAGGGTCAAAGCGGCGGGGTTGTGTGTCTGCAGAGGTGTAAAGAAATCCGACACAGTCTGGTGGGTTCGATGTTGAGGAGTGATCTGACCTGATGTTTCAGGAGTGGAGCGCTTTATTGATAGACGATGCCGGGCAACCAAGTCGCCATCTGTGGCCAGAGAGAGAGCAGTCCCAGCATCAGCAACTGGATCAGGATGAAAGGTGCGACGCCGCGATATATTGCCCCGGTGGTGATTTCCGGCGGAGCAACGCCACGGAGGTAGAAGAGGGCGAAACCGAAGGGCGGGGTGAGAAAGGAGGTCTGCAGATTGATGGCGATCATTACTCCCAGCCAGACCGGGTCGAGACCCATGGCCAGCAGGATGGGGCCGACGATCGGCACCACCACGAAGGTGATCTCGATAAAGTCCAGGATGAAGCCGAGCAGAAACATTACCAGCATCACCACCAGCATTGCGCCGAAAACGCCGCCGGGTAGTCCGGTCAGCAGATCGGTGACCACTTCATCGCCGCCGAAACCACGGAATACCAGCGAAAATAGTGAGGCGCCGATGAAGATCAGGAACACCATGCTGGTGACCCTGGTGGTGCCGGTCATGACCGCCTTGAGGGTGGTCAGGTTGAGTTGTTTCTGGCTGAAGGCAAGAAGCATGGCGCCCATGGCGCCGACGGAGGCGGCCTCGGTGGGGGTCGCCAGTCCGCCGAGAATCGAACCCAGTACCGCCACGATCAACAGCAGTGGCGGCACCAGCACCTTCAGGACGCGGATCAAGAGGGTTCGCAGATCCTTCTCCCTTTCTGCCTCAGGGATTGCCGGCACCGCATCAGGCCTGAAGATGGCGATACCCCCCAGATAGGCGAGGTAGAGCGCCACGAGCATCAGACCGGGGATCAATGCGCCGAGAAATAGATCCCCGACAGAGACCGTGTCCGGTGAGAATATGCCCATATCCAGTTGCGCCTGTTGATAGGCGGCGGAGAGCACGTCTCCAAGCAGCACCAGGACGATGGAGGGAGGGATGATCTGTCCCAATGTGCCGGCGGCGCAGATAATGCCGGTGGAAACGCCGGGGTCGTAGTTGCGCTTTAACATGGTGGGCAGGGAGAGCAGCCCCATGGTCACCACCGTGGCGCCGACGATGCCGGTGCTGGCGGCCAGCAGCATACCCACCAGGGTGACAGATATGCCCAGTCCGCCTCGTATGGGTCCGAACAGGGACGCCATGGTGTCGAGCAGATTCTCCGCCACCCGGGAGCGTTCCAGCATCACCCCCATGAAGATGAACAGCGGCACAGCAATCAGGGTTTCGTTGGTCATGATGCCGTAGAGCCTGTTGGGCAGGGCCGACAGAAAGGCATCGTCGAAGTGACCGGTTAAAGTGCCGAACCAGGCAAAGGCCAGCGCAGTGCCGCCCAGGGAGAAGGCGACGGGATAACCCAGCAGCAGCACCAGGCAGACGGCGAAGAATAGCAGCAGAGGGAGAAATTCGACGCTCATGATTGCCTCTGATTCCCGCTCAGTGTTCTATGGCCATTCAGTCCGAGATAACAGTGGATAGCCTGGGCCAACCCCTGCAGGCCGAGCGTCACAGCCATGAGCAGAATCAGGCTTTTGAGCAGGAATACGCCATCGAGACCACCCGCCTCGCGGGAACCTTCCCACAACTCCCAGGATTGGACGACATAGCCCTCGCTCAGATGGAAGATCATGAAACAGACCGGCAGCAACAGTAGCAGGCTGCCGAACAGGTCTACCCAGGCGCGGGTGCGTGGAGAGAAGCGGCGATAGAAGATGTCGACCCGTACGTGGCCCTGATGTTTCAAGGTATAGGCGGCGCCCACCAGAAACAGGGTGGCATGCATGTAGGTCACGGATTCCTGCAGCCAGATCCAGCCCAAATCGAAGGCGTAGCGCAGGATTACAATGGCGAAAGTGACCAAAACCATCAACAGGCTGAGCCAGGAGACCTGCCTTCCCAGCCAGTCGTTGGTGTTTTCGATAGCAGCGGCCAGTCGCGCCAGTTGTTTGTTCATAGGTTACAAAATTGTCTCATTGTCATCTCGACCGTAGGGAGAGATCTCAGGCTACAGATTGATCAATGAGTGAAGGCGCAAGATTTCTCGCTATGCTGGAAATGACAAGTGATCGGAGATCAGGATTGTACGGCCAAAGCCTCACCAGCGAAACAGAACCCACTGGGGCACGGAGACATTGGTGGGATCACTGCCCCTTGAGTCGAATTCGCCGTCGCCGTCCCGGTCGAGCATATAGTAGGGTGGGCCAAGTTGGGGTACGACCTTGACCATATAGAGCAGACCGTTGACCCGGTATTCGTAGAGGGTGCCCTCCTCCTTCTTGATGATGGTGACTTCTGGCTCAAGGCTCTCACCACTGACAACAGGCGGTGGGATATCTGGCGGTTCAGGTACGGCCGAGGGTTCTGCGGCCAATGATTGGATGGAAAAAACGGTCGAGCATGCAAAAAGCAGGGCCTGCAGTTTTTTCATTGTCATCTCCTAAAGTTCAAGCAGCATCTCCTGCTCTTCAGCTGAAGGTTCGAAACCGCGGCTCTCGTAGTGCGTAAAGATAGCATCCACCACTTCTTGCGGCTCGTTACAGACCTGCACCAGATCGAGATCGGAGGGTGAAATGGTACCGGCTTCACAAAGTGAACCGCGGAACCACTCCAGCAAACCCTGCCAGAATTTGTCATCCACCAGAATAATCGGGATCTCCCTGGTCTTGCGGGTCTGTACCAGGGTCAGGATCTCCGCCATCTCATCCAGGGTGCCGAAGCCACCGGGCATGACCACATAGGCGGAAGCGTATTTTACGAACATCACCTTTCTGGAGAAAAAGTGTTTGAAGTTGAGGGAGATATCCTGATAGGGGTTGCCCACCTGCTCCATCGGAAGCTGGATGTTCAGGCCGATACTGGTTGATTTTCCCTCGAAAGCCCCTTTGTTGGCTGCTTCCATGATGCCGGGGCCACCGCCGCTGACTACCGAGAATCCGCTGTCGGAGAGACGTCGTGCAATCTCTTCCGCCAGGGCATAGTGCGGGTGGCTGCGGGGGGTGCGGGCGGAGCCGAAGAAACTCACCGAGGGCCGGATCTGTCCCAACTGCTCGAACCCTTCCACGAATTCGGCCATGATCTGAAAAACCCGCCAGGATTCACGGGTCAGCTGCTTTTCCGCCAGTGGCCGGGTCTTGGAGCGCCGGTCTTTGGTCTGGATGCTCATGACTTGCTCGATATTTATAAGGAAGCATTCATCATATCAAGGTCACGAAACAGATGCTTGCATGGTTGCAATGGCAAAATGCTCTGCGTACTCTTCCTGGCCAAACAGCGCCTGCTCAATCTCTATCCCTAAACTTCCTGGCAACAAGATGTCTGATCTGAACTCCGGCCAACGTGATGCCGTTCGATATATCGACGGTCCCTTACTGGTGCTCGCCGGAGCGGGCAGTGGCAAGACCCGGGTGATCACCACCAAGATCGCACACCTGGTGGAGCAGTGCGGCTACAATCCACGCCACATTACCGCAGTCACCTTCACCAACAAGGCGGCGCGGGAGATGAAAGCGCGCGTTGGCAAGCAGCTTGGCGGCAAAGCAGGCAGCGGGCTGAATATCTCTACCTTTCATACCTTGGGGCTGAATATCCTGCGCCGGGAGCTGAAAAGGCTCGGGTACAAACCCGGTTTCTCCATCTTCGACGACCAGGACAGCGCCACCCTGCTGAAGGATCTGCTGAAGCGCCAGAACAGCGGTGACGAGGCGGTGGTCTCCAGCGCCCAGTGGCGTATCTCGGAGTGGAAGAATGATCTGGTCAGCCCTGAAGCTGCGCTCAGTCAGGCGGAAGACGACCTGGAAGTCGGCAATGCACGGCTCTTTGCCGAATACCAGCGCCATCTCAAGGCCTACAATGCGGTCGATTTCAACGATTTGATCCTGCTGCCGGTGCAGCTTTTCCGGGACCATCCGGATGCCCTCGACGAGTGGCAGAACCGCATCCGCTATCTGCTGGTGGATGAGTATCAGGACACCAACCTGGCCCAGTATGAGCTGGTCAAACAGCTTGTGGGTGTGCAGGCGAGGTTCACCGTGGTGGGGGACGATGATCAGTCGATCTATGCCTGGCGTGGCGCCCGGCCGGAGAATCTGGTGCAGTTGAAGGCGGACTTTCCCATCCTCAAGGTCACCAAGCTGGAGCAGAACTACCGTTCCAGCGGCCGCATTCTAAGGGCGGCGAACCATCTGATCGCCAATAATCCCCACGTCTTCGAGAAGCGGCTCTGGAGTGAACTGGGTCCAGGCGATCCGCTGCGGGTATTGGAGTGCCGCAGTGAGGAGCATGAAGCGGAGCGGGTGGTTTCCGAGATCCTGCACCACAAATTCAGCAGCCGCTGCAATCATGGTGACTACGCAATTCTCTATCGCGGCAACCACCAGGCGCGCGTCTTTGAAAAGGCGCTGCGCATCCATAACATCCCTTATTTTCTCAGTGGCGGCACCTCCTTCTTCTCCCGCACCGAGGTGAAGGACGCGATGGCCTATCTGCGGCTGCTGGCGAATCCGGATGATGACACCGCCTTTCTGCGTATCGTCAACACCCCGCGCCGGGAGATAGGCCCCTCCACCCTGGAAAAGTTGGGGGGTTATGCCCAGCAGCGGGAGGTCGGCATGTTGGCGGCTTGCGATGAAATGGGCTTGCAGACACAGCTTTCGAGCCGACCGCTGGAGCGTCTTCAGCGCTTCTCGCAGATGATCGATCACTTTGCCCGTCGTGCCGAAAATGAAAACCCGGTGAAGGTGATTCGCAGTCTGATCCTGGAGATTCAGTACGAGGATTGGGTGCGGGAGAACAGCAGCAGTGATGCCGTGAGTGAAAGGCGCATGAGCAACGTCAACGACCTGATGGAGTGGCTGAATGCTTTGCAGAATGGCGAGCTGCAGGAGAAGACCCTGGCGGAGATGGTCAACCATCTGACCCTGATGGATGTGCTGGAGCGCCAGAATGAGGAGGAGGTGGGTGAGCAGGTCCACTTGATGACCCTGCACGCGGCCAAGGGGTTGGAGTTTCCCCACGTCTTTCTGGTCGGCATGGAGGAGGAGTTGCTGCCCCACCGTACCAGCATCGAGGATGAGAATATCGAAGAGGAGCGGCGTCTCGCCTACGTCGGCATCACGCGCGCGCAGCGCAGCCTGACCATGACCTATGCGGCGAAACGCAAACGCTTCGGAGAGATCATCCGTTGCGAACCCAGCCGTTTCCTGCAAGAACTGCCGGAAGACGATCTGGTATGGGAGGGCAAGAAGAGCAAGCTGTCGAAAGAGGAGAAGCAGGAGCGCGGCACCGCCCACCTGGCCAACCTTAAATCAATGCTTACCTGACTCAGGTGGGGGAATGGAGTCAAGTTTGACTCCATTCCCTATGCGTCAAAATTGACCCACGTCCTTGTGTAGACTACCAAGAGACACGAGGGGCTCTTGGTAAAAAAGCCAGTGAAAACGGCTTACTGATTGCTTAGCCAAACTGCAATGGTCTCTATTTCCGCATCAGAGACACCCGCAATAATTCCTTTCATGATGATAGACTGGCCGTTGTTTCGGGCGCCGTTCTTGATGTCCTTCATCTGTGCTACGAGGTAGGCAGAGGTCTGTCCGGCCAGCGTGGGATAGACCGGCATTATGGTCGTTTTTCCATCTGCCCCATGACAGCCCGCACAGCCTTTGGCGGCATAGAGAGTAGCGCCCTCAGATCCACCGGCAGCCGGTGCAGGAGCCGCTACCGGGGCGGGAGCAGGGGCGGCTGCGGGAGCAGGTGTAGCCGCCGGAGCAGCAGCGACTGGCGCTGGGGCAGCAGCCGGTGCGGGCTGTCCCTCAATGGCAACTGTACCGACCGGCTTGATCCGGGACAGCACATCGTCACGGTCATCAGCCATTACCTGGCTCGCTGAAACCAGGACCATGGCACCAGCCAGCGCAATACTCATAGGGGCGGCAAACTTATTCACAGGCATCTTCCTCCACAAAAGGATTCAATCATGGTCCGCTGTCGCGAGCCCAGTATTAGTAAATCAGCGGATTATACAGGTCGGAAGAGAAAAGCGCGAACCGGCATAGACGCACACCTGGGGGGCGGGTAAAATACGCGATCTTCGCGCCCGTAGCTCAGCTGGATAGAGTACCGCCCTCCGAAGGCGGGGGTCACAGGTTCAAATCCTGTCGGGCGCGCCATATTCATCAATGTGTTATGCAATACGAGCCGATTAAGATCTGTGGCTTACTTAACCTGAATTAAGTCCATGATTCGATCACCCAGGACTTCCGAGTGGACTTAATTGACGCATTGTCTCCTCATTTCCAGGCGGCTATGAGTCGCTCTTGCCACACTCTTTCCAACATCATCCTTGCACGCAATCTGGATACTGCGATCCTAGAAACAACTTGGCATGAGTGCACCACGAAATAATCATCCTGAATCCTCAATCCTCCCTCTACAAATCCTTCACTTCAAACATGGCACTTCGCCTGCTTTCGTACCTACGCATCAACTAGCCAGTTATCGGACTGACTGCAAGGCTCGATACCGGGTCCGTGGCTAGCGGTTACCCGGGCTGGACGCACACCCGCTAGAATGTGCGGCTTTGCCAAGCCGCTGCTGCCCCTGATTCGATAAAGTCTCTATGCGGCCTCGTATGTCAGTTCACTGCTGTGAGTTAGAACAGTAAACGCCGCCGCGTTGACGGGCAAAGTTTCGAGCGCTAGGCTGGGTGTGTATACAGGAAACCTACAAGATGAATGACACTCCTGCGCAATTGACAACCGGTGGACGATTCCTCGTCGAGCCGGTTGGTTGTGAGAACGTCCTGACACGCGAGTGCTTCAGTGAAGAACATCGCGAGATCGAAGGCATGGTCCGGGACTTCGCCAGCGAACGGGTCTACCCGCTGCGCGACGAGATCGAAAAATTCGACAAGGATCTGTGCGTCAAACTGCTGCGCGAAATGGCCGAACTCGGCCTGTTAGGGATCGATATACCCGAGGCCTACGGCGGACTGGAACTGGACAAGGTGACGTCTGCCATTGTGGTCGAATCGCTGGCCAGGGGCTACAGTGCCTCGTTCACCGTGATTTTTTCGGTACAGACCGGCATTGGCTCGCTGCCTATCGTCTGGTTCGGCACCCCGGAGCAGAAAGAGAAATACCTGCCGAGGCTGGTCAGCGCGGAATGGATCAGCGCCTACTCGCTGACCGAGGCATCCTCTGGTTCCGATGCCCTTGCCGCCAAAACCCGCGCCGATCTGTCGGAGGACGGCAAGTCCTATATCCTCAACGGCGAAAAGATGTTTACCACCAACGGCGGCTGGGCGGACGTGTATACCATTTTTGCGCAGGTTGATGGCCGGCACTTCAGCGCCTTTATCGTGGAACGCGACAGCGCCGGCCTGGAGGTCGGGCCGGAAGAGAAGAAGATGGGCGTAAAAGGTTCATCCACCACGCCGATCACGCTCACCGATGTACGCGTCCCGGCGGAGAACCTGCTCTACGAAATCGGCAAGGGCGCCACTATCGCTTTCAACGCGCTGAACCTGGGCCGTTTCAAACTGGCCGCTGCCGACCTGGGTGGCAGCAAGACAGTACTGGAGGAAGCGGTGAAATACGCTCGGGACCGCCGCCAGTTCGGGCAGGCGATCGCAGCATTCGATGTTATCAAGGGCAAGATCGCCGACATGACGGTGCGCATCTATACTGCCGACAGCATGATCTATCGCACCATCGGCCTCATCCAGGAAGCGACCGACCGGCTGGACAAGGACGATCCGCTCTATTACATCCACATGGGCGAGGCCACCGAGGAGTACGCCATCGAGGCCTCCATGGCCAAAGTTTACGGCAGCGAGACCTTGGGCATGGTCACCGACCACGGCATCCAGATCCTGGGTGGCTACGGCTTCATCGAGGAGTTCCCCATGGCCCGCCCCTACCGCGACACGCGCATCGACCGCATCTGGGAAGGCAGCAACGAGATCAATCGCCAGATCATCACTGGTTACATGATAAAAAAGGCGCTACTCGAGGAGCTGCCGATCCGCACGGCCATCCGGGATATCGATGCTTTTCTGGAGAGCGATGTGGAACAGGCGTTCAGCGGTGCGCAGGCCAACGAGGAGTGTGCCATCGAGACCGGCAAGCGCTTGGCGCTGCACGTCTTCCATGCTGCCCTGAACGAATTCGGTCAGGATCTGCGACATGAGCAGCAACTGACCGAGATTCTGGCGGACATGTTCACCTACTTGTATGTGGCGGACAGCACCCTGTCCCGCGTCCAGTGTCTTCAGGGCGACGCGCCTGTCGATAAGATGGCTGCAACCATTGCCAGAATCCATAGTGCCGAGGTCTCGATCAGGCTGCTGAACCTGGCGCTGACCGGCCTGCATGCCATCTTCCACGGCAAGCTGCCGCCGGATACCGCTGACCACCTGCGACGGTTTCAACGGCGTATGCTGCCGGAAACGGACATCATCCAGTTGAAGAGAGCACTGGCGGACTATGTCTATTCCAGGAATGGCTACCCTTTCTAGGAGCAACTGTATGACAGTACCCAACTCCGTCATTGTCGACGCCGTGCGCTCCCCCATTGGCGTCAAGCACGGCCACTTGATCGGTATCCGCCCCGATGATTTATGTGCCCAGGTGATCCGAGGCCTGCTGGACAGAAACCCTGCACTGGACGCGGAACTGATAGAGGACGTGGTGGTCGGTTGCGCCTTTCCCGAAGGCCCGCAGGGCATGTTGCTGGGTCGCTCGGTGGTGCTGCTGGCCGGCATTCCCAAAGAGGCCGGCGGCAAGGTGGTTAACCGTTTCTGCGGTTCATCAATGGACGCGGTTCACCAGTTGAGTACGGCCATTGAGTGCGGTGACATCGAAGTGGGGATCGCTGCCGGCGTGGAGGATATGTTCTCGGTACCGATGGGCGGCTTTGCCCCCGACTTTCATCCCGATCTGGCGGCACGCGACTTCTATATCAGCATGGGCGAGACGGCGGAAAACCTTGCTAACGATGTCGGCATCTCCCGCGAGGACCAGGAGGCCTTTGCCATCCGTTCTCATGAGAAGGCCCTGAGTGCAACGGCCGAGGGTCGCTTCAGCAATGAACTGGTCCCTATTGATGTCTACGGCGAGACTGTCGTTGAACACGATGAGGGGCCACGCGCACCGGATATCGACAAGATCCGCAGCCTCAAGCCCTCCTTTGTCGAGAACGGTAGCGTCACCGCCGCCACCAGCAGTCCGATTTCGATCGGGGCGTCGGCGCTACTGATCACCAGCCGGGCGTTTGCCGAGCGACTTAGTCTGACACCACGCGCCGACATCGTCGCGCGCGCCGTGGCCGGTGTGGACTGGACACGCATGGGCAGGGGACCCCTGCCCGCCACCGCCAAGGCACTGGCCAAAGCCGGGCTGGAGATGGCGGACATCGAGACCATCGAACTCAACGAGGCATTTGCCGCGCAGTCCCTGTATGTCATTCGCGAAGGCGGCTGGGACATGGACAGGATCAACCTCAACGGTGGTGCCGTGGCGCTGGGTCACCCGCTGGGTTGTTCCGGCGCGCGCATTCTGACCACCCTGATCAACGTCATGGAGCAGCAAGACACACACACCGGGCTGGCGACCATGTGTATCGGTACCGGCCAAGGGATCACTACCATCATCCGGCGGCCCGGCTGAAGCCTGCGGCGCACGGTGCAAACGAGTAGCTTTATGGCAGATAACATACAGAAAGTCGCAGTGCTGGGCGCGGGTGTCATGGGGGCGCAGATCGCCGGACACCTGGCGAATGCCGGCATCCCTTCACTGCTGTTCGATATCTCCGCGGAGCTGGCGGACAAGGGAGTACAGGTGCTGACCAAGCTCAAGCCGGCGCCCCTCTATAAACCGCAAAACACCAGGCTGATCACCCCCTGCTCCTATGCTGACGATCTGGCCCGGCTGGGCGAGGCCGACTGGGTGGTGGAAGCCGTCGCCGAAAGCCTGGACATCAAGCACAAGGTGTACGAACAGATCACCCCGCATCTCACAGCCGACACCATCCTTAGCTCCAACACCTCCGGCCTGCCGCTGGCGGACCTGGTCACAGTGCTGCCGGCCGACCTACAGCGGCGCTTCCTGATCACCCACGCTGCCAGCCATGGAGAGCGAAGCGAAGGCTGGTAGTCCCCGGTAGCCGCGAGGCCGCACTGCTTACCCGGCGTGCCTTGCGCCAGAGGGGAAGCAAAGTAGGCATC
>JAESPE010000050.1 GCA_016756835.1 gamma proteobacterium endosymbiont of Lamellibrachia anaximandri | reverse complement strand
TCACTCAGTCTCGCTAAGAAAAAGAGAAAAGCTGCGTGGAATGACCGTTACCGCACTAAGGTGGTGTTTTCAAGCTGATTTTAATGCGGTGGCCCTGCCCGCACGCCTTTCTGCTCTTAATTCCACTATCAAGCCTGTTAGACTACCCGGCTTTTCCTTTGGCGCGAACGGCGGGTCGATAGGGCTCTCACTGCGCCAATCTCCAACGGTGAATCGATGTCGCTGATCAGACTGAGAAATATACAACTTGGATTTGGTGGCCCGCTGCTGCTGGATGGTGTGGATCTCTCCATTGAACGGGGTGAGCGGATCTGTTTGCTTGGACGCAATGGTGCCGGCAAATCGACCCTCATGAAGATCATTCTTGGAGAGCTGACCGCTGATGACGGTGAGCGGGTTGTCAGTGGCGGTGTGCGTATTGCGCGTCTCATGCAGGAGGTACCCAAAGCGCTGAAGGGTTCTGTTTTCGATGTGGTGGCAAATGGCATCGGGGAACTCTCTGAAGTGATAAAACAGTACCATCAGATCAGCACCCGTCTTGCGGAGACGGGTGACGAAACCCTGCTCCAACCCCTGGCCAGGGTTCAGCATGAGCTTGAGGCAGGGGATGGCTGGCAGTTGGAACAGCGGGTCGAGACGGTAATCTCCCGACTCTCGCTGGATCCTGACATGCAGTTCGAGGCACTTTCCGGTGGACTTAAGCGACGGGTGCTGCTGGCACAGGCGCTGGTGACTGAACCTGATCTGCTGTTGCTGGACGAACCTACCAATCATCTCGATATCGAATCCATCGACTGGATGGAGGAATTTCTGCTCGGTTACGGTGGGGCACTGCTCTTTGTGACCCACGACCGTGCTTTTCTGCGTCATCTCGCCACGCGGATTCTGGAACTTGATCGGGGACGCCTGACCGACTGGCCGGGAGACTACGACAACTTTTTGCGCCGCAAGGAGGAGATGCTCAATGCCGAGGCGCAGGAGAATGCCCGTTTCGACAAGAAGCTGGCGCAGGAGGAGGTCTGGATTCGTCAGGGGATCAAGGCCCGCCGCACCCGAAATGAGGGGCGGGTGAGGGCACTGAAGGCGATGCGGGATGAGCATAGCCGCCGACGCAGTGAAACCGGCCAGGTGCGTATGCAGCTGCAGGCGGGTGAGCGTTCCGGCAAGCTGGTGGTGGAGGTGGATGACATCAGCTATGCATGGGAAGGAAAGCCTGTGATCAGAGGTCTCTCCACCACTATCATGCGGGGTGACCGGATAGGCATCATCGGCCCCAACGGCGCCGGTAAGACCACCCTGCTCAATCTGCTGCTTGGACGGTTGAAACCGGACAGCGGCAGCGTGAAGCTCGGGACCAATCTGGAAGTGGTCTACTTTGATCAAATGCGCAGCCAACTGCGGGAGGAATTATCGGTACAGGATAATGTGGGTGGTGGCAGCGACAAGGTCGAAATCGGCGGCGGCAGCAGACACATCATCTCCTATCTGCAGGATTTTCTCTTTACCCCGGAGCGGGCGCGCACCCCGGTGAAGGCGCTCTCCGGCGGTGAACGCAACCGGTTGCTGCTGGCCAAACTGTTTACAAAACCGGCCAATGTGCTGGTGCTCGATGAACCCACCAACGATCTGGATGTAGAGACGCTGGAGCTGCTCGAAGAGCTGCTTATCAACTTCACGGGCACGCTGCTACTGGTCAGTCACGACCGGGATTTTCTCGATAATGCGGTCACCGCCTGCTTGGTGTTCGAGGGGGAAAAGCGGATCGCCGAGTACGTCGGAGGGTATAGTGACTGGGACCGCCATCGCAAACAGCAGCAGGCTCTGCCGGTGGCTTCCTCAGAAAAAGCGGTAAAGTCTGAGCCGAGTCCGCCGAAAAAGGGGGCAGGAAAGCTCAGTTACAAAGACCAGCGTGAGTTGGGTGCTCTGCCGCAGCAGATTGAAACCATCGAGAAAGAGATTGGGGCTGTCCAGCAGCAGTTGAGTGATCCTGAAATCTATCAGCAGGGTGGTGACAAAGTTACCGGCCTGCAGCAGGAACTGAAAGAACTGGAGCAGGCACTGGAAACCGCCTTCGATCGCTGGGAGACGCTGGAAGCCCAACAAAATTGAAGCCAGACTACGGAAATTATCATGCGACAGATGAGTGGATACCTGATTGGCCTGACGTTGTTGCTGACCGGGCAGAATGTCCAGGCCGGAGCCGCCTGTGTCGTGGTGAAAAAGCTGGGGAACTCCCTGGCGATTGAGTGGGTTGCGGGACAGGGTGAGAGCGTCGCCGCCGCAATTGAAAAAGCCAAGGTCCGGTTGCGCGAGCAGGGCTGGCACAAGAAATATCAGGATACCCATCCCCAGGCCAACACCAATCTCCCCCACGCCCATGTGGTCATAGTACAAACCGACTACAAAAGTGCCATCGGAAAACCCAGAACCAGCTATGGCTGTGGTTATAGCGCCGGATCTGCAGCTCAGGCGGAGCAAGCGGCGCTAAAGGATCTGCGTAACTACTCCTGGGGCTGGAAACCGGAGTTTGGCTATGAGGTCTTGAAGAAATTCAGCTATTGAGTTGTTTGCCGGTACTGTTCAGCTCATCCAGGCCAGTGCGATATTGACAATACTGGAGTAGGCCGGTTCAAGCGTAGCGGAACCGGCGACACTCCTGCTCCCTCTCCGGCCGGGATTGCCCGATCCGCTACGCTTGGTCGGGCCTACGCCACGATTCACCCTCTACGGAGTTTTCGGGCCGGGAGCTGCTTCCACAAGTTTATCTTAAAGTTCCCCCACCATCTGACGATATATGAGGAAACTCAATTCTCTAGTGAAACGGGAGTCCGGAGATGGCGATAATTCTTGCGGTGGATGATCAGAAAGTGATGCGGGAACTGGTGCGGGGTGTGCTTGAAGATGAAGGGCACGAAGTGTTGCTTGCGGAGGATGGTATGCAGGCGATGCAGGTTGCCCGCGACAATGCCGTTGATCTGGTTCTGAGTGATATCAATATGCCGAATATGAACGGTATCAGTCTTGTCAGTAAACTGCGCCGTCTCGATCACTATTCGGAGACGCCGATCATCATGTTGACCACTGAAAGCGCGGATTTCAAAAAGGATAAAGCCAAGCGCATGGGTGCCAACGGCTGGTTGCAGAAGCCCTTCGACCCCAAACGCCTGCAAAAAGCGGTGAATACCATGTTGGCAAAAACGGGCCATGTGCTGCCGGCCCGCAGCTGATGAGTCCTCCCCATTGATGTCAGTTGAAATGCCTGGCTAACTGCCGGGTAAACTGTCGGTTTTGGCCAATCAATACAGTCCCTGCTACTTTTTCTGTTCTATCTTCATCCCTGGCTGGCTCAATTTGGTTTCTGCCACACCATCGCGATTGGCATTCTCAATAAGAAAAAGCTAATATATTAAAATTATTGCCGATCTTATTTCCGCTTTATTGCATAGGTTTTTTTAGCATGCAGGATCCCACTTCCAGATCTGACAGTGATCAGGGACGCGTCGAGGTCAAAGAGACTACCTGTTACATGTGCGCCTGCCGTTGCGGCATTCGGGTGACCTTGCGGGATGGTGAGATTCGCCATATCGAAGGCAATCCCGATCATCCGCTGAACAAGGGGGCGATCTGCGCCAAGGGTTCCTCCGGCATCATGAAGCAGTATTCGCCGGCGCGCCTGACCAAACCGCTGCTGCGCAAGCAGGGGGCAGAGCGTGGCAGTTCTGAATTTGAAGAGATCTCCTGGGAACATGCGTTTGAGCTGATAGAGGGGCGGCTGTCGAAGATCCGCGCTGAAGATCCCAAAAAGTTCGCCCTGTTCACCGGGCGTGATCAGATGCAGGCCCTGACCGGCATGTTTGCCAAGCAGTTCGGCACCCCGAACTACTCAGCGCATGGCGGTTTCTGTTCCGTGAATATGGCCGCCGGTATGATCTATACCATTGGCGGATCCTTCTGGGAGTTCGGTGGTCCCGATCTGGATCGGGCCAAGCTGTTTATCATGATCGGCACGGCGGAGGATCACCACTCCAATCCGCTGAAGATTGCGCTGGCGGACTTCAAACGCCGTGGCGGCCGTTTCATCTCCATCAATCCGATACGCACCGGTTATTCGGCGATCGCCGATGAGTGGGTGCCCATCAAGCCCGGCACAGACGGTGCGTTGATCATGGCGATCACCCATGAACTGATCAAGCAGGGACTCTACGATCGTGACTTTCTGATCAAATATACCAACTCGGCGGAGCTGGTGGTGGATGATGCCAGCCGCGATGATCATGGTCTTTTCCGCCGTTTTGAGATGCACATCGAAGAGGGGTGTTTCGATCCCGAGAACAAGCTCTGGTGGGACATCGAGCTGGATCGTGAGATATCCACACACACGCCAGGTGTCGACCCTCGTCTCCTGGGTAGCTACACACTGGAGGATGGCACAAAGGTAAAGCCGGCCTTTCAGTTGCTCAAAGACCGGGTTGAGGAGTACACGCCGGAGTGGGCCGCGCATATCACCGGTATCCCGGCTGACACCATCCGCCGCCTCGCTCACGAGATGGGGGTGGTGGCCCGTGACCAGAAGATTGAGCTGCCGATCCAATGGACCGATAGCTGGGGCAACGATCATGATTCGGTGATCGGCAACCCGGTAGCCTTCCATTCGATGCGTGGCCTGGCTGCCCACTCCAACGGTTTTCAGTCGATACGCGCACTGGCTATCCTGATGACCCTGTTGGGCACAATCGACCGCCCCGGCGGCTTTCGCCACAAGGCGCCGTTCCCGCGTCCGATTCCCCCCTGTCCCAAACCGCCGAAAGGACCGGAAGCTGTACAGCCCAATACGCCGCTGGATGGTATGCCCCTGGGCTGGCCGTCGAAACCGGATGACCTGTTCGTCGATGAGGATGGCGAGGCGGTGCGTCTCGACAAGGCCTTCTCCTGGGAGTACCCGTTGTCGGTGCATGGCCTGATGCACAACGCCATCACCAATGCCTGGCGCGGCGACCCCTACAAGATCGACACAATGCTGCTGTTCATGGCCAATATGGCGTGGAACAGCTCCATGAACACGGAAAACGTCCGCAAGATGCTCACCGACAAGGATGAGAACGGAGAGTACAAGATCCCGTTTCTGATCGTTGCCGACGCCTTCCAGTCTGAGACGGTGGCGTTTGCGGACCTGGTACTACCGGACACCACCTACCTGGAGCGCCATGACGCCATGTCGATGCTCGACCGGCCGATCTCCGAGTTCGACGGGCCGGTGGATTCGGTGCGCATTCCGGTGGTGCCGCCCCGTGGCGACTGCAAGCCTTTTCAGGAGGTGCTCATCGAGTTGGGATCCCGTCTCGGTCTGCCTGCTTTTGTCAAAGAGGACGGCAGCCGCAAGTTTCGTGACTATCCCGATTTTGTCGTCAACTATGAGACCTCGCCGGGTTCCGGCATCGGTTTTCTTGCCGGTTGGCGTGGCAAGGGCGGCGAGAAGTTTCTCAAAGGCGATCCCAATCCCCGGCAGTGGGAGATGTACAAGGAGAACGGCTGCGTCTACCACTATGAGCTGCCGAAGTCCTATCAATACATGCGCAACTGGAATCGCGGCTATCTGGAGTGGGCGCGAGCCCACAGCATGACCCGCTACGCAGAGCCCATTACGATTCACCTCTACTCAGAAGTGTTGCAGCGCTTCCGTCTGGCAGCCCAGGGAAAGTGGCCTGGTCGTATACCGCCTGAGCGTCTGCGTAAACGAGTCGAGGAAAATTTCGATCCGCTGCCGTTCTATTCCGCACCGCTGGAACACAAGCTGGTGGATACCCATACCTATCCGCTGAATGCCCTGACTCAGCGGCCGATGGCGATGTACCACTCCTGGGACTCACAGAATGCCTGGCTGCGGCAGATCCACACCCATAACTACCTGTTTGTGAACCCCCGCACTGCAGAGGCCAGCGGCTTTGGTGATGGTGACTGGATCTGGGTTGAGTCGCCCATCAACAAGGTGCGCTGCATGGCCCGTTTCTCCGAGGCGGTGGAGCCGGGCACAGTCTGGACCTGGAACGCCATCGGCAAGGCGGCGGGCAGTTGGGGGTTATCCCCCAAGGCGAATGAGTCCCAGAAGGGCTTCCTGCTCAATCACGTTATCTCCGAAGAGCTGCCGCCCTGCGAGGCGGGAGACCATATGTCCAACTCCGATCCTGTGACCGGACAGGCTGCCTGGTTCGATGTGCGGGTGAGGATCTACCCGGCGGAGGCAAATGAGCCAGAGGTGACTTCGCCTCAGTTCAAACCGCAGAAAAAGCTGCCGGGCCAGGATCCGAAGCGTGGCAAGTGGCAGGCGTTCGTGGCGGGTGCTTTTCGCAAAAAGGCGAAGATTCAGGAATGAAGCAGCAGGAACGTAAAGACGGTTAATGATATGACTCAACTCGCTCTGGTTATCGACCTCAATGTCTGCGTGGGCTGTCATGCCTGCGTGACCTCCTGCAAGGAGTGGAATACCTCCGGCTGGGCGGGTCCTTTGACCGATCAGCGCCCTTATGATGCCGATCCTACCGGTGTCTTCTTCAATCGGGTACAGACCTATGAGGCGGGCGTGTTCCCGAATACAGAGACCTATCACTTCCCGAAATCCTGCCTGCACTGTGAAGATCCCCCCTGTGTGCCGGTCTGTCCCACTGGGGCCTCCTACAAACGGGAGGACAACGGTGTGGTGCTGGTGGATTACGACAAGTGTATCGGCTGTAAATACTGCTCCTGGGCCTGTCCCTACGGCGTTCGTGAGTTCGATGAGCAGCAGAAGGTGATGAAGAAGTGCACCCTCTGTATCGATCGGATCACCGATATGAGCCTGCCTGAGTCGGAACGCAAGCCTGCCTGTGTGTTGGCCTGTCCTACCCGGGCACGAATCTACGGTGATATTCATGATCCCGACTCTGATGTGTCGGTGGCGATTCGTGAGCAGGGGGGATATCCGCTGCAGCCTGAGTGGGGAACTAAGCCATCAAACCACTATCTGCCACGCCGCAAGACCCGGATCCAGATCCACGAGGATGAGCTGGTGCGTGTCGATAATCCGTTGAAGAAAGAGGCGCTGCCGACGCTGCCTGAGGCAGGTGAAACTCTTGACGATGTGGCTTGGTAGCTGACAGGGCCGAGGGTATAGGGCCAAGGGCCTAGGAATGAATTTTGGAGTTTTTTTGGAAATGAATGAAGTGACGGAGATGCGATCCGGTTCGCCGAACCTTTTTCCTCGGCCCTCGGCCCTTGGCCCCTGGCCCCGTTCCGGGAGGAACTGATAATGCATCCGGCATTTTCGGTTATTTTTTTGACGACATTGATCGGTGTGGGTCAGGGGCTGTTTCTGGCGCTCTATACCGGTCAACTCTATGCGCTGGCCAATCTGCTGCCTGCGCAGAGCAGTAACTTCTATGCGGTTGGAAGCATGGTCTCTCTGGTACTGTTGTTTGCGGGCCTGATCGCCTCGTTTTTCCACCTGGGGCATCCGGAGCGTGCCTGGCGTGCGGCCACCCAATGGCGTACATCCTGGCTCTCCCGCGAGGTGCTGGCCCTGCCGGCTGCCATGGGACTGATCTTTCTCTACGGTACGGTGCACTTTTTCGATCTGACGAAACCGCTGTTTGTTATCTCCGGCACTCTGCCGGTGGATTTCTCTCTGATTATCGGTGGTCTGGGTACGCTTGCGGTTTTTGGCCTGTTTCTCTGTACCGCGATGATCTATGCCAGTCTGCGTTTTATCAAGGCGTGGTATTCACCGCTGACGGTGGCGAATTTTCTGTTTCTGGGGATTGGCTCCGGCTTCATGCTGGCAGCGGCCTTCTCCGCCTATCAGGGGACTTCGCTGGTGAGTTTCTATGGCACTTGGGCAGTGATTGCGACGCTGTTCGGCCTGCTGACCCGTGTTGCCACCCTCTACCGGAACAGCCAGTTCAGATGCAAGGTTGATTTAAAGTCGGCAGTGGGTGTTCATCACTCCCAGCTGGAGCAGAAGGCCCAGGGTTTCATGGGTGGATCATTCAATACCCGTGAGTTTTTCCACGGTAGATCCCAGGGATTGCTGAACCTGATCCGCTATGCATTTCTGCTGATGGTGTTTGTCGTGCCCGTGATTCTAATTCTGCTCGCTTACGCACTTGAGTCGGAAACCTTGCCGTTGTTGGCCTTCGGGATCCAATACCTCGGCCTGATTTTGGAACGCTATCATTTCTTTACCGAGGCGCAGCATCCGCAGAATCTCTACTACCAGAGCATGGCGTAGCAACCTGGCAATATTTGACTGACTTGATGTGAAGAGAGGTGAAACCATGAGACGCGCAGTAAAAGTCTTCATTCTGTTCTTTCTTGGCCTGCAGAGCCTGCCGGCCAGCCCTGGTGTTTTAGTCCTGGTGCATGGTTATTTGGGCAGTGCATCGTCTTGGGAGACCAGTGGCGTCAATGCGATTCTGGCTCAAAATGGCTGGCAGCGTGCTGGTCTTGCCACCCCTCAGAGAATTATTCCGGGACCGGGGAGCAACGCCGTCAATAAGGTCTACCCGGTTGAGTTGCCGTCTCTTGCACCCATTGCGCTACAGGCGAATCTTCTGGGTGGCATGATCTCTGCGATCTCTGCCCGGCATCCTGACGAGCCATTGACCCTGGCAGGTCACTCCGCCGGCGGAGTGGTGGCAAGAATGGTGCTTGTCCAGGGTCGAGCCCCCAAGGTCAAAAGATTGATCACCATCGGGTCGCCTCATCTTGGTACTATTCGTGCGGTGCAGGCCCTGGATGCGACTGACAGTTCCGGACCCTTTGGCATTATCAAGGATTTCTTTGGGGGGGATCTCTACGATCTGGTCCAGGACTCCTGGGGAGTGTTGATCGATCTGACACCAGCCCAACCCGGCAGTTTGCTCTACTGGTTGAATGCCCAACAGCATCCGGATATCGACTATATCTCTGTGATGCGTCCTGGACCGGTGGGTCTTGGAGATGAAATGGTTCCGGCCTTCAGTCAGGACATGAACAATGTTCCTGCTCTGGCGGGTAAGTCCCAGCGTTTCGTGGTGGCTGCCAGTCATGAACTGCAACCGGCAGATGGGGTGGGACTGGTGAATATTCTCAACAGGGAAGATTAACGCAGCGATCACGGGAACTTTTTTCTGCCTGCGTGGGCTTATAATCAATGAACTGCCGTGGTGGTGAATCCCTGCGGCCGGTATTCGTAACATGAGTATTCAGTATGGGTAAAATTATTGCGGTTTTGGTGCTTCTGTCTGCTATGGCCACACCTGCGTTTTCGGCATCTTACTATTTGGTGGAAAGTACCTTCAGGGATGCGGGTTGCGACTCATTCAAGACAAAGTTGCTGGCTGCCATGGAAGGGCAGGAGATCTATGTCGGTTGGTGTTCTGCCCTGGAAAACTACCTGCTGGTAGTCGAATGTGGTTTTGCAGACTGTCGTGTGATGAGAAAGAACCGGGACAAGAAAACTCATGGTCTTGACCGAAGATGGTGAGTTACCTGGTCAGTATGCCCTCCATCAACAGACTCTCCACCTTTTCACTCAGGTTGCGCACCTGATCTTGCTCATCCGCAATCCCGCATAGCTGGCCACCTGTGATCAGCATGGCCAGTCCATGCACCATGGACCAGGTTGCCAGCGCAAGCAATTCAGTCTCTTCATTGCGAAATACACCGGACTGCTTGCCGCTTTCTATCAGGTTTACCAATCCCTGAAAGGCATTATCCGCTTCAGAATCCAAGTTCTCTTTTGGACATTTTTCCGTATCGATGAAGCCACCGAACATCAGTAGCGTGATCTCGGGGTTGTCCAATGCAAGCTCCACATAAGCGACACCGGTTTCGATCAGTTGCTGCTTTGGATTACCATCAAACTGCATGGCGGCGTTTCGCGTGCGTTCTGTCAGCGTTTTGAAACCTGTTTCGGCAATCGCCGCAAGCAGTGCATTTTTATCTTTGAAGTGGCGATAGGGCGCTGTGTGGCTGACTCCAGCTTTTTTGGCCAGTTCCCGCAGGCTGAACGCATTCGGGCCTTTGTCTCGGATCAGTTCGATGGCAGCGGCGATCAGCGTCTCATGCAGATTCCCGTGGTGGTATGTTTCGCCTGATCTCTTACTCATTAACAATCTCCTCAGGGGGAGTATATCAGTCGATGTTGACATTGCATACATCTATGTATACACTGCCAACATTGATGTACGCATGTCGATGTCGGGTTCTGTCCACATAGTGTTTGCCGGTTCCGCTATGCTTGAACCTGCCTACATCTGAAATAGAGCAAATAGTGACATAGGGAGTGGAAACGATGCAGAAGGTTTTGGGAGTGCTGCTAGTGATCAGTGGCCTGATCGCTGCTGATCTCCATGCCAAGGAGCTGGTGACCGCACAAGCTGCAACGCAGCGGGAGGTGCTTTCAGGGTTTACCAGGGCACGCACGTTGCTGACACTCTCCGCTGAGGCTTCAGGCAGGGTGGAGGAGGTAAATGCTGATGTGGGTGACAGAATCGACGCCAAGCGTCCACTGGTTTGTCTTGATGACACCTTTATCAAACTGGATCTGCGTGCCAACAGCGCTGAGACACAACGTCTTGAAGTCGATGTCCGCCACTATCGAAAGCAGGTAAAACGTTTCAGTCAGTTGCTGAAACAGAAGAGCTCCTCCGAGAGCCAGCTTGACGATGCGCAACGCAATCTTGACAGCGCCCGCAGTCAGATTGCTTCCCTCAAGGTGCAGAATGAGAAACTGCGTGAGAAAAAGAAGCGCCACTGCATAAATGCGCCTGATGGTTGGCATCTGGTCGAGCGCCATGTGGAGCAGGGGCAGTGGATCAATAGCGGCGAGCCGGTGGTCAGGGTTGGAGATTACAGCCGATTGCTGGTCCCATTCGCGCTATCGTTGCCGGAATTTCAGACCCTGCAGGGGCTGGGTGAGAAGCTGGCGCTCTTTCTGCCAGAACTGGGTCAGAAGATGGTGGCGAAGATCGAGCGGGTCTCACCCTCCTTTGATGAAGCCTCTCACAAGATCTACGTTGAATTGGAGATAGCGGTAGATGCCGGGACTGCAAGGGGCGGGTTGCGTGCTGAGTTGACACTCGATCTTCCCGCCCGCTCCGGGGCAGTGGTATTGCCTGTCGGGGCAGTGTCGGAACGCTATGAGGAGCACTGGCTGAAGCGTGCTGACGGCAGTGATATCCGGGTTGTATTCCTGGGTCGTGCCAAGAACCGGGAAGGGGAGTGGGCCAGGGTGACGGCTCCTGGGGTCAAGCCGGGCGATCAGTTCGTCATGGCTGGGGAGTAATCCGGAATGGAATCGGTGGTCAAATTCTCGCTAAAACAGAAGGTTTTCTACAACCTGATGTTCGTCGTTCTGATCGTGGTGGGATTTTTCTCTCTTTTTTCCTTGCCGGCGGAACGCTATCCCAATTTTGGTTTCGGAGAGGTAATCATCTCCACGGTCTATCCAGGGGCCTCTCCGGTCGATGTGGAGAGTCTGGTAACCCGCAAGATTGAGGAGGCGCTCGAATCGGTAGACGATGTGGAGTGGATCAGCGCCACATCATTCAGCGGCCGATCACACATTCGCTTAAAGTTTGTCGATGACGCCGATTATGACGCGCTCTATAACGAGGTGCGGTTTGAAGTGCTCAATGTTATCAGCGAACTGCCGGAAAGCGTTGATCCGCCCAACCTGATCAATGCCAAGGTGCAGGACTGGCTGCCGGTGATCGTGGTGAATTTCACTGGAGATCATGAGAACAGGGCGCTGGCACTGATGGCCAGGGAGATGAAAACCCGGCTGCAGAAGATCAGTGGAGTACAGGAGGTTGAACTCTCGGGAGAGTATGTCCAGGAGTTTCACGTCAAACTCGACCCGGAGAGGCTTAAATCCCTTGGGGTCAGTTTCGATGCTGTCGCCAATGCATTAAACAGGGCTAATGTGTCACTGCCTGCCGGTAATTTCAGTAACGGTGCAGGTCAATTCCTGGTCAAGGTTGACGAACGTTTCGACTCTCTGAAACAGGTTCTTGGGACAGTGATCCGGGTTGATGCCGATGGCAGCCTGGTACGGGTTGAAGATGTGATAAGCCGGGCCGGGATGGGCTATCGGGATCCAACCGTAATCCCATCGGTAAACGGCATGCCTTCACTGGCGCTGAAGGTGACCAAGTCGGATGCCGGCAATGCCATGGACATTCGTGACGCTGTAGCGGCCGTGGTCGATGAGTATCGTCCCTTGCTGCAGGCACAGGATGTGGAACTGGTCCTGACCCAGGACTCCACCGTCTATATCAAGGACGGGCTGAACACTCTCGGTATGAATATGCTGGTGGGTATCTCGCTGGTCTCCCTGATTATCTGGTATTTCATGGGCATACGTAATGCCGGTCTGGTTACCATCGGTATACCCTTCTCTTTCATGATCACCATGCTGATCATGTATCTCACCGGCAACAGCCTTAATGAAATTACGCTCTTCTCCTTTGTTCTGGTGACTGGGATTGTGGTGGATGATGCCATTGTGGTGACGGAAAATATCTATCGCCATGTGCAGGAAGGGCGTCCGTTGCGGGAGGCGATCGTCAAGGGGACTTCCGAAGTGGCCCTGCCGGTGATCGCCGCAACCATGACCACGGTGGCAGCTTTTCTGCCGATGCTGATCATGAGCGGAACGACCGGACAGTTTTTTGCCTTGGTGCCGAAGGCGGTCACCTTTGCCATAGTGGCCTCGCTGGTCGAATGTCTGCTGATCCTGCCCATTCACTACCTCGACTTTGGGCCCAGAGCCGATAAGAAGAATACCGCAGTGAAGCGGGACAATGCCCTGATGCGGGTATTGCGGCGTTTTACCAGCAGCCTGCTGAAACTGACAATGCGTTTTCGCCTGACCAGCGTGGCTTTGGTGATGCTGCTGTTCGGTGCTGCTGTGGTCGTGTTGGGTCTGTCGGCCAGCGGCAAGGTGCCGTTGATTCGCATTCAATTCTTTCCCGATGACTACAAACTCTACTATGTCGATGTGGTGGGGCCAGGCAGCATACCGATCGAGGTGGTGGACAAACGCGTGCGGAAGATCTCTGAGGCAGTGATGGCAGATGGGCCGGGAATGGCCAAGGCAGCGGCCGGTTATGCCGGTTTCTACTTCAATGAGGATTATGAGCCGGTCTATGGTAACAATCACGGTTCGGTGATGGTGACCATGCCATCAGCGAATGAACAGACGTTTGATGATCCCCTGCTGCATTTGGATCGGATGCGGGAAAAACTCAAACCGATCTTTGAGACAGATGGATTTGAACTGCACATTCACCCGCAGAACGATGGCCCTCCAAGTGGCAAGGACATCAATGTGCGTGTGGTGGGTTCCAATATCGAATCGGTGTCGGCCCTGGCGACGGATCTACTTGATCATATGCGCGGAGATCCGGATATTGGAACACACTTGCTTGATCTGGCGGATGACCGGGGGCTACCGAAACCAGCGATTCAATTTGAAGTGCTGCAGGATCGAGTAGCTGAGTATGGACTCGACAGCGCGCATGTGACGCAGTTGGCCGCCAGTGTATTGGATGGCCGCTATCTGGGTAAATACCGGCACATTGATGAAGAGGTTGATCTCAAACTCTATATCGATCCGGAGAGGCTGAAAGAGCCGGAGAACGCGCTCTATATTCCGGTTGTGGAGGATGCTGAACGCCCTGTCCACCTGGCCGATCTTGTCAGAATCCATACTTACAGTGAAGCTGGAGAGATAAAACGATATCGGGGGCAAAGAGCCATCAGCCTGAAGGCAAACATCAAGCCGGGTGCACCGACCTCGACGCCTGCCATCGTGAACGGGGTAAAGCGCTATTATGAATCTGTTCGTGATTTGTATCCCGGCGCAACGGTCACTTTTGGTGGCGAGCATGAAGATACGCAGCGGTCATTCGAGTCGTTGGCCTACGCTTTCATCATTGCAGTGTTGGTCATGTATGTGATCCTGGCGACGCAGTTTCAATCCTATCTGCAACCGTTGATCATTCTGTCTGCAATTGTCTTTGCGTTGATTGGCGTGGTGTTCGGTAAGCTGGTGAGTCAGACACTCTTCACGGTCAACAGTTTTATTGCTGTCACCGGTGTGGCGGGTGTAGTGGTAAACGATGCGTTGGTGTTGGTGGATTTTATCAATAAACGCTATCGAAGCGGTATGTCTCGCCGGGATGCAATCGTTGACGGAGTCCAGGTTCGATTGCGCCCTATTGTCTTGACTACGCTCACCACTACCCTGGGCCTGCTGCCGATGGCAGTAGGTTTTCCTAGCTATTCGCTCATCTGGGGCACCATGGCTTCGACCTTTGTTGCCGGACTGGCGACGGCAACTGCACTGACTCTGTTTATCGTGCCCGTTTTGTGGGATCTGTTGCAGGGCTTGCAGGAACGTCGTGAACGCAGAAAAGCGCTGCGGGCAACGAACTGATAAAATCGGTGTCCTGTTTTGTGAGTTGATACCCCTTCAATGAAATTGCTTGCCCTCGAAACTGCTGCCGAAGCCTGCTCCGTTGCCCTCTTAATCGATGGTGAGATTCATTTGCGCTACGAAGTACGCCCAAGAGGTCACAGTGAGCTGGTACTTGCCATGATGGATGAACTGTTGAATGAGGCGGGTTTGGTGCCGCCGCAACTGGATGCTATTGCATTCGGCCGGGGCCCGGGATCATTCACTGGAGTGCGGATTGCCACCGGTGTGGTTCAAGGCGTGGCATTTGCAGCTGACCTGCCGGTAGTGCCGGTCTCCACTCTTGCTGCTTTGGCCCAGCGTGCCTGCCGTGAGAACGGCTTTGAGCGGCTTTTGCCGGCGTTTGATGCGCGTATGGGTGAGGTCTACTGGGCGGCTTATCATCTTGGTGCGGCTGGACTGGTTGAATTAGAGGGTAGGGAGGCAGTCGCGAAAGCCGAAGATGTTAACCTTCCGGATGGTGATGGCTGGTACGGCGTCGGGACAGGCTGGGCTGTGTTTGGTGGGCTGTTGGCAGAACGTATGGGTGCAGGTTTGGAAGAGCGGATGCCTGATCTCTATTGCAGTGCGGAGGATGTGGCCCTGCTGGGTGTGGCAGGTTTTGATGCGGGGAATAGTGTGGCACCTGAACTGGCTTTACCGGTCTATCTCAGGGATCGTGTTGCCAATAAAAAAGCCGGGTAATATTCAGCACAATTCAACATAACCCGGCCAACAGCTGTTGGGTTACGTGGCGCGTTAAATGTTAACAGACCCTAACAGGTAGGCCGGTTCAAGCGTAGCGGAACCGGCAATCCCGATCCGCAACGCTTGATCGGGCCTACGATCTCTCAGCTAAGGCACTTTTCCAGGATTTCCTGTCTTCTCTATATCGCAGGATCGCATTGAGAATATCGTCGTTGCGTTTTCTTCTGTGAGCCGTTGAATTTATAAGTGCATAACACCGGGAATTATTTCCAAAATTATTTTCTATATTAGTTATAAACAGATTGAAGTTTTCGGCTGCAGGTTCCATTGTCTTCGATTGATTCCACCAGCTGTCTTTGTTGGAAAAGATTGTCTTTAACTGTTCCAGCTTGCCCACTATCTCTGTGCGCTTTTCAGTGTATTGCCAAAGGATGTTTTCTTCTGTTGTGCCCAATGTCTGAACGATGAATGCTTTGGCTGGCATCCGCATTGGATAACCTGCCTCAGCCAGTTTTTCGATGGTAAACAGCATTACATCACCAAAAAATTGCCGTTCGAACTCTCCTGACAGGTCGATGTTGCCAGCCTGTTTCTCTATGCCTGGTCTGAATTCTGATTGACCGGTCTTTTCTACCGTTCGATTGTGGAGCATCGGCAGGTTTGCCGAGACAAATTGATCTTCTAACTCGGATCTGATCAGTCTTCCGAGGACAGGTCCTGCCATCCTTAATTTGAGACTTGCAAACGGGATGAAATGGCTCAATCCATTTTTGTTGAAAATATAATTTCCGGTATAGACGGTTCTTGCGGGAGTGGTGCTGCGAATATCGACTTCATGGCTGAAGTAACTTTTTCTGGTGGGATGCTCTCCATAAAAGAACTGGTTTAACTTGCTGGAGAAATCTACAAAGCAGTGACAGTTATCATGCTTGCCATCCAGCGTGCAGTTGTATCTATAGGTGTTTGATGTTGGTGTAAAACCAAACAGATTGGCCATATCGTGGTAAGCGGCCTCGTTGGCATCGCGGCGGGTTGTCTGGTGGAACAGGCAGGAGTGTCCGGCACCTGATTCTACCATTTGAAGCAGAAAGGCAATGACGTCATCAAGAAATGTTCCGGTCATAACGGAAGGAGAAACGGGGGGGTCGCCGACAACCTTTCCCGTCAGTACGCTGATATCATTAGATGAAAATGCCCTGTCCAATTCGTAAAAATAGTTGATGGCGTAGATATCCTTATCGCCATTATCTGAATGGACCCTGGCTCTAAATTCCTGGTCGCTGTCAACAAAATAGAATAGGAGACTCTCCTCCTGCTTGGTCATCTCATTCAGCTTGAGATAGACAATATTACGCATCAAGGACGGGCCTTTGTGGTAGAAGGCAGATCTGTCAAAGCTTCCCAATACACCTGCCAATGATTCTCTCTTTTCATTTGTCAGTTGATCGATCTGTTTCAGTTGCTCATCTTGACCAAAGTAGAGGGTTTCAAGCCCATGATCATTGAAATAATGTGAGATTTCCCTGTTATCCAGAATACTGTTTGAGTGTTTTGAGTCATCGGCAATGATCACGGATACTTTGTTGAATTTGTGATCCTGGAATCCACCATATTGAAACGATTGACAGAGATTGAGCAAGCTGTTCAGACAGTTTCTCAGATGTTGAGGTCTGTCGGCTACAGGAATAATGATGACGAATTTATGCCTGGAATCGCGCCCAGTTAAGGCAATATGGCCCTCCATCTCCTGAAAAATCAGGTGATACCATTCGATGAGTACGTCATCGTAATTTGATGTCAGGAAATTATTTTCAATATTTTGAATGGATGTTTGATAGACAGGAAAAATCTCATCGATCTGTTTCTGGGCAGAAGGCAGGGATAGTTTCTTCTTGAGTGATTTGTTAAGAAGGTTTAATGCTGGATTATTGGTGTGTGCCTCAAGAAAACGGATGAGAATTTTGTAAGAGGCCGAAACCATAATGCATGAAGCCGTGGTTTATCTTTTTGACATGTAGGTTGGAAAGGCATTTTTATCAATGATTATCTCTATAAGATTTATTGAACCTTCAAGGTCGTTGTTTTTAAATAAATTGGTAATGTCTGACTCAGTTTTGATTGTTTTGTGGTTTATCCCAAAAGATCTGGCGAGGTGTTTATAGTCCGGATTGATGAAGTCACAATTGATGAATCGTTTGTTGTACTGCTGGAATTGATTCTTGCGGATGAGACCCATGGTGGAATTGTTAAAAACTACAATATTCAGCGGTATGCTGTAGTTGACAGCCGTCATTATCTCCATGCAGCACATCTGAAATCCACCATCGCCAAGAATGGCAAATGTCGGTATGCTCAAAGAGAACCTTGCGCCAATTGCCGCTGGAATGGCGTGCCCCAATGAGGAGATTCCGGAGTTTGGAAAGTAGTGATTGCCTTTGGATACGTTAAAGAAATTTTGAGCAAAAATTATATTGTCGTCAAAGACAAAAATCTCTTCCGGGAAATGCTTTTCCAGTCTTTTAAAAAAACCTTCAGCCAGGGAAAATTCCGGTTGAGAAACTGAGGATTCTCCTGTCTGTGAATACTTTGCCAGTTTTTCTACACTTGCTTCTATCTCCTTGATGTTTTTTTTGGTGCACTCGCTCTTGACGATATTTTTCAGTACACCAGACAGGATATCTCTGATATCTCCATGAATTGCAACCTCTGCCTCGAAGACCTTTTCCAGCTGGTCATTATCGTTGTCGATCTGCACGACCTTTTTATCTCTCAGCAGTTTTTCATCCCATAAGTAACTTGTTCTTTCATTAAAGCCTGCACCAAGAAAAATTAACAGATCCGCTTTTTCTACAATGTATCTGTAGGCGTTGCCATTTGAGGTGACCCCCAGGCTTCCAAGGGATAGTGTGGCATGCTCCTCAATAATGCCCTTTCCCTTGAGGCTGGTTGCAACAGGTATATTCATCAACGTGCTCAACCGGGAAACAATCTCCTGCGCGCCAGATTTTATACAGCCATATCCGGCTACTATTACAGGGCTGTTGGCATCGATTATCTCCCTGGATAGCGATTCTACTGCTGGAAAATCCTCTTGGACTCTATGAACATGCCGCTTTGTCTTTATGTTATCCAGAATTGCATCGTCAACCATCTCTTTCTGAACATTGAATGGAAAGCTGAGGAGTACCGGTCCTGGGGTGGGGGAGAGCAGTATTGTGGAAACTTGATTCAAAACCTGGCCAAGATAATCGGTTCTTTCTACGGTTTTGCTATATTTTGTGATGCTTTTGAACAGGACTGCCTGATCGATGCTGCCGCCTTCTCCAGAGCTTTCCTGGAGACCACCTTTACCAAAAATATGGGTTGATGTTTCACCCGTAATGACAAGGATCGGTAACCTGTCCGCATAAGCATTGGCAACGCCCGTTATCAGATTCGTGGCACCAGGCCCGGCAGTTGCTATACAGGCAGATATTTTATTGGAGGCTCTGGCGTATCCGCCAGCCATGAAAGCCGCCCCCTGTTCATGTTTAGCCAATATGCTTTGTATGTCTGAATCATACAGTGCGTCATAAACAGGTAATATGTGGGCGCCGGGCATGCCAAAAATAGCCTCGATGCCCAAACGCTCCATGTATTTGATAATTAATTCACTGACTTGGATTTTCATCTAACTTTATTATTTTTCAGGCTTCGAATCAGATGTTTTCGTTTCAAGAATTTCTGAAAGTTGAAGGATTCGCTGTTCGTTGGATTCGACTTCCGCTTTGATCGCCTTCGAATCGGATCTGCTGTTGGTTTTTAGCAATTCGCTGAGTTCCTGGTTACGCGATTTGTGGCGATCAAGCTCATCACGGAATTGATCGAGCTCTTCTGCCTCATCTGCCTTGTCGAACATGATGGTTTCCGGTGAGTCGTCACTGGCTACCAAATCATCAGGTATGGCACTTGTGTCCGTCGGAATAAAGCGGCTCTCCAATCCATATTGGCGCTGGTTCATAAAGGACGGAGAAACGATTTCGATGCCGTTTTGGTGAAGTACATCCAATACCATCTTTCGTAGATTCGAGCGGGCAGTCAATAGATGTTTCACTTCCGGCAGAAACCCTGCGATTCGATAGGTTACCGCGTAATCGCCAATTTCGGTGACTTGAACGAAGCATTCGGATAATTTTACCTCCTCTGCCGCTTCGATCAATAATGCCTCGATACGGACGCGGGGTATCTCATAACCAAGAGAGAGCGTTGTTGAGATAATCGTGCCTGATCTGCGGACGACTGTGACAGGCGTCGTGATCAGAAACAGATTGGGAAAGATTGTCAGATCCCGGTCTTCGGTCTGGATCTCGGTGTGAAACAGCCCCCGGTCAGTGACTTTCCCAAATTGATCGCCGATACGGATGAAATCCCCGGATCGAAAACTGCGCACCACCCGCAGCATCAGCCCTGCCATGATATTGGTGACAAAGGTAGTGGATGAGAGGCCGATGACACCGGTAAGTACGATGCCAAGCAGACCGAGTATCTGTCCTCGTGCGACCTCCGACATCGGAATTTGAAAGAGCAGGATCAGTATTCCAACCAAGGTCAGGCCCAGAATGAGTAACTGGCGGGGCAGTTTTGCCTCTGCGCCCAGATTGGTGCGCTGGGTGATGAGGAATCTGTTGGATGTCCAGACGATCACGACTATGACTGCGACAGTGACGAGTGCCGGCATATAGTGGCTGAACATTGGGAATGTATTAGACAGCCATTCCATGGTCATGCCTTTCCGCAGCTTGCAGCACGCATGTGGCTGCTAAGTCGTGTGATGCTCAAAAACCGACTCCGATCCCGACGCCGCCGCGTGAGTAACCGCCGCTACCGACGCCTATGCCGAAGTGTATTCTGGGTTTGGTATTGCGTTGTGCTACTGCTTTCGGCCAAAGATAGACATCGGCTGTTTTGATGACCGGGAATTGGTAATTCGCTTCGCCAACCTTGCCCGCTCTGATTTCACTGACAGGGCCACTAATGGTGACCTGGCGCCCCTTGCTATAGTCGACACTCTCAAGATATCCAGGTGTGACCGCGATAAAGCGTCCGGTTGGAGAGGCATCGAGATCCGGTTTGCCGTTCTCTTGTAAAGGGTAAGCGATTACTTCGAGTTCACTGCTGCTCTTCAGATTCCGCAATTCCATGACTACACCACCCCATTCCACTGGGGATGCCCCGATACTCCGGTTTTTTTCAGCTATCTGCTTTGGTGTGACTGAACGATCTCCTGCAGGCTCCCGGGTTTGCGGGGAGGCGCAAGCAGCCAAAAACAGGCACAGGGTGACGAAGAAAATGTGCTTGAAAAACTTTCTCATGGATATGCCCTACCAGTAGTAAGGGTACCTGTACCCAAAAGGATACCAGGGGTCATAAAATGGATCACGATAGTAACGATAAGGATAATCCTTCTCTTCCGGCCAGAGAAAGTAGACTTCCGCCTCGACCACTGGATAGGTGTAGTTATAGTCGCCGACACTGCGCTCGATCGCCTGGGTGACAGATCCGGTTACGGTGAGTAATCGGTCTTTTGGATACTCCTCCGGATCGAGAAACCCCTTCACCTTGACTATGAAGCGCCCCTGCCCATCACTGCCAGAATCCGGTTTTCCCTCCGAGGCCAGAGAGCGTGCCAATACTTCGATGAGGGTGCTCTCTTTGAGATTATCCACTTTGATAATGGTGCCGCCCCAGCGAACCCGGGAGTGATTGAAACGCCCTGCTGCCTGGTGGACCTCGGAAATTTGAATATTTCCTGGAGGAGCTTTTTTGATTAGTTCGGGCACATTGGAGGAACAGCCGTTCAGCAAGCCAGCCAAAATACAAACGAACAGGCATCGTTGAAAATAGGGAGTGCCGGTGCTGATTTGGTATCTGGTAAACATAGAAAACCGCTTTCTGGAGCTATCAGGCTTTTTCCAATATGGCAGAACAATCGATAATTCAATTGTAGAACGATTTTGCTTGTAGAGGGAGTCCCAACAGCGCTCAATAAAGAACTATCCGGCGGTACAGCACTATACTCTTACGCTGTCTGCGGTCTTTTATCGATACAAAAGGGCCTTGATGTCTATTTTGTAAAAATAAACTCACTCATTTTGTCTTTCACAACCTCAATTTCATCGCTGCTCAGTGCCAGCTCATTTATCGCATTTGCAAAGAAATCGAGAGTGTCGCTTGCGGTTGTGGATTCCCTTAACAGGATTGTGTCAAGAATGTAGTTGGCCACCTTAATGGTCGCAATCAGTGCCCTGAGTTTTTCATCTTCAATTTCACTGCACGATTCTCGATGGTGGTGAAGAATAGTCAGACAGATGATCTCGGGTAATTTCCAACTCTCGGCCAGGATAAATCCGATTATGGTGTGATTGGTCCCGTACCTTCGCTCTTCCTCTTCTATCCACTTCCCGGGGTCTGACTTCGCTAGCCTGAGAACCTGATCATAGTCGCTGAAGCGTTTAGCCATAAGGAGAGCGCCGGATTTATGAAAGAGACCGGCGAGATAGGCTTCATCATTGGCAATTGAAGTGATTGAGCCGGAGATCCAGACAGCACACTGGGCAACTGCATTGACATCTTCCCAGATCATTTGCACTGCGGGCTGGTTAGTTTCGAATACATGTTTCAGCGCAGAGGCGATCACCAGGTTCTTGATGTTTTCCAGGCCGAGCAGAACCGAAGCATGTTGAATTGATTCAAATTTTCGGCGCATGCCAAACGCAGGGGAGTTGATGGTCTTCAATACCAGCCCGGAAATTGCAGCATCCTGACTGATCAGGTCGGCAATTTCCGCTATGTTGACATCCTTGTTCTGCATCTCCTGCTCAATGGTGAGTACCACCTGGGGCAGAGAGGGAACGGCTATGCCTTTCATTATTTCATAGGCATTTCGCAGTTCTGATTCGGATGGATAGAGCGCTGAATTCACAGAAGATTCTCGTGCGTTTGGAATTCATTTTATTTTAGCTGTTTGGCGCTGGAATTTCATGCAAACAGGCGGCTTAGGGAATCTAAGGGCAGACTGACCGTTTTTACGGGATCAGGCTGCCCCGCCGGTCGTGAATGCTTGCTGTTTACTCGTTGATCATCCGCTCTTTTTTCGCGTCTTCCTGGAAGTAGTAGTCATACTTCTTGTGCATCTGGTTAGTGAAGGTCCAGGCCTCGTTATAAGACAGACCGCTGTTCTTCGGGATGATGACCTTGACGTAAAGCTGGTTGGACTCCTGTGCTTTCAGACGAGTCAGTGACTGATCGAGTTGCTTGCGAGAGACGGTCTTGAAGGTTTTGCCTCCAGGGGTCTTGTAATCGATGACAAGTTTTTCTTTGACCTTGGCAAAGCGGACCTCCACGACGATCTTGCCTCTTGACGTCCGGGCAGGCCTGACAAGTTTGTCATATTTGATCTTGAGTGCTTGAAAGTCGATCTTCAGATCGGCAAGCGTCTGATCTGCGTCCACATTTTTGGCCTGTGCCTGAGCCAATTCCTCACTTTGTGCGCGAAAGGAAGTGCGCAGGCTATCCAGTTCTTCCTGGGTCAATGTGTGACGGCTGGTGACTCGATTCATGTCTTCAGTCAGATTTTCTATGCTGCGGGTGGCGTCGTCGATCTGTAGCTGCAGGCGGTTGGTATCTGTTGTCAGCCGGGTGACCTGGAGATTGAGGTTGTCTTTGTCGTGGGTGAGCCGGGTGACCAGAATGTTGAGATCGTCTTTGTCATGGGTAAGGCGGGTTACGTTGCTCTCCAGGTCGTCCCGTTCCCGTGACAGACTGCTGATCTGGTGCAACTGGCTGGCGATGGCCGCCTCCTGCTGCTCCTGCTGTTCCTCCGAGCGCATCAGCTGCATGCGCATCATCGAAAGCTCATATTCACGGGAGAGCAGGCGCTCCTCCAGCGTCTGATTCTCCTCGCCCGTCGTCTTAACCAGTTCCATCGCCTCCTGCTCTGCAGCCATGGTTGAGCGCAGCTGGTCCAGCAGCTCCATGTTGCGGATCAGCAGAACCACCATTGCGAGCATGAATATCATGAGGATTACCGTCATGATATCGGTAAAAGAGGGCCAGAAACCCTCCTCAGCCTGGGCTGCGTGGTGGTTCAGTCGCAGATCGACGAAGCTGTTATCCATGCCGTTTATTCAGGCTGGCGCAGTCGAAAGCCGCGAATCAGGATGTGTTTGATATCGGCCATGTCGCGGGTGTGAGACTTCGACTGTTCAGCAAAGCCATCCAGCGTGGTGAGCATGTGCTCTTCCATCTCCTGAACGGCCTGCTGTGACTGGCCCATCTGGTTGACCAGCCCCTGCATGGAGCGGATCAGGCCGGTGAACTCGTAGAGAACGCTGTCGGTATGGACATGGAAACGCGGGATCAGTTCGTTGACCGTGACCTGTTCCACGGCACTGACAAGATTGGTCTGGACGTCGGTGAGTTTGAGGTGGAAATAGCCGAAGATGACGTAGCAGACAATCGCGGTAATGGTGGTGGAGAGTGCGGTGGACATGCCGTGTACCACCATGCCCATACCACCCACATTGATCGCATTCTCCAGCAGGTCAGAGGCGCCGATCAGGGCGATGGAGAGGGAGACGATTGTGCCGAAAACACCGGTCAGAATCAGAATGTTGTTGATGAACTTCGGCAGGCTGTTGCGCGTGCTCTCGTTGGCCAACAGGGTGGACGCCAGCGAGCCGTGGTTGACCGGGCAGTTCGCTTTAAAAAGTCCTTCCATGATGCGGTAGCGCATCACGATAATGGATTTTTTCGGCAGCTGGGCGTAAGGCTCTTCCATCCCCTCCCGCAGATTGCGCACGAAACGGATCAGCACATTCTCTTCACGGACGTAGTGGATGAAGATAAGGATCATGCGCAGAATGCCGGTAAAGAACAGTCCGACAATGGTGCCGTTAATGATAAGGCCGGTACTTGTGAGCTGGTCCCGGAAATAGACCTGGTTGATGAAATCGAACTTCCAGACAATCAGTCCCGCGACCAGGGTGGACATGATGACCATCCTGATCAGGATGTTTCGACTGAAGTTCCGGCGTAACTGTATGCTTCCCAACGCGGTTTCTCCGACGGTGCTGCAAATCAGCTCAGTTTACCTCAGGAGAGTCTGGGAATTAAGAAGAAGATGGTAATTCTTTTCGGGAGACTGCATTGAGCGGCTCATGAGGAAGATGCCTACGGCTATTTGACGGCAATCGTGGGAAAATCAGACCATGAGCACGTCCCGCATGTCACTGCTGGAGATCTTCGATGCCGCGTTGCGGGCGGTGGACGGCCGCCGCTGCGTAAGGGAGAGGCTGCGGCAGAGACCGATAAAGGGCCAAATATCCCTCGTGGCCGTGGGCAAGGCGGCGGGCGCCATGGCTGCAGGGGCCAGAGAGATTCTTGGCGAGCGTATTGTCTCGGCGCTGGTGGTCTCCAAGCATGGCCATCTGAACAGTGTTTCGGCCAACTTGCCGGGCTGGGAGCTGTTTGAGGCTGGCCATCCTCTGCCTGATGGCAGGAGTCTGGCGGCGGGTGATCGCCTGATCGCTTTTCTGCAACAAGAACCAGAGAGACAGCTGCTTTTTCTGCTTTCAGGGGGAGCATCCAGCCTGGTTGAGTCTCCAGTCGATGGGGTGGAGGGCGATTTTCTGGTCCGCGCCAATCGCTGGCTTCTGGGTAGCGGTTTGGCGATTGGCGAGATGAACCGGGTGCGCAAGGCGCTCTCCCGAATCAAGGGCGGTGGATTGTTGCACTGGGTGGGTGATCGACCGGTGACTGCACTGGCAATCTCCGATGTGCCGGGGGATGAACCTGACGTGATCGGTTCCGGACTGTTGGTGCCGGAGAAGATAACGCCTGATGGAATGGAAAACTTGAGCCTGCCCGACTGGCTGGATTCGGTTGTCAGACAGGCCATTCGACAGCGGCGGATTTATGGGGACCACGGCCCGGTCATCGAGATCATCGCCAACCTGGGGTGGGCAAAGGCTGCTGCGGCTCGGGAAGCCCGGAAACTGGGCTATCGGGTAACAATGGTGGATGAGTTCGTTGCCGGAGATGCATCGGCGGCAGGCGTGCGGCTGGCTGATGAACTTAAAGCGGCAGAGCCGGGTGTGACAGTCTGGGGAGGGGAGACAACGGTGGTTCTGCCGCCTGAGCCGGGGCAGGGTGGCCGAAATCAGCATCTGGCCCTGGCCGCTGCGGGGCAGCTGCAGGGCCATGACAATCTTTGGTTTCTCGCTGCCGGCACGGACGGCACTGATGGCCCCACCGAAGATGCGGGTGCATTGGTGGATGGCGCCACGCTGACCCGAGCACGAAATGAGGGTTTTGACCCGGATCAGGCACTGCGCCGGGCCGACTCCGGTTCACTGCTGGAGGCGAGCGGAGATCTTGTGACCACAGGGCCTACCGGGACAAATGTGATGGATCTGATGTTGGGACTGAAGTTGTAATGAAAAATGAAACAAGCCTCTATCGGGCTGCCCGCCGCTGTCTGCTGGAAAATGAAGTGGAAGCAAAGCTGAATCTGACAGACCAGGTGGCGCAGGCCTGGCAGATGGGGGAGTTGGGACTCAGCGGCTGGAGCACTGCGGACGCTGTCATCGAAGCAGGTCATCCCCCCCGGCCGGAGCTGGTGCATCCAAGCAAGTTGCCCCGTCGTGGTCTCGGTACGGAGCAAGGGCGTGTCGCACTGCTCCACGCCATAGCCCATATCGAATTCAATGCCATCAATCTGGCCTGGGACGCAGTGCAGCGTTTCCCCGACATGCCGGAGAAATTTTATAGCGACTGGATTCAGGTGGCGGTGGAGGAGGTGCGGCACTTCCGCCTGCTGCGGGAACGTCTGCGGGATGCGGGTGCCGATTACGGTGATTTTCCTGCCCACAATGGTCTTTGGGAGATGGCTGTCCGTACCGCCGATGACCCACTGGTCCGTATGGCGTTGGTGCCCCGCATGTTGGAGGCCCGTGGGTTGGATGTCACGCCGGGCATCATGGCGCGCTTCCGCAAGGCGGGGGACCAGGAGACGGTGGCGGTGTTGCAGGTGATCCTGGACGAAGAGGTGGGGCATGTGCAGTTCGGCAGTGACTGGTTTGCCTGGCTCTGTGAGCAGCGGGGCGTGGACCCTGAAACCACCTATTTCGATCTGCTGAACAACGTTCTCAACGGCGAAATTCGTTGCCCCCTGCATCGGCAGGCACGGCTGGATGCGGGATTTTCGGAAAGTGAGCTGGAACGTCTGGAGGCGTTATGTGCAAAACATTGAGATGGCTGTCTGAAAACCATCAAGCCGGCTTGATGGTTTCCACCCTGAGTCCTTCCGGCGACGCCACTAAAAATTCGGCATGACCTGGATGCCACTCCCCCAAAACAAAGCGGCTGACTGCAACGCCGGATAACATGAAGTCGTGGCGGCCGGGACGGTGGGTATGTCCGTGGATCAGACGTCTTACGCCGTGATCCTCCATATACTGCGCCACAGTCGTTTGATTGATGTCCATGATTTCTGATGCCTTCAGTGAGGTTGCCTCACCACTCTTCGCCCGGTACTCCTGAGCAATGGCAATGCGCTCCGGAATGGTCCTGGAGAGAAACTGTGTGATGAATGCCGGATCGCGAACCTGTTTGCGGAACGCCTGGTAGGGCAGGTCGTCGGTGCAGAGCAGGTCTCCGTGCATCAATAGCGTGGGCGTGCCAATAAGATCGATCTGTATTGGATCTTTGATGAGTTCCGCGCCGGTCTGAGCGCAGAATTGCTCGCCAAGCAGAAAATCCCGGTTGCCGTGCATCAGCAGGATTCGGGTGCCACTATCGTAGAGTCTCTTTAGTGCGGCCTTAATCTGTGGCGCGGGTTCGATTTCGAGATCGTCACCGATCCAGGCGTCGAAGAGGTCACCCAGAATATAGAGCTTTTCTGCGCCAGGGACGCGGTGTTCGAGGAAATCGAGGAACAGCTGCACCGTCTTCGGCCGTTCGCCGGAGAGGTGTAGGTCTGATATGAAGAGGACTTCGCCCAATTTAATCTCTTTAAGGGTTTAATTTTACGCAGCTTGCTGAGCAGAGTCGGTAGGACAGGGCCACCGCATTAAAATCAGCTTGAAAACACCACCTTAGTGCGGTAACGGTCATTCCACGCAGCTTTTCTCTTTTTCTTAGCGAGACTGAGTGAAGAGGACTCC
>JAESPE010000005.1 GCA_016756835.1 gamma proteobacterium endosymbiont of Lamellibrachia anaximandri | reverse complement strand
ACGGCGACGGCCAGTACGATGACGCCAGCGGCGCACAAGTTACCCTGCCGGTACAGCCAGACAACGCCAGCTTCATTGTTGGACTCGAAGTCAGTGACGGCCTGCTCACGGCCACCGACACTGCCACAGTGACGGTTAACAACGTTGCACCAATAGCTAATGCCGGTCCTGACCAGGCGTTCAACGAAGGTGATACCGCGAACTTCAGCGGCAGCTTCAGCGATCCTGGATCGGTCGATACTCATACCATCGAGTGGAACTTCGGAGATGGCAGTGCAACCGTGAGTGGCAGTCTGACCCCGAGCCATACCTATGCGGAAGACGGCGTCTATACGGTGACCTTGACGATTACCGACAAGGATGGCGGCGTTAGCACTGATACCCTAACCGTCACGGTGAACAACGCCGCACCTATCGTAGAGGCCGGTCCGAACCAGGGCGGCACACCGGGCGATACCATTGCACTGGCACCTGCAACCTTTACCGATGCCGGTGTAGAAGACACCCACACAGCCACCATCGACTGGGGCGACGGCACTACTGATGCAGGCACAGTGACACAGGGTGCAGGCAGCGGCAGCGTGGCAGGTAGTCATGCCTATGCCGCTGACGGCAACTACACTGTAATGGTCATGGTCACCGATGATGACGGCCTCTTCGGCAGCGACAGCTTCCAGGTGAGCCTCACCACCGCCAACGTCGGACCAACCGCTAATGCAGGTGGCCCCTACACGATCAACGAAGGCCAAGGCGTCACCCTCGACGGCAGTGGCTCCAGCGACCCAGACAACGGTCCGAGCCCACTCAGCTACGCTTGGGATCTTGACGGCGACGGCCAGTACGATGACGCCAGCGGCGCACAAGTTACCCTGCCGGTACAGCCAGACAACGCCAGCTTCATTGTTGGACTCGAAGTCAGTGACGGCCTGCTCACGGCCACCGACACTGCCACTGTAACGGTGAACAACGTTGCACCAATAGCCAATGCCGGGCCGGATCAAACCATCAACGAAGGCGACACTGTCAGCTTCAGCGGCAGCTTTAGCGATCCTGGATCGGTCGATACTCACACCGTCGAATGGAACTTCGGTGATGGCAGCGCAACCGTGAGCGGCAGTCTGACCCCGAGCCACACCTACGCAGACAACGGTGTCTACACGGTCACCCTGGCAGTCACAGATAAAGACGGTGGCGTGGGTATAGATATCCTGATCGTGACAGTCAACAACGTCGCACCGAGCGTGGATGCAGGTGCCGATCAGATGTTCAACGAAGGGGATACCGCGAACTTCAGCGGCAGCTTCAGCGATCCTGGATCGGTCGATACTCATACCATCGAGTGGAACTTCGGTGACGGCACCACAGAAAACGGCACTCTGACCCCAAGTCACACCTATCCGACAGCCGGCGTCTATACAGTGATCCTGACTGTCACGGACAAAGATGGTGGTGTCGGCAGTGACACCCTGACAGTGACTGTGCAGGCTGGAGCGGTGCAGACGATCTTCAACCTGTCGGCCCGTCCCAAGCCGAATGAAGTATTCTTGACCTGGGCGCCTGTGGCAGGGGCTGATAGCTATAACATCTACCGCAGCACCACGCCCGGTGGCCCTTATGCGCTGATTGCAAGCGGGCATGTCTGCGACTATTGCGCCTACTACAATCCGGGTCTGACCAACGGTGTGACCTACTACTACGTGGTCACTTCGGTCAGTGGCGGTTCCGAGTCGTTGTCTTCGAACGAGGCTGCTGCCACACCGCAAGAAAGAAGATCCAGGAGTCGACGCTGACAGGGTGTTGGTTCGATGAACCGGTTTCTACCCAGTTTAATTGTGAAGATGGGCTTGCTACTGCTCAAGGCGTAGGCACGATCAAGCGTAGCGGATCGGGCATTGATGAACGATTGAAGTTGCCGGTTCCGCTACGCTTGAACCAGCCTACATACAATCAACGACAACCACGACAGAGTCCGACCTATCCATTGGCACGGCCTCCTTTAACCTTTCTAACACTGCTCCCAAGGCAGTCCACGGAACCGCCATCCGCCGATAGTACTGCGGTGGTGGTCGTCATCCAGGTCTCCTTCAAACCCCTCGTCAATATGGAATACTCGGGTGAAGTTTGCCTCCAGCAGGGCCTTGCCCGCTTCCAGCGAACGTTTGCCGCTGCGGCAGATCAGGATGACCGGGGCGCAGCCTTCATCGATGGTGCAAATACTGCCGCCCAGCAACAACTTACGAATGTCAGTGACGAAATGGGGATTGATGGTCCAGTCCGGCTCATCGATCCAGGGGATATGCACCGAGCCTTTGGGGTGGCCCACAAAAAGGAACTCCATGCTGGAACGGATATCCACCAATACAGTGCGTGGATCATCCTGCATCATCTGCCATGCCTGCTGGGGTGTCATCCCGTGGGGTAGGGTCTCAGTCATTTTCGGTTTCCGTCTTTTGTGAAGGGTGACGATTTTCCTTCATGGTAGATGGTTTTCAGATGAAAACAACAACCACCCCAGGAAAGAGAGTCACCGCGGAAAATCATTCAGTGTAGAATTCCCGACATGGGTACGAAAATCATCATTGCGTTGTTACGTTCGCTGACCTTCCTGCCGTTACGCAGAGTGCATGGACTAGGCCGGCTGCTGGGCCGACTCTTCATCCTGTTGCCCAATCGGGAACGCCGAAATGCGGATATTAATCTGCAGCTCTGTTTTCCCAACCTTAGTGAAGCGGAGCGTCTGGTCTTGCGTAATCGCTCGCTGGAGGAGACGGGAAAGGTATTTGCCGAGATGTCACCGCTCTGGTTCTGGCCCAAAGAGCGGGTGCTGGGACTGGTGAAAGAGGTCTCAGGGATGGAGTATGTAAAGTGTGAGCCGGGACGGGGTTTGATCGTGCTCACCCCGCACCTGGGTTGCTGGGAGATTTCCGGGCTCTACCTGGCGACCTATGGGCAGGTGACCACGCTTTACCGTCCACCCAGAAATCAGGCGTTGGAGTTACTGATTACGCAGGCCCGCTCACGTACGGGGGCGGAACTGGTGCCGACGACCCCCAATGGGATCAAACGTCTCTATCAGACCCTGAAGGCGGGGAATATTGTCGGCATCCTGCCGGATCAGCAGCCAAAGTCGCTCAAAGGCGCAGCTTTTGCCCCGTTTTTTGGTGTGCCGGCGTTGACTATTTTGCTGGTTTCCCGATTGGCGAGGAAGAGTGGCGCCAACGTGGTTTTGGGTTTTGCCGAACGCCTGCCGAAAGGCGGGGGTTACCACATACATATCATTCCCGTTCCGGAAGGGGTCGATTCGCCGGACCCGGAGACAGCCGTGGCCGCCTTGAATCAAGGCGTCGAAGCTTGTGTGCGGATCAGTCCTGAGCAGTACCTCTGGTCCTACAAACGCTTTGACATGCAGCCGGATGGCAAACCCTCTCCCTATAATCAACCACGTTCGTAACTGTCGGTGTCAAACCGTCACACCTCATACTGATTGCCCACTATTGCGCCTGGTTTGAGTCCGACCCAGGCCATACGACCAATACGCCTGTTCACCCCAAAGAATTAAAGTGTTAACGGATTCTGCCGCTACTACAGGGAGTAGACAGACTTTCACGATAAGAGAGAACAGGCATGAAGATGCGAGGTGGCTGGATATTTCCAGTTTTGATACTGGTGGTGTTGGGATTGGGAGCACCACCCACACAGGCAAAACCGGCGACGGGAGAGAAGGCGGATGTCCGTATCCTGATCGATATATCCGGGAGTATGAAGAAAAACGATCCTGGGAATCTGCGTCGTCCCGCCTTGCGGCTACTGGTGGGGTTACTACCCGCCGACACGCGTGCCGGAGTCTGGACATTCGGCCAGTACGTCAACATGCAGATCCCGCTGGGACAGGTCGATGCGGCGTGGAAGCGGAAGGCGAGGAATGAGTCGAAAAAGATCGGTTCTCCAGGTCAAAGAACCAATATCGAGATGGCCCTGAAACGGGCCAGTGAGGATTGGGAAGGGCCACCCACACTCTATCGTCGCAGCCTGATTCTGCTCACCGACGGCATGGTCGATATCTCGCGTAACAAGGCGAAGAACAAGGCGTCCCGCAAACAGATTTTGAACAAGATACTTCCACGGCTGAAAAAAATGGGGGTTGCCGTCAATACCATCGCGCTCTCTGAAAATGCCGATCATGAGCTGATGCGCAAATTGGCAGAGGCCACTGGGGGCTGGTACGAGCAGGTCAATGATGCCAATCAGCTGCAGAGAGTCTTTCTGCGTATCTTCGAGAAGGTGGGCAAACCGGATGCCGTGCCTCTGAAAGACAACAAATTCACTATCGACGACAGCATCACCGAGGCTACGGTGCTGGTGTTCCACAAGCCAGGCGCCAAACCCACACAGCTTATCCCTCCGGGCGGCAAACCTATCGATGCGGAGTCAGTGCCGGATTCAATCAGTTGGCATCGTGATGAAGGTTACGACATGCTGACTATCAGTGATCCTAAATCCGGGGAGTGGCGTATTCGGGCCGAGGTCGATCCGGACAACCGGGTGATGGTGGTCACCGATCTCAAGATGAATACCACGGACCTGCCCAATCGACTGATCCACGGACAGTCGTTACCGTTCCTGGTGAGCTTTACCGATCACGGTAAACGCATCAGGAAAAAGGCCTTCCTCAATGTGGTCGAGGCGACAGCTCAACAGCGTGATGGTAACGGTGAATCGGAGCCAAGGCCCCTGCTTGATGACGGCAAGGGTCTCGACCCCAAGGCAGGGGACGGCTTTTTCTCCATGCGGTTCGGTGGAGAGTCCCTCAGTAGTGGTAACGGTGAATTGATCATCAGCGCCAAAGGCAGAACCTTCGTGCGGGAAAAGCGCATGAGTTATGAAGTGGTTCCGCCAGTGACGCTGGAAGTAAAACCCGGAGAGATTCCCAATCAGCTGTTGTTGACCCTGACACCCGCAGCGGATCTTGTCGACCCTGCCAGCGTGAAGAGCCAAGTCTGGCTTGAAACGGCGGAGGGTGAGCAGACACCCCTTGATTTGATACAGGATGCAGGTGGTGTCAGCCAGGGAATCCTGGACATCACAACCTTTTCCGGAGCGCGAAAAATAGTCGTCAGTGTGGATGCAAAAACTGTTGCGGGCGAGTCCGTTGAGTATTTCGATGCGCCGGTTGAAGTGGAAGGCATTTTGCCGCCACCCGCTGCGGTTGAGCCGAAACCCGAACCGGTAACTGAGCCAGCACCCACACCAGCGGCAGAATCGCCTGCTGTAACGGTAGAGGAAAAGCGTGCAGAAGAACCTGAACCGGCTGTTGAGGAAGAGGAGGAGGGCTGGCTGATTACCGCTGTTTGGATTGGCGTGGGCAACCTGCTCCTGCTGCTGGCCCTGGGCGGTGGTTTTTGGTGGATGCGCCGTCGCAACCAGCAAGGCCTGGTGAGTCTGTTGGATGAGGAGTTGCCAGAAAGCAAACCGGCTGCAGAAGTGAAGGAGGCGGCATGATCGAATTAAGCCGTCTGACTGTCCTGATATTGGGTGAATTGATGCTGGGACTGCTATTGCTCAGTGGCGTCCTCATCGCGTTGGGAATGATCAAAAAGGGCAAGGAGAGAAAGGCGGCACAGATCCTGGTGGCTAAGATCCAGACAGATAAAATGATGCGCAAAGAGCGGCTGAAAAAACGGCTCTCGAATGAGTACAAGTATGAAGGAGAGACACTGAATCAGGCGGTACACGATCTGTCTCAATCGGAGATGAAACTCTACCAGAACATCATCAACGGTTTTCTCAAACGGGACGTGGTGGCATTCGAACAGATCGACATCGATATGGAGAACCTGGTTGTTGGCTACCAGGCTTTGGAACTGCCGGAGGCCACAGGAGCGACGGGTGACGAAGTGTCAGGAACAGATGGAGCCGAGGACGGCGAGATTGAACGACTGAAGTCGGATAATGAAAGACTCTCTGATGAGCTCAGGGTGACCATGGACACCATGGGGCGCATGCTTAATGAATACTCATCCATGTTTGCCGGTGGCTCGGATAACGAAGTAGACAAAGGACAGATGCTTGGCAAGTTTCTGAGTAAAGATGCGGATGAAGAAGAGGAAAAACCTGAAGAGGCGTTGGATGTTATTCTCGAAGATGTGGCAGAGGTGGAAGTATCTGAAGATGAGCTGATTGTCGATGTAGATGAATTGGAACCCGAGCTCGAACCAGAACCAGAACCAGAACCAGAACCAGAACCAGAACCAGAACCAGAACCAGAACCAGAACCAGAACCAGAACCAGAACCAGAACTGGAACTGGAACTGGAACTGGAAGATGTATTGGTGCTAGCTGATGATGACGAGGCCTTGGTTGATGGACTTGAACCCGTTGATATAGAAATCCCGGATGTCACTGATCTGGAGGTTGAAGAGAGTGTCACCGAGGCGGGGTCTCTGGAAGACGAGTGGGCAAAGTTACTCGAAGAAGAGGCGGATGCCGTTTTGCTGGATGACGAAAGTGTAGGTGGGACAAAGTGATATTTTCGCGTGGAATGTAACTTGGGTCAGAGGAAAAATCGCCTCAATTAAATTGTAATCTTCAGACTCTATCCTGCACTATTAGCTGTTTGAACGCAGTTCCGCCCGTTTTCTTGGCTGCTTGCTGCCAGGCAATGTTTCTCAGTACACACCCACTCTCATGATGGGGATGTGCTTCTCACCACCTCAACTACAGCCCTGGTCAGTGTCGCCAGATCTTCTTGTTCCATTATAAAGGGCGGCATCAGGTAGACGAGTTTTCCGAAGGGGCGAACCCATACGCCGGCATCCACAAACCTGGGTTGGATCTCTTCCATGACAACGGGTTCCTTCATTTCGACAACGCCAATTGCACCCAGAACCCGGACTTCTGCGACATGCTTGAAGTTACGACAGGGCGCCAGTCCTTGTTCCAGACCTTGTTGTAATCGGGCAACATTTTCTTGCCAGGGCGAGTCGAGCAGCAGTTTGAGGCTGGCGAGCGCGGCGGAGCAGGCGAGGGGGTTGGCCATGAAAGTCGGGCCGTGCATAAAGAGTCCGGGATCTCCTTGGCTGATGGTTCCGCTGACTTCCCTGGTGGTCAGGGTTGCTGCCAGAGTCATATAACCACCGGTCAGTGATTTGCCGAGACAGAGGATATCCGGCGAGATGCCCGCATGCTCACAGGCGAACAGTTTGCCGGTGCGCCCGAAACCGGTGGCGATCTCATCGAGGATGAGCAGTACGCCATATTGATCACACAATGCCCTTGCCTGACGCAGGTAGTCCGCCGAGTAGAAACGCATACCGCCGGCGCCCTGCACGATCGGTTCCAAAATCAACGCTGCGATTTTTTCATGATTTTGCTTGAGGTTGTCGGCCAGTGGCGCGATATCCTCCGCTTTGCAGGGTTTGCCAAAATGACATGCCGGGCTCTCCACGAAAAACTGCTGTGCCAGTGTTTCATTGAAGAGGCTGTGCATGCCGGTTATCGGATCGCAGACCGACATGGCGCCAAAGGTGTCACCGTGATAGCCGTGGCGCAGGGCCAGAAAACGCTGTTTTTCTCTCTTACCCTTGGCGTGCCAGTACTGGATTGCCATCTTCATGGCGACTTCGACGGAGACGGAACCCGAATCGGCGAAGAAGACCGAATGGAGCGGCTCGGGCGTGATTGCCACCAGTTTTTCTGCCAGTTCGACCGCAGGTTGGTGGGTGAGACCGCCGAACATGACGTGGGACATGGATGCCATCTGCCGCTGCAGTGCGGCGTTCATCTGTGGGTGGTTGTAGCCGTGGATGGCGCACCACCAGGATGACATGCCGTCGATCAGTTTCCGGCCGTCGCACAGCCGCAGTCGTACACCTTGGGCTGATTCGACGGCATAGACGGGCAGGTCGGCACCGATGGCGCTGTAGGGGTGCCAGACGATCTTGCGATCCAGTGCGGTCAATTGTTCCTGTTGCATAGTGGGATCCGGGACACCTTGCGGTGTCCCGGACCGGCGCTTCATCAAAGTAGGTTTGATAGAGCGCCCTTCAAGTGTGCCTTATTTGATTTTTGCAGTCTGAGTACCGCTGCCACCCTTATTGTCGCTCCAGGTGATCTCGACGGAGTCACCCTTGGCGCCACCGGCGAATTTGAATGACACATAGGGGTTTTTGGAAACACCGCCGCTCCAGTTAGCAGTCAGCACGGTTGCTCCGTTGTGCTTGCAGACGACTTCCTGGATGTAGTGGGCAGGGATCAGCTTGCCGGTTTTCTTGTCCTTGCGGCCGCCAGTCTCCATAGGATGGGTCATCAGTGCTTTTACGGTGGTGACGTCTTTCTTGGTCTTGGCGCGGATCTTAATGCTAGATTTTGCCATGTTCAGTTTACCTCTAGAATATTCGGGTCGTTGCTGTCCGGGGGTTGATTAACCGCCGCAACCGCCGATGGTGACTTTTACGCCCTTGCTGGCACTGTAGAGTTTGCCGCCAGCCTTGACGACGCCGACAACATCACCGGTCTTACCCATCTTGATACGGGTGGAGACGAAGCCCATCGCGCTACCTGACAGGTTGAAAGAAGCAGTCAGGGGAACCGGATTGGCAGAGGCGATGATGGCTATCGACTCGATACCTTCCATGGAAGACTCGACGGTGATCGGTACAACTGCGCCGTTTTCCGCGATATCCGGGGCCTTTATCTTGATTTTGTCGGAAGTGGCGGTATCGCCAGAACCCATCAGCGCAGTTAGCGCATCGGGAATCGATTTGGCTTCGAAAGCGGCTTTAGGCCATGCAGCCAGCACCTGCTGGGGCATCAGCAGACCGGCGCCTGCAGCAACACTGACCGCACCTGCGGCCAGAGATCCTTTAAGGAAGATCCTGCGTTTCATGTCAGTACTCATCAAATACTCTCCAGATTGAGAATAGGTTGTCTCAGAGGGTGTAAAGAAAATCGACTACTTTATCGATATCACTTTCCGACAGTATTTTGCGCATGCCGCAATTGTGGCATCCGACTGCCGGTATTATTTTGTTGCATCCCGGATTTGAACTCGAAGCTCTTTTTATCCGGGTTAGCAGCCTTTGATGGCGGTCAGCGGGGACCTATGTCACCCAAGTTGAACCCATCATCAATCATTTGGCAGGCAAGACAGTTACTTCGCTCTCTGTCGAAGACAATCTTCTTGCCTTCGACAATATTTGAAATATCCGTTGCATGGACAGATGAAATAGCAGTAAGTCCGCTAAGCAATACAAAAGGAAGAGACAGCAAAAGCTGTTTGAGCTGCGGTTGCCCGCATTCAATCCTCCTGGTTCTACACAAAGCAGCGCTCATTATAATGTCTATATCGGTGCGCTTACTTAATACCCTTAACAGGTAGGCCGTTAGAATACCGAAAAGCCGGGCTATGGCAAGCAAAAATTGCCTATCTATTAGCGATTTATAATGTTTCTGGCGCTACTTCTCCTATCGCCGCTTGGGTTTCCTTGTGTTTGCAGCTTGGGTTTAGTTGATCTCTCCTTGGGGTAAACCGTAATCCCTGTTTTTTTGTTAAGTCAAAAATCGTCACTTCTTCTTTGTATCTTCGAGCTTTTTCAGTGCTTTGAGTTCCCTGAGTCTGGCCTCAATTTGCGAAGCCTGATAAAAATCCTGCGTCTTCTTCTGTTTCAGGGCGATATCCAACTGCTGAATTGCGGCACTCAGCTTGCCTTCAGCGACGTAGGCTTCTGCCAGCAGTCGATGTGATTGAGCGCTGTTTTCCAGGTTTTCCTCCGCTTTTGCAAGCAGGCGAAAGAGACGGGGGTCATTCGGGCGAAATGAGCGGGCCTGATCAATGGTCTTTTTCGCCTCTTCCGCCTCGCCTGCCTCCAGGAGAATTTTACTGTAGGCGATTGTGACGGGATAGCTATCCGGAAGTAGCATGTGGGCCGTTTCGAGGGATCTCAGTGCCTTCTGGCGCCCCCCGCTCTCCTTGGCGATATTAGCTTCTGCAAGGATATATTCGACTTGGTCAGGCCGTTTATTCAGCAGTTCGGTAATCAGTTTATTTGCAGCCGGGAAGTTGCGATCCTTGGCGAGTGCCAGGGCATAACCAAACTGGTGTGCTTCTTTGTTCAGATAACGTCCCTCTTCGAGGCCACTACGGAAATGCTCCACAGCCTCGTCAGACTTTTCGAACTGCCGCATGCGCAGGGTTTCACGGGTGAGAAAGTAGCGCAGGTCGCTGCTGTACTGCTTGTAGGAATAGGTCTCGGCGCGTCCCAAGGCGTCCGCAATGCGATTGGTGGTGACCGGGTGGGTGCGCAGCATCTCCGGGATGCCGCTGTCGAAGAGCCGGTTGGCGTGGGTCAGGCGCTCGAAGAAGACCGGCATGGAGCGGGGATCCAGTTCGGCATCTGCCAGGATCTTGATACCGACGTGATCAGCCTCCTGCTCGTTGCTGCGGGTGAAATTGATCTGCTCCTGCAGTGCTCCGGCCTGAACGCCCGAGGCCAAGGCGATACCGGCATCGGTGGAACCGGCGATGCCCACCAGGATAGCCGCCAGCATGAGTACAGCGGTCTTGCCGCTCATACGGTTGGCGGCGTCGAAGGCGCGCAGTAGATGCTTCTGCGTGACATGGGCGATTTCGTGGGCGATTACAGAAGCCAGCTCACTTTCACTCTGGGTGGCCAGTATGAGGCCGGTGTAGATACCGATATGGCCACCTGGCCCGGCGAATGCATTGATCATCGGTTCTTCGATGACAAAAAAGCGGTATTCCTGGCCTGCAGCTTCACTTTTATTGAGCAGCCGGTTGCCCAGCGTCTGGATATATTCCGTGATCAGCGGGTCATCCAGGACTGGCTGCGTTTCCAGGATGCTCTGCATGAAGGCGCGTCCGAGACGGGCCTCGTCAGCCGGCGTCAGATATTGATCTGATGGTGATCCCAGTTCCGGCAGGCGGATATTCTCTTCGTTTGTCCCATTGACAGGCACTGCACCGAATGCAGTAGCGGTGGAGCCGATGCAGAGGGAGATGAGGAGGGCGAATAGCGGAAAAATCGGGGTGCTGCTGTGTCTATCCATACCCATAATGGATTGTATTTGGTGGCTGGAGTTCCCTTAATAATATCGACTGTTTGTCGGTGGTGCCAGCGTGGTACGTTGGGCTGTTGTTCCTAGTTCAGCTGGATTCGCTGTCCCCAAGGAGTTTTCTCCTTGCCCTTGACCAGCCAGGTCACGGGGTAAGGCGGCTCGTGTTCAGGGAATGCTCCCTCCGCATCGGTAAAGTAGACCAGCAGATCAGGTTGCAGACCCTGCTTGTTTACCCACTCGAACACTGGCCTGAAACTGGTGCCGCCACCGCCGGAGATGGCCTTCGGAAGCTCGAATTCGTCCCAGGTCTCGTAGATCCAGGGTGCCTCCGCCGCCAGTTGTGAGTCGCAGGCGAGCAGGGTGACCCGGGCGCGTATCTGTCCTTTGAGGGCGTTGACCTCGGCCAGAAACTCTCCCATCTCCTGCTCCTGGATGGAGCCGCTGGTGTCCAGCGCCACTACCAGTTCCACCTGGTTGCTGCGCAGGCTGGGCAGGATGAACTCTCCCTCATGGCGGGAGGGGCGCATGTAGCTGAAATCGTCCCGTGCGGCGGCGGTCATGTAGTGGGCCAGCAGAACCCGCCAGGGGAGCTGGGGCTGCAGTAGATGGTCCACCATGCGGGCCATGGCGCCATCCAGTTTACCGGCCTGCATCGCCTGCTGGGCGGCTCCCGCCAGGCGCTGCTGCCACTGGATGTTGAGGGTATCCTGCTCTTCTGCCGACAGGGGCGGAGGCTGGGAAGCGCCGCCGCTACCGTCTCCGGCGTCCTGGCCGTTATCCCCCGACTCCGAGGTCTCAGTATCGGGCTCGCTGGAGGAGAGATCTCTCTCGTTCTTGCTGCTGCCGGATCCCTTGGTGTTCTCTTTATCGTAGACGTGGTTGTCCAGCGGTACCTCGTCGTCCTTCTCATCCAGACAGGGGTAGATCTCTTCGGCGGTCATGTCCTTGAACATGGGCATGATGAGGGAACCGGGAGGTGGTTTTAAGTCCTCGCCTATCAGCAGCGGGTTGATGGCATAGTCACAGGCCATATCCCAGTGCAGTTTGTGGCGATGCTGGCGGCGGGCGAAGTGGGAGAGGGCGCAGTGCAGTGCCTCGTGGGCCAGCATGAACTGGGTTTCGTACAGGGTCAGCCGGTCGATGTATTCAGGGTTGTAGTAGAACTTGCGGGCATCTGTGGCGGTGGTGGGGCACCAGGCTTCATCGGCCTCTTCCATAGGCAGGCGCAGGACCAGCGCACCCAGGAACGGCTTATCCAGGATCAGCTTGGTGCGGGCTGCGGCCAGCTTGGTTTCGATATGTTCTATGTCCATTGTTTATCAGCGTCCATTTGCGGACTCATTCAAACAACATCACATCAGAGATTGCCTGTGCCCAAGTGGAAAACTGTGACACTTCGAAGAGTTCGTTGCCGATGGCGCGATGCATGTCTGAGACCAGCATCACCCCCATCTCGCGCTGTGGGAAACGTCCGGCGTAGTCGAGAATGCGACCATGAATCTCCTTGCGGTCGTCTCCCTCTTGGGCGCGGATGGCGCGTCCCACCAAGGCGGCGGCGACGGCGTACTGCAGGTCGATCTCGGTGGGTACCGGGACATCCTCACCGGCAAGGATTGCATCAAGGTCGGGCATCTTGTCGAGGCTGTCCACAAATGCCTTCAACTCTATGCCTGCAGCGGGACCGATACAGGCCTGCAGCGCCCCCTGCAGCAAGTTGGGATGACTGTCGAATTTGTGCAGTCCCCGATGGGCGAACTCCCAGGAACGGGGGGAGGGGAAGGCCACCGGGTTGTGGGCCGGATCAAAGTCGAACAACAGTTCAGGGCGAAAGCGCAGGAAGGCGATGACCCGCTCATCAATGTTGTTGCGGTAGGCCCAGGCGACCCAGTCATCCAGATTTACCTCTACCTCGAAGTGAGAGAAGCGGTTGGCCAGCGGTGCAGGCATGCTATAGGTGACGCCCCGGTCGCCCTGGCGGTTGCCGGCAGCGAAGATGGCCCAGCCATCGGGCACCTGGTACTCCCCCAACCGGCGGTCGAGGATCAATTGATAGGCGGCGGCGGAGACGGTGGGCGGGGCAGAGGTGATCTCGTCCAGAAAGAGGATGCCCGCATCTCCGTGACGCGCTGCATCCGGCAGAATCGAGGGGATCGCCCAATCGACCCGGCTCTCTACCCGGAAAGGGATGCCGCGCAGATCGCTGGGTTCCATCTGGGAGAGGCGGATATCGATTACCGGCACAGTGTGCTTTTCGCCCACCTGCCGCACCATATCGGACTTGCCGACGCCGGGTGGTCCCCAGAGCATGACCGGGGTGTGGTGTCCGAAGCGGGTGCTGGTGAACTCCTGCTCAAGGATGGTCAACAACTGTGTGGGACGCATTTTGAATCCTAGTAAAAGAGGTTTTTGACCGCACGGGACAGCTGTTTGTAGACGTCAGGCGCGTCTCTATCCATCACCTGATCGATGACCCAGTGATTCTCCTGCTCCCCGCCCATAACCTGTTGGATCTCGAAGCCAAGATGGCGGAAGAAAGGATAGCTGGGGCCGTCGTCAGTGAGTTTGAACTCGGCATACTCGCCGGAACGCTGGTTGAACAGCTTGATGAACTGGTCGGCGTGATCGCCTGGACCTACCATCTCCCTGGCATTGTCCTGATAGTGATTAGCCAGTTTCAGTACCAGTTCGGTTACCAGTTCCTGGCGCTCTTCCGGTTTCATCTGCTCATAAACGATGCGGTCGGCGATTTGAGTCTCAAACGCCAGGTACTCAGCGATGACGCCGAGGCGCTGCTGGTCATTGTGGTAAACATAGTCTTCACCGTGGAGGGTGATCGCCTTGTCGAGGGCGATCCTCCAGGCGATGAAGGCGATGGCGCCGCCGATCTCTTTGGGAGAACGGTCGGTCTCCTCGCGGTGCCACTGGCTTTTGATGCGGATGCCCAAGATGGTCTCTCCTGTAACTGCACGCGTCCACATCTCAACTGCCTGTGTGGCGGTGAGTTTAGGCACTTTCTCGCGGGATATTCCGACTTGGATGCGTTCGGTGGGCGTGCTACCTTCAACGAATACCCAACTATTTTACTAGGAAAATAGTGAATTTCAACGGCCAGATTAATGCGTGATTCTCTGCAACAGTTTACTGCTGCCGTGCAGCACAACTGCCATATCTCCGATGCCCATCATGGTGCGGAGTATGGCCTCTGCACCTATCTTATGAAGATGCGGGAGTTCTACCGTTGGGAGAAGGGGTTGGCCTACGATGTTCAGCTGCCGAAAGCCGAGGTTGGAGATTGGCTGAGCGAGCGGGAGGCCCTCTGGGGTGAACTCGATGATGTGGCTTTTGCCGATCTGTCCCTGGGTGGGCGGGTTTTCGATCCCTTTGCGGTGGAAGAGATCTATCGGGAGCTGGAACCTCTGGGATTGGTTTACAGTGCCGGCTATGGGGTTAAAAACAAGCCGCTGTTTTTTCTTGGTCACCTGGAACGCAGGGAGGAGCCGGGGTCGGTCTCCGTATTGGTGGCGGGCCGGGAGTTGGCCCGGGACCTGGCGGCGCCGGCGGCCATGACCCAGGGTGACCGAATATATATCCGCCGCGAGTCTTTCCGGCGACTGTTGTGGGAGAAGTTGGAGAGCTGGCGTTGGCGCCGGCCTGATAATGCGTTGGGGCGGGCCTTTGCCTGTTACGATTTCGAGGATGCTCTGGAAGTTTCTCTCGATGCCATGGTTGAGAATGAGCTGAACGCTGTGCTGTTGCATGAGCGGGGTGAGTATCGGGTAGGCAGGGAGGTCGGCGACGCCTGGAATGAGATGGTGATGTCTGTGGTCCACTCCCCGGCGGAGTTGATGGCCCGTGCCGTGAGAGATCACTGGGCTGACTGTCTTGTGACCCTCCCGGCGCTTGTGAAAAAGGCGGATGCTGCCTCACTGCACTTCTATGTCGGCAGCCTTGGGGGGATGCGCAAGACCCTCTTTCCCGCCTTGATCAAAGCCTATGATAGATGGGTCGCAACCGGAGATCTGTCAAGATTGACGCGTATAGCCGCCAGCGGGGAACAGCACTGGGCGCATCTGGGAACCCGTCTGCTCAATCTTTTTGATCGGTATGGCGCCGAATCGGCTCGACCGATAGCGGTATTGGTCGAGCAGAATAAACTCTGAGAGAACAGGGATGTAGGCCGGTTCAAGCGTAGCGGAACCGGCACGAAGCCTGTTGGTTGTACCGAACCCACTGCCTGATCCGCTACGCTTGATCAGGCCTACGGGCTAAACTATGCGCAATCCCTAGTGAAATTCAGTCTCCGCCGGTTCCCCGTCGGTGTTGATCTTGATCTGCTTGATGCCGGAAAGGCGTGAAGCGATATACCCCCCCGTCAACATTGCCAGGGTTTCATTGTGGTTTTCAATCGCAGACAGCAGTTTGTCTGCTGCGACCTGACAGCGCTGGAGCTGAGTGGGGTCGCCCACCCACTGTTGGCCGAGTTGCACACCCAGTCGCATCTCCCGATCCATTTTGTCGAAGGAGTCGGTCATCGTCTCCAGGTAGTTCTCCCGGATCTCCATATCCATGGAATATTCACCAATAATCAGCTTCAGCAGCATGAACAGACTCGTCTTAACAGTTAAAATCCAGCCTGAATCTTCGTTTCGTGAGGGGATAAAATCAAGCACATGAAAGATCAGGAATTACTTGCGGTGGTGGAGTTTGGGGGCTATCCCAACTTTACACCGCTCTATCAACGCCACGGCTATCAGGTCGAGATGGTCAATTCGGTGCGAAAGGCGCAGGCCTGGCTGAAAAAGCACACACCTGTAGTGGTGGTTACGGAGTTTAATTTTGATCCGGAGTTCCGTGACCGGATGAGTAACCTTGAGTCGCTGATGGCGACCCTGCAGAAATACAGTCCTGATAGTCGGGTCATTGTCCTATACGATCCCAATCACCAATACCGGCTCGATAAGGTGCAGCAGCGCTATCCGCTGTTTGGTGTTTGCACTTTTCCTGTTCGGGAGGCGGATATGGAGGCGATTTTGGAGGCTAAAGGCTAAGGCTTGTAAGCCCGATCAAGCGTAGCGGATCGGGCATCCTGGCTTTGGCAGAGCGAGATAGGTTGCCGGTTCCGCTACGCTTGAACCGGCCTACGGACCTTCAGTCACCAACGGTAGAAATGCCAGTGATCGGCCCATCCATTGGCACGGCCACCTTTAGCCTTAAAGATCAATAACCGCCCTTACGCTTGGTCTCAGGCGTACCGGCAATCTTCCCCGCCTGCTTCGCAGGGCCAGTGGGGAACTCATTGTAGAGTACCTTGGTGTCCATTTTCGGGATGTCGGTCCAGACTTTCTTGAAGTGCTTGACCATGTTGCGTTCATTGGGCTGGTTACCGTTGTTGTTGAGGTACTCATCCCGCAGGTAGTTGACGATATCCCAACCCTTTTCGGACAGCTCAATACCTTCGGCAGCGGCGATGGCTTTGGCGACATCCTCATTCCAGTCGGCTGAATTGACCAGATAACCATGATCGTCGGCCTCGACGGTTGCGCCATTTACTTCGTACGACATTGATTTCTCCTTCGTGTGCATTTGTGACGGATGACTTGCATACACCCGCCAATCAAGAAAATCATTAAAACGCTATATATTAAACAGACTTTTGGGGAACGAACAAGCCGAATCCGCGATTTCGGAGGGGACCCAGGCCGTTCTCCTGTAGTCTCACTGCATCATTCAGGGACAGGCCGGCTACCATCAAACTCCGAGTCGAAATCTCACCTTCCGGTGTGGAGAAGGCGAAAGGCCTGCCGCTGAGTATTTTCTTGAAGCGCAGATTCAGGGCGTGCAGACCTTTGACAGCTGCTGAAATAAACTGATCCTCGTCCCCGTCCGTTTCGTCCACGACAAAGCGGGAGTAGAGGGTGGTGGTCATGCCAAGCAGTCGGGGGATGCCCTTGCCGATCGTCAGTAGATTGCCTGCCACGTCCAGGGTCTGACCGGTGAGGGCCTCGGCGTCGGGGAGGCGCTCTTTGGGTAGTCGCAGGATAAGACGGGTGCGGCGTGAGAGATAGAGGGTGTCAGCGGCATCCTGGGGACGCTCCCAGCCGTTGCCGGAGTCGGCGCCGTATATGAGGTGCAAGCCTGCCTGCGGCTCCTTGGCAAACCAGGGCAGTGCCTGATGTATCGCTGAAGCCAGCGGCCAGGCGTGATCGACCGGCAGCGCCCGGCACTTCATCTGGTAGGCAAGGTCTATTACATCGTCGGGTACGACATAGACCGTCTCATCACTTTCCTCTTGCCAGAACATATGGGTCTCTATGAGTTACTGATCCGCAGGAATCTGATCTCGAAGTTTATCGCGATCGAACCACCAGCCGTCTTCGTTGACGATGTCCAGCACCTGGGCCAGTCGGGGTAAAAACTTGGAGGGGTCATCCAGTTCCATGCGCTCCACCCAAAAATCGAAGATCTCCTGCTCCTCGACCTGACTGTGGCGGCGGGCGACCTGGCCCATCAATTGGTTGGTAAAAAACTTCAACTCTTCCCGATCCGGCTCCTCGGTACGCATGTCCACGATATAGCCGGCAGTGGCGGCGGCAACGGCCGCGCCATCGGAGTTGTCCGGTGTCTCGTCGACCAGGTGCTGCAGCATGGCGACGCTCAGTCCCGGTTCGATGGGGAAGGTGACACCGAGCCAGATACCGTGGGCCAGCGCTCTGAGGGCGTTGTCATTGCCGGTCTGATAGAGAATGTCGCAGGCTTCGACCGCCTGCAGCCACAACCCGGCTGATATGGCTTGGTCAAGTGTGGGGCGGGTTATCTCCCAGGCTTCATCCAGGCGGTCAAGATCGAGCATGATATAGCCGCTCTCAAGGATGGGCTTGAGGCGTTGTTCGACAGAGATATCGTTTGGGAGTGCGCTGACTTCTCCCAGCAGTTTTTTGAGGCGTTGCTCAAGTTGCTGGGTCGGTTTGACGGCATCATCTGAGCATTCGGCATCACCGATGAAGGTTTCTGATTCGAGATATTTCACGGGTACTTCTCGTTGTGTAACAAGTGTTAGGTAAAACTGGCTTCCAGTCGGTCTTCCCAGTTCTCCGGTGTATCCGGATAGGGTGGTTTTACGTCAATGCGGAAAAACATCTCTGTTTTCGAGCGCTCCTTGACGGCGATCTGAAGCTGTTCAAATGTCTCGAAGTCAGGATTCTGCATCATTACTTCACTTAGATAGAGCATTGTTTGGGTTACGCTTGGCTCAAAATTGTTTCAGGGGTGAGATTATAACGAATTGGGGAACGCGATTACATAGTAAATTACTCAACTATTCATGAGGTATTTATGTAGTGCGTTATCCAGATTGTTGACTCAATCATATTCTATTAATGGGGATATAGCTTATTGAGATTTACGGTCGTTTATATGTCTGCAAACTCAATTATATTTTCTTACTAATTGTAATTGTTAGATATTTAGTGCCACTGATTGAGTGTGCAATACATCGTGGAGCGATTGCATATATCCCATATGGGATAGAAGAAAGCCGGACCCCCCCCCCATCGGAAGGATATGGTGCTGCATTAGGAACTCCTAAAATTGGCCGCCAGTAGGAGCAGGTCTTCAACCTGCAGCGGTAATGTATTGCAGGGGAAGAGGCTGTTCCTGCGCACGGTGTTATGGCCGGGCTAATTAAAACAGGATATCAATCGGCCAAATACCCTACACAAACGACCATTGGGAGAAAGAGTGATGGCAAAACAGATGCATGACACCCCCATGCTTGATCAGCTGGAGAGCGGCCCTTGGCCGAGCTTTATCAGCGGTATCAAGCGCCTTGCGAAAGATAACGACATTGCAGTTGACCTGCTGGGTCAGCTGGAGACCTCCTACGAGACCAAGAAGGGCTACTGGAAGGGCGGCACCGTTGGTGTTGTAGGCTACGGTGGTGGTGTCATCCCCCGCTTTACCGAGCTGAAGAACGAGGACGGAACCCCCAAATTCCCTGATGCGGCTGAATTTCACACTATTCGCATCATGCCACCTCCTGGCTCTCACTTCGATACCAAGACACTGCGCGACATGTGCGATATCTGGGAGAAGTACGGATCCGGTCTGATCTGCGGTATCGGCCAGTCTGGCGATATCATGTTCCAGGGTTGCTCCTCTGCGAACGTTCAGCCATTCTTTAATGAAATCAATGAGATGGGCTTTGACATGGGCGGCGCGGGTCCCGCCGTGCGTACCTCCATGTCCTGCGTCGGTGCTGCCCGTTGCGAGCAGTCCAACTTCGACGAAGGCCGGGCAATGCGTACCCTGGTGAACAATGCGCTTGACGACCTGCATCGTCCGGCTCTGCCTTACAAGATGAAGTATAAGGTTTCCGGCTGCGCGAACGATTGCATGAACGCCATTCATCGTTCTGATTTCGCTGTCATCGGTACATGGCGCGACGACATGAAGGTCGACCAGGCTGAGGTCAAGGCTTTCGTGGAGAACAAAGGCCGCAAGTATGTGATCGACAATGTCATCACCCGCTGCCCGACTCAGGCGCTCTCACTGAACGACGACGATACCCTGGCGGTTGATAACGGCAACTGCGTGCGTTGCATGCACTGCCTGAACGTCATGAACAAGGCCCTCTCTCCGGGTGATGATGGTGGCGTCAGCGTTCTGATTGGCGGTAAGCGTACTCTGAAGATCGGCGATCTGATGGGTACCGTAATCGTGCCTTTCCACAAGATGGAAACCGATGAGGATTTCGAATGGCTGGAAGAGCTGGGTACCGAAGTTCTGGACTTCTTTGCAGAGAACGCACTGGAGCACGAACGTACCGGTGAGATGATCGAACGTATTGGTCTGACCAACTTCCTGGAAGGTATCGGTATCGAGATCGATCCGAATATGATCGCCCAGCCTCGCACCAATCCTTATGTCCGTATGGACAACTGGGATGAGGAAGCTGCCAAGTGGGCTGAGCGCAAAGCCAAGTAAGGCGATGAAACAAATTGCTGGGAATTATTTCCCGGTGATTTGTTTCATGTCAATCACACATCAACGCTATTGCGTAGAATAGAATTCGATTATTGAAATTTGGAGGTTAGCATGGCTGAAGCACCTCGCATGCCAGACGAGATGGGCGTACGTGATATACAGGAGTTCTTGCATCCTGTAATGAAGAAGAACTACGGTAACTGGAAGTATCATGATCGTCCACGCCCTGGTGTTTTGCATCATGTGGCTCATAGCGGTGACGAGATCTGGACTGTCCGTGCTGCTACATCCCGACAGATGGACATTCATCAGATTCGCGAGTTGATGGATATCGCCGATGATTTTGCAGAAGGTTATGTCCGTTTTACCATTCGCTCCAACATGGAGTTCATGGTTAGCGAGGAATCCAAGGTTCAGCCGCTGATCGACGCATTGACGGCTCACGGCAACCCGATTGGTGGTACCGGTAACTCCGTCTCCACCGTATCCCATACCCAGGGTTGGTTGCACTGCGATATTCCCGGTACTGACGCATCCGGTGCTGTTAAAGCGCTGATGGATGAGATCATCGACGAGTTCACCCATGAAGAGATGCCGAACCGTGTTCGTCTGACCTCTTCCTGCTGTCAGATCAACTGCGGCGGCCAGGGTGATATCGCGATCAACATTCAGCACACCAAGCCGCCGAAGATCGATCACTCTCAGGTCGGTAACGTTTGTGAACGTCCTACAGTTGTGGCTCGTTGCCCGGTAGCGGCTATTCGTCCTGCAATGGTTAACGGCAAACCTTCTCTCGAAGTTGATGAGAAGAAGTGTATCTGCTGCGGCGCATGCTTTCCGCCATGTCCTCCGATGCAGATCAATGATCCTGAGCACTCCAATTTCGCAGTTTGGGTTGGCGGTAAGCACTCCAATGCTCGTTCCAAGCCTACCTTTCACAAGCTGGTTGCATCCGGTATTCCGAACAACCCACCGCGTTGGCCTGAGGTCTCCAAAATCGTTAAGCAGATTCTGGCTGCCTACAAGGCGGATGCGAAAGACTACGAGCGCATGGGCGAATGGGCCGAGCGTATCGGATGGCCGAGCTTCTTCGAGAAGACCGGACTGCCTTTTACCAAGTATCACATCGATAATTGGCGTGGCGGTCGTGCCAACCTGAACGCTTCTGCTCATATACGGTTCTGATTGCAGAGCCAAGCTCAAGTCTTTCAACAGGAAGGTTATAACTGATGAAATTTGCGATTCAGGTAAACGAGGGGCCCTATCAGCATCAAGCGACTGATTCGGCCTACCAGTTCGCCAAGGCCGCGTTGGATGCAGGGCACGAGATCATGCGTGTCTTCTTCTATCACGACGGCGTGAACAACGGCACCAATCTCACCACTCCTCCCCAGGATGACAGAAATATCGTCAATCGCTGGTCGGAACTGGGTAAGGCACACGATCTCGATCTGGTTGTCTGCGTGGCAGCCGCGCAACGTCGCGGAATTGTGGACGAGGGTGAGATGCAACGTAACGGTAAAGATGCCCAGAACATCGCTGACGGCTTCCGGATCTCCGGTCTCGGTCAGTTGATCGAAGCGGGTATACAGTCCGAGCGTCTCGTTGTTTTCGGTGATTGAGATTAGAGGTTGAACGATGTCTGAAACTATCAAGAAATTCATGTATCTCAACCGCCGTGCTCCCTACGGAACCATCTATGCGTGGGAGTCACTGGAAGTTGTACTGATTGGTGCTGCGTTCGATCAGGATGTCAGTCTGGCGTTTATCGGAGATGGGGTTTATCAGTTGCTCGAAGGGCAGGATACTTCTGAGTCCGGTATGAAGAACTTCTCCACTACTTACAAGGCGCTGGGTGATTATGATGTTACCAAGCTCTATGTGGAGAAAGAGTCTCTGGAAGAGCGGGGTCTGACCCTTGATGATCTGATGCCTCTCACTTGGGAAGACGAAGATGACGACTGGGCAGAGAAGGATTCGATTCGTCTCGTCAGTCGCGATGAACTGGCGGATGTTCTGGATGACCAGGACATTGTCTATAGCTTCTAAAGGCGGAGAGATCGCATGAGTACTTTGCATACTGTTAATAAATCCCCCTTTGAGAAGAACTCACTGGCAGATTGCCTGGGTTATGCAAAAGAGGGTAGCGCCGTCCTGATGTATGAAGATGGTGTTTATGGGGCAATGAAGGGTAACGCCGTTGCTGAGAAGGTGGCTGCAGCATCCGGTGTCAAGTTTTATGCCCTTGGCCCTGACCTGAAGGCCCGTGGCATCTCTGAAGAGAAGCTTGCTGAAGGCATTGAAGTTGTGGATTACGCGGGTTTTGTCAACCTGGCTGTCGAAAACGATAAAGTTTCGGCTTGGGTCTGATAAATCCCAACTGAATAATTTAACTCTATTGGAGAAATACAATGGCTATCGAAGCTAACGGTAAAGTTTTTGAGACTGACGAAGAGGGTTACCTGGTAACTCTGGCTGATTGGGAGCCCGTAGTTGCAGAAGAGATGGCGAAGGAAGATGACCTTGAGCTGACTGATGAGCACTGGGATATCATTAACTTCCTGCGTGAATACTACGAAGAGTACCAGATTGCTCCAGCTGTTCGCGTTCTGACCAAGGCTGTTGGTAAGAAACTGGGCAAAGAGAAGGGCAACAGCAAGTACCTGTACGGTCTGTTCCCTTACGGTCCTGGTAAACAGGCTTGCCGTTTTGCCGGTCTGCCCAAGCCTACTGGCTGCATCTAAGCAGTAGCTGAAGTCCGGGAGGAGTTTTTTCCTCCCGGTCATTTAATCCTTCTGAGGAACGCAGGAACATGTCAACAGTCTACGCGTTGCTGTTTATCGTAGCGACCATCGTTCTGGTACTTGGTCTGGCACGTAAAATTGTGCAGTACGCCAAGACACCTGCACCATTAAAGATTCCCACCACCCCGGCCCCTGTGACTCAGACCGGTGTGGTAATGCGTATGTTCCGTGAAGTGGTTTTCTTTGAAAGCCTTTTCAAAAGCACCAAGTGGACTTGGATCTTTTCCTGGATGTTCCACATGGGGTTGTTTGTGGTGCTGGCACGTCATGTCCGTTATTTTGTCGATCCCGTTCCGCTTCCGATCGCACTGATCCAGCCTTTTGGTATCTATGCAGGTTTTGCCATGGTTGCCGGACTCGGTGGTCTCTTCCTGCGCCGCATTTTCGTTGATCGTGTACGTTATATTTCAGCACCTTCAGACTACCTGATGTTGCTACTGCTCATCTTCATCGGCTTTAGCGGCTTGATGATGACATTCCTTATCCACACTGACGTTGTTATGGTCAAGCAGTTCTTCGGCGGGCTGTTTACCTTCAGTGGTGGCGAACTGCCGATGGATTTTGCGCTGATCATGCATCTGACACTTGTCGCCGTGCTGATGATCATTTTGCCCTTCAGCAAATTGCTGCATATCCCTGGCATATTCTTCAGCCCGTCCCGAAACCAGGTCGATAATCCACGTGAGAAACGGCACTTGGCTCCTTGGGCGAAAAAGCTCGAAGAATCCTAAGAATATCAACTTGGCCTAAGAGGGCTGCAGATGGCTAAGGCGAAATTTGAAACACCGGAACTTTCAGAATTTGTTGATGTTCCGAATATCGAAGAAGGGGCTATGGCGCACACTACGTGCTTTGTGGCCAAACCTGAGCACCAGGAACCACTGGGTTTTCCGGGTGAAAAGGTTGACGACTGGCATGATAGAGCCATCGAGAAGATGGGTGACCTGCTGAGTCGCTACCGCTCGTTTCGGGTCTACCTTGATTCCTGTGTGAAATGTGGTTCCTGCACGGACAAGTGTCACTACTTTCTGGGTACCAAGGATCCCAAGAACATGCCTGTCGGGCGCCAGGACCTATTGCGTAAGGTCTATCGCCGCTACTTTACTTTTGCGGGCAAATACTTCCCAAAACTGGTTGGTGCGGCAGACCTGACGGAAGAGGTGCTCGACGACTGGTATAGCTATTTTCATCAGTGTTCGCAGTGTCGTCGCTGCTCAGTATTCTGCCCCTACGGTATCGATACTGCAGAGATATCCATGGCTGCCCGCGAGATCATGGCGCAGGTCGGCGTAGGTCAGAAGTACTGTAACGAAATCATCGCCAAGGTGTTTAAGATCGGCAACAACCTGGGCCTGCCTGGCCCCGCGCTGGCCGATACACTGGAAGGCCTTGAAGAGGATGTTTACGACGAGGACGAAGTCGCTGTTAAATATCCCCTGGATGTCAAGGGCGCGGATATCCTCCTGGTTACCCCCTCTGCGGACTTTTTTGCAGAGCCCCATGTAGACGGCCTGATCGGCTACGGAAAGGTATTTCACGAAGCGGGCGTTAGCTGGACTCTGAGTACCACGGCGTCAGAGGCGGCCAACTTCGGTATGTTTATCGGTTCCTACGAAAACATGCGACGCATCTCCCTGCGGGTACGTGAGGCCGCACTGGAACTGGGCGTCAAACGCATCGTGTTTGGCGAGTGTGGACACGCCTGGCGCGTGGCCTATAGCTTCCTGAATACCTTGGCCGGCCCATTCGACTTCCTGGATCCTGACTACCCGGTGCCGCAGCATATCTGCGAATTTACCTGGAATGAGATCCAGCAGGGTACCCTGGAGCTGGATAAGTCCGAGAACGATGACAAGACGCTCACGTTCCACGACTCCTGCAATGTGGCGCGTGCCACCCGCATGGGGGACACCCCGGGGGGCCAGTTCGATATTCCACGCAATGTCATCAAGGCGGTTTGCAACAATTTTTATGACATGGAGTGGGATACGATCCACGAACGGACCTTCTGCTGCGGTGGTGGTGGCGGTCTGCTGACTGATGACCTGATGGAAATTCGGGTCAAGGGCGCACTGCCCCGCATGACTGCGCTTCAGAACGTCATGAACGAGAAAGGTGTTACCCACATGGCGGCGATCTGCGCCATCTGTAAGAGCCAGTTTACCAAGGTTCTGCCCTACTACGGCATGGACATGTATCAGATTGTCAGTGTTCACCAGTTGGTAAGTGATGCCATCGTGCTGAACAGAAAAACGCCGCCGGAAGAAGCTCCTGGTTATGGCGAAGATGACGACGATTAAAGTTTAGACTAGCGGTTAAATATTCACCGGTAAGTTGTGATGCTGACCGGCGATTCGAAAAATTAGATATAGGTTAAGGAGACAAAAATGGCTACTCCTAGTGAAGAGATGAAAAAAGATATCACCTGGCGTCGGTATGAAGAGGGTGACGATCAGTGGGATGACTGGACAGACAAGATTTTTGTTCAGGACACCTCCCATAAGTGTCCTACCTATATCCATCGCACCCCACCGTGCCAGGGCAGCTGCCCTTCCGGACACGATATCCGTGGTTGGTTGGCGATCGTTCGTGAACAGGAGAAGCCGGTAGAGGGTGAAGAGTGGCAACAGTATGCGTTCGAGCGTGCCACCGGCTCCAATCCTTTTCCTTCAATGATGGGACGTGTCTGCCCTGCGCCTTGTCAGGATGGCTGTAACCGTAACGAGGTTGAAGACTTTGTCGGTATCAACTCAGTTGAGCAGTTCATCGGCGACAACGCCATTGAGCAGGGTTACTCGTTTACCGCTGGTGAAGATACCGGTAAGAAGGTAGCGGTCATCGGTGGTGGTCCCGCCGGTATGGCGGCAGCCTTCCAGCTGCGCCGTATGGGCCATGCCGTCACCCTGTTCGACGAGAACAAGGAACTTGGCGGTATGATGCGCTATGGCATCCCCGGCTATCGTATTCCCCGTGACAAGCTGGGCGCTGAACTTCAGCGTATTGTCGATATGGGCGTTGAACTGCGCATGGAGACGCGCGTCGGTAAAGACGTGGCGGTTGCTGATGTCGAGAAAGAGTATGATGCGCTTCTCTGGGCACTGGGATGTCAGAGTGGCCGGGGCCTGCCTATTCCCGGTTGGGACGATACCCCCAACTGCATTAGCGGTGTTGCCTTCCTCAAGGCCTTTAACGAAGGCCGCATGAAAGTGACCGCCGACAAGGTGATCTGTATCGGTGGTGGTGATACCTCTATCGACGTGGTGTCGGTTGCCCGTCGCCTTGGACACATCGAACATACCAATCCGACTGACCGCCCTGAGCTGGTTGTGAAAGACGGTTTCGTTGCTCATGATGCCGCAAGTGCTGCTGCAGCGCAGGGTTCTGATGTGACACTGACCTCTCTCTTCCTCAAGCCTGAGATGATGGCTGCGGAGCACGAGATCAGTGATGCAACGACTGAGGGTGTTACCATCCTCGACGGTGTGATGCCCCTGGAAGTGATCAAGGGTGAAGACGGCCGGGCAAAGGCACTGAGAGTGTGCGACTGCACCATGGATGGTATGACGCCCATCCCCACAGAGGGTACCGAGCGTGTTCTCGAAGCGGATCTCATCGTTGCAGCGATTGGTCAGGGTGGTGATATGACCGGCCTTGAGGATTTCGATAACGGTCGTGGTCTCATCGATTCCGACAAGCTTTATCAGATACCCGGTAAGCCGGGTCACTTCGTGGCAGGTGACATCATCCGCCCGCATCTACTGACGACTGCGATTGGTCAGGCTTCCATCGCCTCTGAAAGTATCGATCACTTCCTCAAGCACGAAGAACAGGGGAAACGTCCCAAGGTCGATGTTCACCATTTCAGCCTCCTGGAGAAGCTGAAAGAGGCGCACATGGAACCCGAGCACTTCGACAAAACCGAAAGTGACCTGCGCGGCACCAATTCTGCCAAGTATGCAGTGCATAACTTTGAGGATCGTTCCAAGCAGGAGATTATTCCTGCGGATCAACTCTTTCTGGGTTACTTCGAGCCGACGCCCCGTAATATCCGTAACGAAGAGGTCCCCAGTTCGGACGACGTGCTTGGCCACTTCAAAGAGCGCCTGATCCCTCTGAACACTGAACAGGTTCAGGCAGAGGCGAAGCGTTGCATGAGTTGCGGCATGTGCTTCGAATGTGACAACTGCGTGATTTTCTGTCCCCAGGATGCGGTCTTCCGTGTCAAACGTGGCGAATCAACCACCGGTCGTTATGTAGATACCGACTATTTCAAGTGCATTGGCTGCCACGTTTGCACCGATGTCTGTCCTACAGGCTACATTCAGATGGGTCTCGGCGAATAATATAGGAGCTGTGATGCGAAGTTCTTTCAACAGCATCAGGCGTTTCACCTACCTGTTGGCAGGTGCTGCTTTCGCAGTGACCAGCCTGCAAGCTACAGGTGATACCGCCGTAATCAAGGGCTCGAAGGCGGCTTCGATGGAGAGCTGTGTGGCGGAGACGAATGATATTCGTCGAAACCACATGGATTACCTCAAGCATCAGCGGGTTGAGACCGTGCGTGACGGTATTCGCGGAGCTAAGTTCAGTCTTATTGACTGCGTTGAATGCCATGCATCCAAAGATAGTGATGGCAATGCGGTTCCGGTGACTGATGAAGGCCAGTTCTGCGAGGCTTGTCATGCCTATGTGGCTGTGAGTCCTGCCTGTTTCCAGTGTCACCGAACGACACCTATGCAGGGCAAGGGCTCCCTTGGGGCGGTAGACCTCGAACGGATGAAGTTCCAGAGCCTCAACGCCTCATCGTTGAAAGAGTGGCATCCTGTTATCCATGCCGGCAGCGAGTCTGCCAGGTAATATGCGGAGAGACTGATCGTGAGTGTTAAAAATGACCAGCCGGATATGAACCGCCGCAAGTTTGTCGGAACGACAGTTGCAGCGGCTGGAGCGGTTGTCGTCGCTCCAGGTGTACTCCTGCATACAGTGGCCGGCGCTGACCCTGAATCCCAGGGTGCGTCCGCCAAGCATCGCTGGGGGATGTTGATCGACGCGAATAAATGCGCAGAAGGCTGCAGTGCCTGTGTCGATGCCTGTAACAGTGAACACGGCTTGACCGGACACGGCAGACCGGCGACTGATGCACAGTGGATTCGCGCCGTCAAACTGAAGGATAACAGTACCGGGCATATCAATCGCCTGGTGATGATGTGCCAGCATTGTGAACATCCACCTTGTGTCGATGTCTGCCCAACAGGGGCATCTTTCAAGCGCACAGATGGAATTGTGTTGGTGGATCGCCATATCTGTATCGGTTGCCGCTACTGCATGATGGCTTGCCCTTACAAGGCGCGTTCCTTCGTGCATGAAGACCTTGAGGACCAATCCGTTAACGCGCCTCGAGGTAAGGGGTGTGTTGAGGGCTGCACGATGTGTGTACACCGTATTGATCGTGGTGAGACGGTGACTGCCTGCCAGGAGGCCTGCCACGATACTGGGCATGGGGCGATTGTCTTTGGCGACCTGAAAGATCCCGATAGCGAAATCAGTCAAGCACTTAAATCACAGAATAGTCGGCAGATTCGCGCTGACCTCAAACTGAATACCGGTGTCCGGTATTCGAATCTGTGATAGCAGGGGGCGTATAGAACATGAGTAAGATGTATTATCGTGAACTCTACTGCGGAACACCTGTCCGCTATTGGGCGGGGATGGCATTGCTCGGTACGATTGTAGCTATCGCATTGGGGGCGGCATTCTACATGGAGCATAATGGTCACTGGGTGACCGGGATGTCCAACCAGATTGTTTGGGGATTACCGCATGTCTTTGCAATCTTCCTGATTGTAGCTGCGTCCGGCGCTTTGAATGTGGCGTCGATTGGCTCGGTGTTCGGCGGGCCGATGTACAAGCCCCTCGGGCGTTTTTCGAGTCTGCTAGCGATTGGTTTACTGGCCGGGGGCTTGGTAGTGCTGCTGCTGGATCTAGGGCGGCCTGATCGTCTGATCATTGCCATGACCTACTACAATTTCAAATCGATCTTTGCCTGGAACATTATCCTCTATTCCGGTTTCTTCGCTATCGTGGGCCTCTATCTTTGGGCCATGATGGATAGAAAGGCCAACCGTTACTACCGCCCGATTGGTTTTGCAGCTTTCTTTTGGCGTCTTGCACTGACTACCGGTACCGGTTCTATCTTTGGTTTTCTGGTCGCCCGCGAGGCCTATGATGCCGCGATCATGGCGCCGATGTTTATTATCATGTCCTTCAGCTACGGATTGGCATTCTTCATCATTACCCTGATTGCCGCCTATATGTGGGGTGATCGTGAATTGGGTGATTTGCGTCTGGCGCGCCTGAAGAACTTGTTGGGAGTATTTGTCGGTGCGGTGCTCTACTTTGCACTTGTCTTCAACCTCACTAATCTATATGTAACTCAGCACCATGGCGTCGAGAGTTTTATTCTGCTCAATGGTGGAGTGTATACCGCAATGTTCTGGATTGGTCAGGTGTTGATTGGCGGCGTTATTCCGCTGTTCCTGATCTACTCTCCGGCGTTTGATAAAGCCCGCTGGGCTATTGCTGCAGCTTCAATGATGGTATTGATCGGCGGTTTCTTCCAGATCTATGTGATCGTAATAGGTGGACAGGCCTTCCCGATGTCAGTTTTTCCGGGTAAGGAAGTGCTTGAGAGCAGCTTCTATGATGGGACCGTGGGCGCCTATGCGCCCAGCCTTCCGGAAATGCTGCTTGGCATTGGTGGCATCGCCATCGCCATGACGATGGTTGCTGTTGGTGCCCGTATGTTCAAGGTATTCCCTGAATCCCTGGAGGATCCGGGGGAGAGTGCCTGATTTACAGCTTGTAATCTGGCTGTAAGACAATAAGAATACCCACCGTCAGCATGTGCTGACGGTGGGTATTTTTTTGCACGAAAGAAAAAGCCTGTGGCCTCTATCTATATCTCTGCTGCGCATAAGTCCTCCGGGAAGACCACCCTCTCTATTGGATTGGGGCGTGCTCTCGCCAGTCGCGGCCTGACGGTCCAGTCCTTCAAAAAAGGTCCCGACTACATTGATCCGCTTTGGCTGCACTCGGCAACTGGGCGTGGCTGCTACAATCTCGATTTCTACACTATGCATCGGGAAGAGATTGAAGTGCTCTATCGCCGTCGAATGCAAGGGGCGGATATTGGCCTCATCGAGGGTAATAAGGGACTCTATGATGGTTTGGATATTGAAGGCAGCAACAGCAATGCTGCCTTGGCAGCCCTGCTGGATGTTCCTGTTGTTCTGGTTATCAATACAAAAGGCATGACCCGCGGAATTGCTCCGTTGCTGCTGGGATACCAGGCTTTTGACCACAACATCTCCATCTCAGGTGTCATCCTCAATCAAGTCGGTGGCAGTCGTCACGAATCGAAGTTGGTAAATGTCGTAGAGCACTATACTGACATTCCCGTTCTGGGGGCTGTCGCCAATGATCCGTCACTGGGAATTGATGAGCGGCATTTGGGGTTGGTGCCGAACAATGAACGCTCGCAGGCAGAAGAGGTCATCGACTATCTGGCTAAGACGGTAACCGACTGTGTCGATCTCGACAGGCTGATAGAAATTGCCGGAGAAGCCCGCAGCGTTCCCCGCTTAGCGGCTGTGGAGGAGACTTCACATCAAGATGGCATATTGCGAATAGGTTACCCGAAAGACATGGCCTTTGGGTTCTACTACCCCGATGACCTGGAGGCATTACGGTGCCATGGGGCCGAACTGGTTCCTTTCGACACCCTGAACGATGAACGACTGCCTGAGGTCGATGGACTCTTCATCGGTGGGGGATTTCCCGAGACGTCGATGGACGCGCTTGAGGCAAATACTTCGATCCGAGAGGCAATCAGAGACTATATCGAGCAGGATGGAGCGGTTTACGCAGAATGTGGAGGGTTGATGTACCTTTGCAGAAGCCTGACCTGGCAAGGCAAAAAATGTAGAATGGTCGGTATAATTTCTGCTGATGCGGTCATGCATGAAAGACCACAAGGTCGGGGCTACGTCCGTCTCACGGAATCAGGCAACTCCCGCTGGGCTGAAGTCGCGGAAAAAAATGGCGATGGCATCATCAACGCTCATGAGTTCCACTACTCGGCTCTCGAAGGGTTGGATGCTGAAAGTAGCGACTTTGCCTATAAAGTGGTCCGAGGCACAGGAATCGACAGCAGGCATGACGGCTATATCTACAAAAACCTGCTTGCTAACTACACGCACATGCGAAATGTGGGTGGATGTCACTGGGTAGAGCGCTTTTTGTCGCATGTCAGGGCAATAAAAGCGCTGAAAATGGGAAATCAAGGTAGTAATAAAGATGTTTAAATTGACCAAAAGGGCGGCTGAACAGATTGCCCAGGCAGCAGAGCAGGGCGGAACAGAGGGTATGGTGCTACGTTTTGCAACTCGTAAGAAGGAAGATGGAGCATTTGACTATCTGATGGGATTCGACGAGGTGAAGGATGACGATATAACCTTTATCTCAGAGGGCATCGACTTGGTTATGGAGCCCGAATATGTTCCGATGCTAAATGAAACGATCATGGATTACGTGGAGACGGAAGATGGCGAGAAGCAGTTCATCTTCATCAATCCGAAAGACGCCAATTATGTTCCTCCTGTAGCTGAGAACACCGATCAAGAGGAGTGATTCTCCATTCATTGAACAGCGGTACTGCCCAGGCCAAAACCGCCCGTCCCCTTCAACAGGATAAAAGCACCCAACCACTCCCGGAGCCACCTTCTGATGGATCTATCCAACGAAGACGCGCTGCGTCTGAATGTGCTGCTTGCCACTAAACCCCGCGCCATCAGAATCAATGAGTCTTCAATGACGCTATACGGTCTCTCCGACAAGGGTGAGGCCAGAATTCAGCTCAATCCCAACTGCCGTGACGACCAATATCTTGGCCGGGTGCGGGAACTACTGTCCGGTCATGCGACGGGATCACCCGGTGGCTACCCGCTTTTTCTCAAACGCTGGACCCGAATGGGTCAGACCCGGTGCGAAAATCTTGAGCAACTTCTCCTGCTTGGTGAACCGGAAGCGGTTGTCGCCGTCACCTGTGCCGACGGACTGACCGATGAGCTGGCGCGCCTTGCCTGGTGGTCCAGTCAGGCGCCGGAGAATGCCCGGCGTATGCTTGCCAGTCCAGCTGTGGTTGCCGGAGAGATGGGTGCTGAGTTGGCGGAGTTTCTGATCGAATACCTCCCCTTTGAGACTGAACCGGAGATGATGGTGGAAAGCCTGAAACTCGTCCTTCAACCGGGATTGGTTTCGGATGAAGTCAGACAGAAGTTATGGAAACGTTGCAGTCGCAAATCTGTCTACTATCTCGGGTTTCTTGCCAGCATACCGGATCAGTTGCCGGAACAGGTGCAACCGCGCGGAGACCGGGACAACCACGCAGGTTCGCTCGTTGCGCTTGCAGAGCTCGGAAACCCATATGCTGACATAGTGTTGAAGATACTCTCTGCTCCGGGCCAAAGCTTCATCGATACAGTCGGGCGGGTGATGGCCAAGCCCGCGAATCAGGAGGTGGTTACCCTGCTGCTCGATGTCCTGCGAGACTATTTCACGCCACTGAGGCCTGAAGGAAACCCCGATCTGACCCTTGAAGCGCTGGAAGAGGAAGCGGAACAGCTTCTTGCAGGAAAGGCCGGCAGTCACGCCTTTCAGAGTTGCCTGGATGCTGTGCCTGAGTTGGCGGGAGAGTTAAAGGCGATGCGTATTTTTTCCGGCATGGGGTATGGCGTCGTGCGTCCTGTATTCAGTCATTCTGACGCGATCGGCTCTCTGATGCGCCGTAAGTTGGAACCGGTATTTACACCATTGATGGCATATCTGCGTGTGCTGAAGGGGATGGGAACCTAAAGTGGTACGCCCGATCAATCGTAGCGGGTCGGACCTACGTCTTGAACAGTTACATTATTTATTGGGATTTGATCGCTGGCGCCCTCGATAGGCGGCCACCTGCTGGATGATGGGTTGGAACGGCAATTCATCCAGTGAATTGAATTTATCGATGGCGCTGCTGACCAGTGTGAATATGTCGCCAACCGGTTCGGGCACCGGTTCTTCCGGATAGATCTCGGAAAACAGTCCACGTACTCCACCGACCTGCAGGCGCATCGCCTGGCCATGGGGCAGTGTTGCGTTCCGGTCATTGGATTTCAGTGCAAAGCGGGCGTGATGACGGAGCAGTTCGAGCAGTTCCATGCACTGGGCCTGTCCCTGGTCTGATTCACAATGCACCCCGACACGCTCCGCCAGGTAGAATCGCTTTGACTCACCGCAGCTGCATTTATCGTTCAGGATGCTCCGCTCGAAAGGGCAGTAACGGTCGTTGATCTCCCGGTAAGTGCGATGGTATGCATCCTGGTCCATGCTGGCTTCAGGTCCCCTTGTTGGTAAAACGGTGGATCATACGGCGATCTTTCTTGTTCATTTTGCCACGCACTGGCCGTGGTTCCATGGCACGCTGCAAACGCTGCTCTTCGGTAATCTTCTGTCGCTGCTGTTCACTCTCAGCCGACTCTTCGTAGAATTCAAGTGCCTCCCTGGCAGGACGTCGTTTTGAGGCCAGTACCCGTACCTTCACATCCCATTCAAGTGAGCCTTTATGGATCTGCAGATGTGAACCGACCTTGAGCTCACGGCCAGGTTTTGTGCGCTGGCCGTTGAGATGAACTTTGCCACCATTTATTGCTTCGCAGGCGAGTTGACGAGTCTTGAAAAAGCGAGCTGCCCACAGCCATTTGTCGAGCCGAACCTTGCCTGCCGTTTCATTCATGCGGATCAGCTTTCCGCCACACCGAGCAGTTCGTCCAGGCGACCAGCCATTTCAAGGGCAGCCATGTCGTCATAACCGCCGACATGGTATTCGTCGATGAAGATCTGCGGCACTGTGTTGCGCCGACTGCGCTGCATCATGATCTGCATCGCTTCGTGGTCGGTATCGATGCGGATCTCCTCGTAGTCCACCTGCTTGTTTTTCAGCATGAACTTGGCGCGTACGCAATAGGGGCAGACCGCCGTGGTATACATCACCACTTTAGGCATGGGGTAAATTCCTCTTGGTAAAAGTGATCAGCAAGGCTCCAGACCCTGATGGAAAGGGAGACGGGGCAGAGATGATTTTCAGAAATTGTTATGTAACTCTTTGAGTCTTCAGTAAATCATTGAAAAAAGCATTGTTTCATTCAATGCTTCAATCTTAACAGCCACATCAGCAGAGTTCCACGAACACCATGACATGAGAATGGTTTTATGTGGTAGCGCAGAAGAACTTTACCTCGGTGGGTTTTAAGATTCTTCGGTTTGGCTATAACATGGAGCGCCTTGAACGATTTCCGGGACTACACATGCGCTCCGATACCCCTGTTACCATCCATTTGAAGGACTATTTGCCACCGGCTTATCTGGTGGATCAGGTCGACCTGAATTTAGATCTCCACGAGGACTACGCTCGTGTTGAAAGTCGTCTGAAGGTACGCCGTAACCCTGCCTTTGAAGGCGACGAGCGCGCCTTCCTGTTGAATGGCGAGCGGCTGGAGCTGGAGTCCGTGCGGCTCGATGATGCTGTGCTGGGGGGCGATGCCTATCGGCTGGATGACACATCCCTGACCATCGATAATCCACCTGAACAGTTTGAACTGGAAACCCGTGTGTTGATACGCCCCCAGGAGAATACTGCACTGGAAGGGCTCTATCGCTCTGGTGGCATGTTCTGTACTCAATGCGAGGCCGAAGGGTTTCGCCGTATCACCTATTTTCCTGACCGGCCCGATGTTATGGCCCGCTTCAGCACCACCATCAGTGCTGACAGAAAGCGCTATCCGGTATTGCTCTCCAACGGCAACCGGGTTCAGGAAGAGGAACTCGATCAGGGCCGTCACCGGGTTCGCTGGGAAGACCCCTTTCCCAAGCCCTGCTATCTCTTTGCTCTGGTGGCGGGTGATCTGCGCTTTATTCAAGACAGCTATACCACCATTTCGGGACGCGAGGTGGATCTGCGCATCTACGTGGAACCGGAAAATATCGAGAAGTGCGATCACGCCATGCAATCCCTGAAACACGCCATGGCCTGGGATGAGCAGCACTATGGTCGTGAGTACGACCTGGATATCTACATGATCGTGGCGGTCAACGATTTCAACATGGGGGCGATGGAGAACAAAGGCCTCAATGTCTTCAATTCCAAGTTCGTGCTGGCCCGTCCAGACAGTGCCACCGATCGTGATTTTCAGGGTATCGAAGGGGTCATCGCCCACGAATATTTTCATAACTGGACCGGTAATCGCATCACCTGCCGGGATTGGTTTCAGCTCAGCCTGAAAGAGGGACTGACAGTGTTTCGGGACCAGGAGTTTTCAGCGGACATGGGCTCCCGGGGCGTCAAGCGCATCGAGGATGTGCGGCTGCTGCGCGCTCATCAGTTTGCCGAGGATGCCGGTCCCATGGCCCATCCGATCCGTCCCGATGCCTATATGGAGATCAACAATTTCTACACCGTGACTGTCTATGAGAAGGGTGCCGAGGTGGTGCGCATGCAGCACAATCTGCTGGGTGAAGCTGACTATCGCAAGGCCACCGATCTCTATTTTGAACGGCATGACGGCCAGGCGGTCACCACTGAGGATTTTGTACGATGTATGGAGGATGCCGGTGGACGGGATCTCTCTCAATTCAAGCACTGGTATAGTCTCGCCGGTACCCCGGAACTGCGGGTGGAGGCGGATTACGATGTCGCTGCACAAGTCTACAGTCTGCAGGTCACCCAGCACTGTCCCGACACGCGTGGACAGAAGAACAAGCCACCGTTTCACATCCCCCTGGCCCTAGGGCTGCTCGATGAGACGGGAGCGGATATTCCACTGCAGTTGAAGGGCGAAGCGGAGCCAGGTGGAGGGACGCGGCTCCTTGAGTTGCGCCAGGCAGTAGAGACTTTTCATTTCATCAATGTGCTATCCAGCCCCGTGCCTTCACTGCTGCGGGGACTCTCTGCGCCGGTCAAGATCGATTATGGTTACAGCGATGCGGAACTGATGTTCCTGATGGCCCATGACAACGATGACTTCAACCGTTGGGATGCCGCCCAGACGCTGGCCCAACGCATTATTCTGCAGCTTCTGGATGCATCTCGTGCAGGGACCAAATTGGCAGTGCCGCAAGGGTTTATCGATGCCTTTCATAAGGCGCTGACCGACCAACAGGCCGATAAGGCGTTGCTGGCCGAGGTGTTGACCCTACCTTCCGAATCCCTGCTGGGTGATCAGATGGCGGAGGTGGATGTCGATGGTATTCACATAGCGCGGGAGGCGGTGAAACGGCAACTTGCCGTGGCGCTGAAAATCTCGCTGCTTGAGGTCTACCATGCCAATACAGAATCGGGTGCGTACACCATCGGCTCCGACGCCATCGCCCGCCGCAGCCTGAAGAATGTCTGCCTCGGTTATCTCATGCTGCTCGATGAGCAGGTTATCCGCGACCTCTGTTTGGCCCAATTCGAGGCGTCGCACAACATGACCGATGTCATGGCGGCACTCTCGGCGCTGACCAACACAGACTCTCCTGAGAGAGAGGCTGCCCTTGCGGCATTCGAAACTCGCTGGCGGGACGACCTGCTGGTGATGGACAAATGGTTCTCGGTACAGGCGCTCTCCCGATTACCCTCGACGCTGGATGCCGTAAAACGGTTGATGATCCATCCGGCCTTCTCCATGCAGAACCCCAACAAAGTGCGCAGTCTGATCGGCGCCTTTTGCAGTGGCAATATCACCGGCTTTCATGCGCTGGATGGCTCCGGCTACCGCTTTCTGAGCGACAAGGTCCTGGAACTGGACCGGCTTAACCCCCAGGTTGCAGCCCGAATGATGCGCATCATGGCCCGCTGGCGGCGTTATGACGAGGTGCGTCAGACGTTGATGAAGCGCGCATTTCAACGGGTGCTCGCAACGCCGGACATCTCACGGGATCTCTTCGAGATCGCCTCCAAGAGTCTGGAGGTAAAGTGAACAGGGCGCTGCTGATTGTGGCACACGGCAGTCGCCGGGAGGCCTCCAATGAAGAGATCCGGCGGCTGACAGAGCGGGTGAGAGCAGAGGCGGGGGATAGCTACCATTCAGTGAGCTGCGCCTATCTGGAACTTGCTGATCCCTCCATCCCCGAGGGGATCGAACGGTGTATTTCCGCAGGTGCGCAAGAGGTGGTCGTACTGCCCTATTTTCTCTCAGCAGGCCGCCATGTAAGTCTCGATATTCCGCAGGAGGTGGAGAAGACCCAACATAAGCATCCTGGGGTGAAGATCAGGATTGCCCCCTATCTGGGCGGTGCTGAAGGGATCCCCGGAATGTTGCTCGACTGCGTAATGGAGGATCGGGACTGATCGCGCACGACCGGCTATGGGCGTTAGGAATTTAACAAAAAGGGGGACAAGTTTATTTTCAATTCCCCTTTCTCCTGCCATTAAGGTGTTAAAATCCCTGTTGGTATCTGCCTTGGAGTGAGCTTTCGGCTGAACTTGATTCCATAGACACGGACTGTAAATAGAAAAATGAAAATAACCCCGCTACTGTTGAGCCTGGCATTCAGCCCACTGTTGCATTCCTGTGGAACTGAGACCGCAGCTGTCGCTCCGCCGGAAATCCTCCGTCCTGTTCGTGCCCTGGAGGTCGAACCCACCGTCACAAAGGCCACTCGCGAATTTCCTGCTGTAGTGGATGCCGCCCGTAGCGCCAATCTCAGTTTCCGTGTTACAGGCATCATCAATGAGATGCCTGTCAAGGAGGGTGAGAAGGTCAAAAAGGGAGATGTCATTGCCAAGCTTGATCAGACTGACGCCCGGATTGAACTGAAGTCCAGCCTGGCCAGCTACGAGACCGCCCAATCCAATTTCCAGCGCGGCAAGAAACTCGTCGGCCCCGGCCATATTTCCCAATCCGATTTCGACAAGCTCAACGCAAAATTCGCCACCGCAGAGGCCCAGTTGGAGGCGACAAGACAAAACCTGAATCACACCGTGTTGCGCGCTTCCTTTGATGGCCGCCTCGCGAGACGTTTTGCCGAAATACACGAGGAAGTGACTCCACAGACCCAGGTCGTCACCCTGCAGGATATATCCACGCTCACCATCCAGATCAATGTGCCTGAAAGCATCATGTTGCGCACTCGGAAGGGCAGCCAGGTCCACTCCTACTTCGTACATTTTGATGCCATCGCCGAACAGCGCTTTCCGTTAAAACTCAAGGAGGCGGCGACCAGCGCGGACGAGGAGAACCAGACCTATGAAGTGACCTTCACCATGCCCCGTGTGAAGGGCTACACCATCCTCCCCGGCATGAGCGCGGTGGTGATCATCGAGACAGAGAGCAGGGCAGAGGATATTGCCGCCGTATTCCACGTACCCGCCTCTTCTGTGCTGGAAGATACGGAAGGGCGTTATGTGTATGTGGTGGAGGCACTGGCTGAATCTGACACCAATCCCAAGACCAACAGGAGTGGTGTCGGCGTTATCCAACGCCGCACCGTCACCACCGGCGAGCTTGACGCCCGTGGCTTGCTCATCACATCGGGCCTGAAACGGGGTGATCACATCCTCACTGCGGGCATGAGCCAGGCGCAGCCGGAGATGAAAGTCCGCTGGAGCCCGAAGCCTTGAATATCACCGAGTTCGCGCTGAAGAACAACCGCACGACCCTGGTCCTGTTGGTGGTTCTGCTGTTGGCGGGCATTGATGCGTTCACCAAGATGCCCCGCGCCTACGATCCGGGCTTCGTCATCCGCACCGCCCAAGTCACAACCTATTTCCCTGGCGCCAGTCCACAACGTGTCGAACAACTTGTGACAGATAAGCTGGAAACAGTCATTCAGCAGATTCCGGAGCTGGATTTCGTCAGCAGCGAATCCCGTGCAGGCGTCTCCATCATCTCGGTCAATATCAGCGAGAGCTACGCGATCATGCGACCGATCTGGGATGATCTGCGACGCAAGATCGACAGCGCGGCGGGTGATCTGCCGGACGGCATTGTCGGTCCCATCGTCAACGATGAATTCGGCGACGTGTTCGACATCGTCATCAGCGTTACCGGGCCGGATTTCAGCTATGCCGAGCTGAATGACTTTGCCGAACAGACCCGCGATGAACTATTGCGCCTACCGGATGCCGCCAAGGTGCAGCTCTACGGCGCCCAGGACGAACGCATCTTTGTGGAATACAACAATGCGCGTCTGACGGAACTGGGTATATCACCCGCACAACTCAGCCAGATGCTGGCCAGCCGCAACATCATTATTGCCGGTGGCACGGTGACCCTCGGCCGGGAACGCATCGATCTGGAACCCAGCGGCAACTACGAAACTCTGGAAGATATTCGCCACACCATCATCCAGGTGCCGGGTAATCGCACCCTGATCTATTTAAAGGATGTGGCCAAGGTCTGGCGCGGCTACATCGATCCGCCGACCACCAAGATCCATGCCAATGACATACCCGCCCTGGCCTTGGGCATCTCCATGCGCGAGGGCGGCAACAACATCATGCTCGGCAGGCAGGTATCGGAAGTCCTGGCAAACCTGCAGAGAGCCTACCCATTGGGTCTCAATCTGGATACCGTGCATTTCACTCCCGATGAGGTTCGGGATAAGGTCAACAGCTTCATCTCCAATCTGCTGCAAGCCATTGCCGTGGTGGCAGCGGTAATGATCATCTCACTGGGGCTGCGCAGTGGCTTGATCGTCGCAGCCCTGATTCCCGCCAGTATGATCATCACCATGCTGATCATGTCCTTCTTCGACATCGGACTGGATCAGATCTCGCTGGCCGCCCTGATCATTGCCCTGGGCATGCTGGTGGACAACGGCATCGTCATGTCAGAAAGTATCATGACGCGCATGGCCAACGGCATGAAGCCGGTCAAGTCAGCCGTCGACTCCGCTGCCGAACTGCGCGTTCCGCTGCTCACCTCCTCCCTGACCACCTCTGCTGCCTTTCTGCCTATTTTTCTGGCCGAATCCACCACAGGTGAATTCACCGCCTCCCTGTTCAAGGTCGTCACCATTACCCTGCTCTGTTCCTGGATCCTGTCACTGACGGTCATTCCCATGCTGGCGGTCAACTTTCTCAAGGTGGATCAGCAGCAGGAGAGCTTCGACAGCGCCTTCTTCCGCAGTTATCGGGGCATGTTGAAGCTGCTGCTCAGATTCCGGTTTTCCACTCTGTTGATCATCGCCCTGGTGTTCGCAAGCGCACTCTACAGCTTCCGCTTTATTCCCAACATCTTCTTTCCGCCATCGGATCGAACCTACTTCAAACTCGAACTGGAACTGCCCCTGGGCACCTCCATTGAAACCACCGAATCGGTGGTGGAACAGGTTGAGGGCTTTATTGAGGATGAACTGAAACCCGCACAACCAACTTCAGATGGAGCTACGGAGCAGACCGAAGGCGTCACCCGCACCGTGAGTTACATCGGCTTTGGCGGAATGCGCTTCGTGCTCACTCATACGCCCCATTCGGTCAGTTCCAACTACGCCCTGATCATCGTGCACGCGACCTCCGCAGAGGCGATCACGGGGCTGATGGAAAAGCTCGACCGCTACACCTTCGAAAATTTCCCTGATCTGCGCGTGACCATGCGCCGTTTCGAAAACGGCGCGGCCATCGCTAACCCGGTGGAAGTCCGCCTGTCCGGTCGCGATACGGACGAACTCTTCTCTCTGGTCGCCCAGGTCAAGCAGAAAATGAGGGGGATTCCCGGGCTGCAGAACATCAACGATGACTGGGGTCGGCGCATTAAGAAACTGGCCGTCAAGATCGACCAGTCGCGGGCTCTGCGCTCCGGTGTCTCCAGCGAGGACATCGCCGTTTCCCTACAGGCCGGCCTGAGCGGTATGGAGCTCACCCAGTTCCGCGAGGACGACGAAGTGATTCCGGTCATGCTGCGCTCCTCCACCGCCGACCGACAGGACATTGGCAAGCTTGAAGCCCTGTCGGTCTATTCACAGGCCACTGGTGAAGCTGTCCCGCTCAAACAGGTCGCGGACATGGATGTGCTGTGGGATGCCTCGAAAATTCTGCGCCGGGATCGAATGAAAACAGTTTCCGTCGGTGCACAGCTAGAGGAAGGCAGTACTGCGGCCGTAGCCTTCGCCGCGCTTAGGCCCTGGCTGACGGCCCAACAGGTTGGCTGGCCACCCGGCTATCGCTACGAACTCGGCGGCGAGGCCGAATCCTCTGGCGCCGCCACCCAGTCCATCGCCGAAAAACTGCCCATCGCCGGCTTCATCATCATCATGCTGCTGGTGGCCCAGTTCAACTCCTTGCGCAAATCACTCATCGTGATCCTCACCATCCCCTTGGGACTCATCGGCGTGATCTACGGACTCATCGTCGCTGACTCCTTCTTCGGCTTCATGACCCTGCTGGGCGTGATCTCTCTGGCCGGCATCGTCATCAACAACGCCATCGTCCTTCTGGAACGCATCCAGTTTGAACTGGATGTCAACGGACTACCACCGCAACAGGCCATCATCGAAGCCGCCCAACGCCGCCTGCGCCCCATCCTGCTCACTACAGCCACCACCGTGCTGGGCCTGATTCCTCTCTACCTGGGAGGGGGTGAAATGTGGGAGCCGATGGCGGTCGCCATCATTGCCGGGATTTTGCTCTCCACCATTTTGACACTGGGGATCATACCGGTGATTTATGCTGTGTTTTACAGCGTCAAGAGTCCTCAGTCTGCAGAGGTCTCCACCCAGCCCGGGTGATCAGTGCAGACGAACTGCTGACCCAGGATGCAGAGAAGGCCAAGAGAAAGGAAGAGAAAGCAGACAGATTTATTTATGGGAAATAAATCTGTCCCTTTTTGGTCGACACTATCCATATCGCCCATGTGCTGTGGCATGATTCCGGTGTGCGTACAGCCCTGGTGGCGCAGGCAGAGCAGCTTGCAAAGAGTGATGAAGATGTCCTGACAAAGGATCAGGATTACAAGGAGGTTGTTAAGAAAATTGAAGGTCTATCACTGTCCCTGGGCTGGGATAGCGAGTCGGTAACAAAATTCTGGCAGAACCGGGAAGATGCGAAAGGAGACAGAGAGAGCCGATTTTGGGCGGTGTTGGTCAAGATGACCGGTCTGTTGATCACTATCCTTGCGATCTCCATGGGCGCACCCTTCTGGTTTGACCTGCTCAACAAATTGGTCGATCTGCGCTCGGTCGGGAAAATGCCCTCCAGTGTGGCCGGGTCGCCAGGCAATGAAGGTAATGCACAAAAGCCTCCCGTTGCAGAATAGGGTAGTATGGCCGTCCAAATAATCCCCAGGAGAAGCCAATGAAATATCTGCTACCGATCTTGCTGCTGCCGGCGATCGTCTTTGCGCAGTCCCCGCAGGGACAGATGGACAAGGAGCAGATGTTCAAGATGGCAAAGCAGAGGATGCTTCCTGTGATGGAGACGAGCATACCTGCGATGAAAAAGACCCTGACCTGTCTGGAGGGGACATCCAGCAAGGATGATCTGATGAAGTGTGTTGCCATTATGACCGAGGCCAGAGAGCAGGCCATGCGCTCCATAAGCGGAGGTAAGGATAGTTCTCACGGCAAACCACCGCTCGCGCCAGACCCGAAAGATATCAAATGGAGTCCGGAAATGAAGGCTCAGATGGTGAAAGATCTGAACATGTCGATCAAGCGGAGCGAGGCGATAAAAGGCTGTCTGGGAAAGAGTGCCAGCAGTGCCGAGATGGATAGCTGCATGCAATCGGCAGCTAAGTAAAGACATCACTTGGTAGGTATTTCTGCCCGGTTTCCTCTTGTTCGCCTCAGGCAATGAAAGATTTCATAGGTTTTCTGAAGACCTGTAAAAACCCGGCGATATTTCTTTAATAGATTGTTTATTAAAGTAAAAGAACTTCTTTTTAAGGGTTGTGTTGGTCCGGTTTGAGATGTGTCAGACTTGAATCTGGACGGCGCTTCGGGCAGGATGCGCGCGGTTAACAGATTTGGAGAAGTCATGGACTTCGAGCGTTCCCTCGGTCTTAAAGATACTCCGGCAGATCCGGAAGAAGAGAGCAAAAAGCTACAGCTCTATATCAACCTGAAACTGGCATCTTCGGGTCAACCCACAGTTGTCGGCGGAGATGAGGGGTTTCTTTCCACCGCCCAGGATCTGCTCAAGAGTTACCGGGAGAAGAACCGGTTACTCACCGACTACCTCTGTCCCGCTGACCAACGTATCCAGTCATTTTTGGAACGTTATCTCGAGGGTATTCCTGAAGAGGAGATGCCCAAGCTACCCGCCATGACCTTCATCCTTGACAGGCATGGCGTAGCCCGGGAGCTCTCCCTGCCGTTGGGCGAGGACGAGTTCCACTCGGATATCGTCAACAGTTTCCGGACGAAGCAGGGTGTGCTGCACAATCCCGCCAGCGATCGCCGGACCACCAAGGGTTCTTTTCATATTGCCGATGGTGGGCTGCCGGTTCCCGGTGACAAGAAGGTGGTGCCGAAGCGCTGTTTTGCCTTCATGCTGACAGCCGCAATGAATCCGCCGGATGAACTGCTGCAGATACCTTTTACCTCAGCGTTGGAAGAGCAGGCGAAGATGTTTGTCTCCCTGCTGTTGCGCCCCACGGTCTGTCCGGAGATCCCCGGCCAGGATAGCGAGAAGAGCATGGAGATCCGCTTCTTCGCGCCGGGTAACCTGGTCAGTAACCTCGATTTTGTCGAGAGCATCTTCGGCAACGGCGGCAGCCCTCTGCTGCCGGAGTTCGATTCCGCCCTGGATGTGGATCACTGGACCGGACAGACCGGTTGCGTCATTCTCGCGCCCCATCTCACCCAGCTCACCAAAAAGTCTGTAGGGCTGCCCCACTTCGACGATGCCAGTGAGCGTCAACGGGCGGAAGGCATGTGCTGGCAGTCGGAAGACGAACGCTACAACGATGGTCAGGCCTTTAAGATCACTGCCCGTGATGAGAGCGGCGTGATCGTCACCATCCTTGCGGATAACTATTACGGCTATTGCAAGAAAGAGGTCAAGACCCAGATCGGTTTCGCCGCCAATCTTTTTGGTCTGTCGGAAGAGGAGCATGCCGGTGGAGCACTGGCCTTCCCACGCCGTAACCACGGTATCGAATATGGTGTCGACTCCACGACCCGGGAGCCGGGTTACAGTTTTCAGGATGTGCTGGAGCGCTACGGCGATATCATGAATCTGCAGCCTGAGGGGCACGGCATCGATAAGCGCTTCCCCGATGTGGTCTATGTGCCTCAGGATCTGCGCATGGATCTGCAGGAGCAGAGCATCGCCTTCCTGCGGGATGGAGAGTCCCATGTTATCCGTCTGCAGCCGGGCAAGATCTATATCCAGCCCAACGGCTATAAAATAGAGATGCAAAAGCATCCGGACGCCCCCTCCTGGCGTCTGATCGGTACCGACCCCGAGGGGGCTTTTTGTCACAAACCCAGCACCGTCTCCGGTGGAGGCAAATCGGAGATCTCCAAGTCTCTCGACGATGCGGTGATCTACGGCCCCCTCTTCGTCGATGAGTTGCAGGTCGATCTCGACCGTGTGCAGGAGATCTACGACCGGGATTATAGTGATCGTTTGAAGTCCAGTTTTGAGAGCGTGGACCGGGACCCCAGCCGTAAGCCGCTGAGTATGGAGCGCAGCCTGGGCTCCTTCATCAAATTGATGACCCCCTCCCCCAGTTACACTGATGAGTACAATGCCTGGCTGGAGTCGATTCCGCCGCGCATCCTGGCGCTGGCCTTTGTCATCAAACGCTTCTACCGGCCATTCTGGGGCACTAACTGGCGCAAATATATTTCAGTGGATGAGATTGACGGTGCGGCAGGCCATGAACTGAAGTTGCTGGATCGCCGCATCATCGCCTCCTATCTGCGCGTCGGTTTCGATGAGCGCGGTGAGTGGCGCATCTTCAAGGTACGGCAGGATTTCATCGCAGCTGACAAGATTCAGATGGAAGACGACATCACCACTTCGGTGGTGGTCAGAGCGAAATCCCTTGATGACTGCCGTTGTGGATATGACAATGATCGCAGCGTCAAATTGACTGCCAACTGCGAATATCGTCTGTTCCAGCGTCCGGATGATGCCGTCATCCCCGGCTTCGACAAGCAGACCGAATTCGATATGTCCCAGCCTGGGAATTTTCTTGCCAATTTTGAACCGCTGAACGGAGAGAAATTAACTGAGGTGGTGGAGGATGTGCTGAATCTCTGCAACTTCACCCAGCCCATGCGAGAGTTGCTTACGGGTGCCCACGAAGCGCAGAGTGGTTACGTGGTCTCATCCGCCCATCCGCGGCTGGTGGATGGAAAGCCGAGCAAGAACCCCCGCTATCTGCAGACCCGACAGGATCTGGTGGAGCCGATACGCGCCTACGTGGCGGAGATTGGCGCGCGATTCCATCGTAAGCTGCCATTGGGGAAGAAGGTTTGTCATCCGGTCGATGCGGTGCTGGCCGGACGCCGCAATAATCCGCCTGAACAAGGTATTCGCTCCCTGGCGGTCTATAACCCGATCCATTATCAGGAACTGCCCGAGCTGTTCATGGACTTTGTCTGCAGTCTCACCGGTAAGTCTCCCTCCACCACCGGGGCGGGGAGTGAGGGTGCGCTGACCAAGGGGCCTTTCAATGCCCTGCGCGCCACTGCAGATCTCAACAATGCGCTGGTCTCGTTCATTCTTACGGGTTATCCGGGTTTTTCCAGTTCTGCCGGGTATGTCGGTCCGAACGTGCGGGTTGACCACGATATCAGCCTGTTGATCCCAGAGGTCTGGGCGCGGTTGGACGAGCATGAACGTGACCCAGCCTATCTCATCGAGAACGGCTACCTTGAACCCCTGGAAGACTTTGAGCATAACGGTCATCGGATTTTGGCGAGTCGGTTGGGTTATCGTATTACAGATCGTTTTGTACACGGCTTCCTCGGCAAGATTTTCGATAATGCCAACACGGTGCTGACCGAAAGTATCCTGAAACCGGAACTGCAGGGCCTGGATGTCTTTGCGGATGGCATCGACAATATCATCGAGGCACAACAGAGAGTTGCTCAGCAGTATCTGGATGACGGCAGTGTTGAGGATGCCTGTCCGCCGTTGAAGGCTGTGCTGCATATCATGGCGAAGGGCGAGTACAAAGGTAAGGCAGTGCATGACCCGGAGATTCGCGCCATGTTCACCAGCGACTACCTGTTGGCATCGGATTGGTACCAGGAGCGTCTGCGGGTGAAACAGGTTCGGGAAATAACGCTCTGGGAGCGTCATGTCGATTACCTGCAGGATTTCCTCAGCCGGCCTGGTTATGCGGATGTGGCTGAAAAGATGGGTATAGCATCGCGACTTGATGTGGCTGAAGCGCGGCTCGTTGCGGTGCGGAGTGATGACTATCTGCAGAGTCTGATCGGCACTATTGGTGCGGACCCCCTGCGGCCTGCGGGTACCCCCGCTTAGTTGACCCAGCGTATTGCCTGATCCGCTACGCTTGATCAGGCCTACAAGTTCAGCAGTAGGCCAGTTCAAGCGCAGCGGAACCGGCAACCTCACTGTCTGGCCGGGAGATAACGATTTACACTACTATCCACAATATTCGTCTCCACTATGATGTTATGGGCAGTGGGAGTCGTGTGCTTATTCTGCACGGCTGGGGTAGCGATCTCGGAAGTTTTGCGGCTGTCAGGCAGCATCTGGCGAAAAAATATTGTGTCTACGCTTTGGATCTTCCCGGTTTCGGTGAAAGCCGGGAGCCGGAATCCCCATGGGGAACGACGGAATATGCGGCGTTGGTGGAGAGTTTCATCAGTGAGATGGGGATCGAAAATCCTGCGATCATCGGTCACTCCTTCGGTGGTCGGCTGGCGATCCGGCTGGCGGCGAAGATGTCGGTCAGAAAATTGATCCTGGTGGACAGTGCCGGGGTCAAACCCCGCCGCAGCCTGAACTACTATCTCAAGGTCTATTCATACAAACTGATGAAAAATGTCCTGGGCCGGCTCTATCCACCACTACTGGAAAAGATGCGCGGACGTGCCGGTTCCGAAGATTATCGCAATGCCTCCCCTGTCATGCGACAGACCCTGGTGAAGGTGGTGAATGAAGATCTGACACCTCTGCTGTCCGGGATCAAAGCGCCCACCCTGCTGGTTTGGGGGGAGAACGATCTGGACACGCCTCTCTATCAGGCAAAGGTGATGGAGGCGCAGATACCCGATTGTGGCCTGGCGCTCATCAAGGGGGCAGGACACTTCTCCTATCTGGAAAGGCCTGGCGAGTTCCAGATCATCGTCGACTATTTTCTGAAAATGGAAACCTGATTCATGGGGGCTGCCCTGTTCCAGACGCTTGCTGTGCTGCTTGCCCTGACGCTCTACGCTGTTATCGTCGGACGCGCAGTTCTGCACTACCTGCACATGCTGCAGCTCAACTCCTATCGCAACGAACGTTATCTGCGTTGGCTGAACGAGGATCTGCTTAAACGTATTGGCCCGGTTTCGCTGCTACCGCTTGTGTCGCTTCTGTTTTACTGGAACAGCGGGCTGTTTTTCGGCATCTGGATCGGGGGATTCCTGCTGCTCAGTCTGAAACGCCCCAAAGTGCCGGTAAAAAAACCGCTGGTGGTGACAGGACGGGTCAAACGCCTGATGGCGGCAACCTTCCTGATCTGGTTGGGGGCATCGCTGCTGGCGTTATTTCTCGGCGCGACGGGATTGTCTCCGATCCCCTATTTCTCTCTCTTTCTCATGCTGGGCCTGCTCCTGCTGTTGCTGCCCTGGCTGCTGGTCGTGGCCAACCTGTTGGCGGTGCCGGTGGAGTCGGCCATCGCCAAGTGGTACATCGGCGATGCGGGGAAGATCATCAACGGCATGCCGGGGCTTCAGGTGGTCGGTATCACCGGGAGTTATGGCAAGACCAGTACCAAATTCATCCTGAATGAACTGTTGCTGTCCAAATACAATGCATTGATGACGCCGGGCAGTTTCAATACCTTGCTTGGGGTGACTCGTATTATCAGGGAGAAGCTCAAGCCGATTCATGACCTCTTCCTGGTGGAGATGGGGGCCAAACAGCCGGGTGATATCCGGGAGATCTGCGAACTGGTGCACCCCAGGTACGGTTTGATCACCACCATCGGCAAACAGCATCTGGAGATGTTCAAGAGTCTTGCCAATATCGTGAAAACCAAATCGGAGTTGGTCGAATTCCTGCCATCCGATGGCATCGCGTTTCTCAATGCGGATGATGAGAGTTTTGCTGAAGTGCGAGGCAGGACTCAGGCGAAGGTTGTCAGTTTTGGCGTTGATTCTCCCGGAGCGGATTATGCGGCGCGCGAGATAAAATATCTGGCCAATGGCCTGACCGCGCTCACGCTCTCTTTACCGAGCGGGGAGACGCTGCTGCTGGAGACCCGTCTTCTGGGAAAAAACAATATCTACAACATCGTCTCTGCAGTCGCAGTGGCGATGGAGCTGGGTGTGCCGGAAAACCGGATCAAAGCGACGGTGCGTTCGCTGCAGCCGGCGCCGCATCGATTGAACGTGAAAAAGAGTGCCGCGGGTATCACCATCGTTGACGATGCGTTCAGCTCCAATCCAATGGGGGCGCGTGCCGCCCTGGATGTGCTGCGGGAGATTGAGGGCAACAGAAAGGTGCTGATCACTCCGGGCATGGTTGAGCTTGGCGAAACGGAGGCGGAGGAGAATCGCCTTCTTGGCGCCTATGCGGCTAGCCGCTGTGACTATGCGATTCTGGTAGGTATCGAGCAGGCCAAACCGATCTATGAGGGGTTGGTTTCGGAAGGTTATCCGGAGAACCAGATCTATATTGCGGCTCATCTGAATGAGGCCAATGACCATTTTGCGAAGATCTCGCGGGAGGGTGATGTAGTGCTCTATGAAAATGATCTGCCGGATACTTATAATTAGTGCCCGATTGAAAAAACATAATTAACCACGAAGAACACGAAGGACACGAAGAAAATGTTTCGTCAGGGAGGATTTGACTAATTGCATTATTGTTATCTCGACCGTAGGGAGATCTCAAACCTTCGTGCTCTTTGTGTTCTTCGTGGTGAAGGCAATATTTCGAATTTGCGTGAGTTGAAGGTGTAGTCGATGAAACCCAATGTTGGCGTCTTTTTTGGTGGCCGCTCGGTAGAGCATGAGGTCTCCATCATTTCCGGTCTGCAGGTCGTCCATGCAATCGATGCCGATCTATACCGCGTGACGCCGGTTTACATCAGTAAAATGGGTGAGTGGTACATCGGTGATAAGCTGTCTGAGATCGACAACTTCAAGCAGCTGGAAACCCTGCTTTCCGAAAGTACAGAAGTTATGCCTCACGGAGATGGTGGGCAGCTTGAACTCTACCGTGTTCCTCCTGCCCGTCTTAAAAACAACCTCATCGAAAAGCTTGATATCGTCTTTCCCGTTATTCACGGCACCAATGGCGAGGACGGCACCCTTCAGGGGCTACTTGAGATGGCAGGTGTTCCCTATGCAGGCTGTGACGTCTCTGCGTCGGTCATCGGCATGGACAAGATCCTGACCAAGACCTTGCTGCGGGGTAACGGCATCCCGGTAGTGGAGTCGGAGAGTTGTCGAATGGAAGCCTGGTATCAGGACAGGCGGGCGATTATCGACCGGATCCAGTCAAAATTGGGTTACCCGGTAGTGGTCAAACCGGCGAATCTTGGGTCGAGCATCGGCATCAGTGTCGCTGCCTCGAAAGCGGAGTTGGAGGAGGCGATCGAAAACGCCGGTCAGTACGATCCTTCGATCCTGGTTGAACGTATGGTGACCCGACTCAAGGAGATCAATGCCTCGGTGCTGGGTAACCGGGATGAGTCGGAGGTTGCGGCACTGGAAGAGCCTCTGCGTTCCAGTGGTATCCTGAATTTTGCCGACAAATATCAGGGTGGCAAGACCAAGGGTATCAGCTCCACCGATCGCGTGCTGCCGGCGGAGATACCCGGGGAACTGGCGGACAGGATCCGCCAGTTGGCAAAAGAGACGTTCAGCCTGATCGGCGCGAGTGGAGTGGTTCGTATCGACTTTCTTGTTGATGAGGAGCGCGGTGATGTCTTTGTCAACGAGATCAATACCATCCCCGGATCACTGGCGTTTTACCTCTGGGAGGCGAGCGGCGTTTCGTTTGCAGCCCTGACCACCCGTGTCATCAAGCTGGCGCTGGAGAGGTTTCGGGAGAAGGGCAGGCGGACCTATGTCTTCGACTCCAACCTGCTCTCACTGCAGGGGAGTGGCGGCAAGTTGGGCAGCAAGCGCTGATTTCACTTGCGGGGCGCCCTGCTGAATGCTATTCCGGTAGCCGCGTGGTGACGGCGTCTTCCAGACACTCCAGCTGATGTTTTTCCAATAACGGCCGGTTCTCCCGGTCGGTGATGAAAAAGATATCCTCCACCTCTGCGCCGATGGTCGCGATCTTTGCGTGCTGCAGACGAATGTCGCAGGCGGCGAAGGCCTGTCCCACTTCCGACAACAGTCCCGGCCGGTCAAGGGCGATCAGACGCATCACTGTGCGGTTGTAAGCGGGATCCTGGGAGAAGAAGATGCGGGTCGGGGTGTCGAAGCTCTTATGCTGGCGGGGCATGCGGCGATGCACTTTGAGAGGCCGGCCGTCTTTCTGAGTCAATCCGGCTTTCAGGGTGGTGATGATCTCTTCGGTACGATGGCCAGGCTGGACAGGATCGCCATCCTCCTCCATGACCAGGAATGAGTCGAGAGAAAATCCTTGGGTCGTGCTCATGATGCGGGAGTTGACGATGGACAGACCCAGCTGATCCAGCAGGGTGGTCATGACGGCAAACAGATTGTCGCGATCCGGTCCGTAGTAGAGTACGTCGCTGCCGCCGTGTTCGGCGGTTTCATGGATTGCGACCAGCGGCAGGTCTTCCGGTGGCGTGGTGATGATGGCCTGAATCTGCCGGCAGATCGAATTGGGAGAGTGCGAGAGAAAATACTCCGGGTTGAAGGATTGCCAGAGGCGGAGAATCTCTCTCTCGTCGTGTCCGGCCTTGGCCAGCAGTTCCATCGTTTCGTATTTTGTCTCCCGGATCAACTCCTCCTGCGCCAGTGGGTTGTCCAGCCCGCGCTGCAGGGCACGACGGGTGGATTTGTAGAGATCCCGCAGCAGTGACTCTTTCCATGAGTTCCAGCGTTTCGGATTGGTAGCCCAGCTGTCAGCGACTGTCAGCAGATAGAGATAGTCGAGGTGCATTGTGTTCCCGGCGTTTTCAGCAAACGCCTGGATGACGTCCGGGTCGTTGATGTCCTTGCGCTGGGCGGTCATGGACATGACCAGATGGTTGCGCACCAGCCAGCCGACCAAATGGCTGTCATATTCGCTGAGATGGTGTAGGCGGCAGAAGTCCACCGCGTCCTTCTCACCGAGTATGGAGTGATTGCCGCCACGTCCTTTGGCGATGTCGTGGAAGAGGGCGGCCAGATAGATCAGCTCTTTCTTCGGCAGGGTGCGGAACAGTTGGGTGCAGAAGGGGGTTTCTTCAGCGAGTTCCGGAACCGACAGACGGCGCAGGTTACGCAGTACCATCAATGTGTGTTCATCCACGGTATAGACGTGAAACAGGTCGTACTGCATACGTCCGACAATATTTTCAAAGGCTGGAATGTAGGCAGCGAGGATGCCATAGCGATTCATGCGGCGCAGTTCCCGGGTTATGCCCCTGGGTTGGCGCAGGATCTCCATGAACAGGCTCTGTGCCCGGATGTCTGCGCGGAAGGCGCTGTTGATCAGCTGAATATTGTCCCGCAGCAGGCGGATGGTACTGGCTCTGACACCTTTTAATTCCGGGTTCTCCTGCAGGATAAGAAAGAGTTCCAGCAGGGCGGTGGGGGTGCGGGAGAAGACATCCGGATGGGTGACCTCGAGAAACCTGTTGCGGCTTTGGAAACGGTTGCCGTGAGAAACGGGGGCATCCAGCTTGTTCTCCAGCAGGATCGCTTCCTGGAAGTGCTGCAGAAGGATTTCGTTGAGGCGGTTCAGCTCCAGCGTTGTCCGGTAGAAGAGCTGCATAAACTGCTCCACCGCCAGGTTGCTGGTATTGTCATCGTAACCAAACTGGTTTGCCAGGGTGCGCTGATAGTCGAAGAGTAAAATGTCTCCGTGCCTGCCTGTGAGGGTATGCAGGGCGAAACGGATGCGCCAGAGATAATCCTGACCTTCGATCAGTGTCTGGTATTCGTCCTCGCTGAGGAAGCCGTGACTCACCAGATCGCGCAAAGTGTCGGCTTGGAAGTGGCGTTTCACCACCCAGCCGATCATCTGGATATCCCGCAATCCGCCTGGACTCTCCTTCAGATTGGGCTCCAGGTTGCTTTCGCTGTCCTCGAATTTTTGATGCCGTGCCTGCTGTTCTGCAAATTTCGCTTCAAAAAAGCGCTTGCTGTCCCAAATCCTAGCGGGGCTGGTGGCTTCCCGCATCGTCTTGAAGAGGGTCTCAGGCCCGACCAGCAGCCGGGATTCCATCAGGTTGGTGGCAACCGTGATGTCATTTGATGCTTCCCGGATGCAATCCTCAATGGTGCGTACGCTGTGGCCAACTTCCAGTCCGATGTCCCAGAGCAGGCTGAGAAACTGGCCCAAGGGTTCCTGCAGCTGTTCGAAGTGATCTTCGTGGTCGAGCAGAATCTGCAGGTCGATATCTGAAGCCGGATGGAGTTCTCCCCGGCCATATCCACCCACTGCGACCAGTGCAGCGTTTGTGGAATCCTGGAAGTGGAGATTCCAGGCGCGCTCCAGGACGGCATCGACCAGGTGGGCGCGGGCGGCCACGAGTTCGGTTATGGGCTGTTCCTGATTGAACCATTCCCTGATCGTTGCAGTGCCCTGCTCCAGAAAGTCACGAAAAACCGGGATAGGGGCGGATGAGGTGCCTGCCAGCGATTGGTCAAGTACAGAGAAGTCGAACATCGATCAGTTTACCGGGGTCAGTGGGTGGTATCGGCTTCTTCAGCACGCAGGGTCAGCACCTCACAGCTGGTTTCAGTCACCAGCAGGGTGTGCTCATACTGCGCGGAGAGGCTGCGGTCTTTGGTGACCACGGTCCAGCCATCGGGACGGAGTTTTATCTGGCGCTTGCCTGCATTGACCATGGGTTCGATGGTGAAGCACATGCCGGGTTGGAGTACCAAGCCCGACCCCGGACTGCCGTAGTGCAGTACCTGAGGATCTTCGTGAAACTCTTTGCCGATGCCGTGACCGCAATATTCGCGCACCACGGAGTAGTGGTGTTGCTCGACAAAATCCTGAATCTTGTGGCCGATGTCGCCAAGCTGGGCGCCGGGACGAACCTCGTCGATGCCGACCCAAAGGGCTTTTCGGGTGACCTCTATCAACCGTTTGGCGAGGATGGAGGTCTCCCCCACGCTGAACATCTTACTGGTATCTCCGTGATAGCCGTCCTTGATGACAGTGATGTCTAGGTTGACGATATCCCCCTTTTTCAGCTTTTTGTCGGCGGGAATGCCGTGGCAGACCTGCTGGTTGACCGAGCTGCAGATAGACTTTGGAAACCCCCGGTAGTTTAGCGGGGCAGGGATGGCCTGCTGCACGTCGACGATGTAGTCGTGGCAGATCTTGTCCAGTTCCTCCGTGGTGACCCCGGGTTTGACATGAGGCTCGATCATCTCCAGTACCTCGGCGGCCAGGCGGCCAGCGACTCGCATCTTCTCTATCTCGTCCGCTGTTTTGATCGTTACGCTCATAATTCTTTAAAAGGGGTCATGAAAATTTGGGGAAAAGGAGGTCGGAAACAAGGTGCCAGGGATTTGTCGCAATCCGCCGGGTATGGTATAAAACGCCCCGCTGAATCGCAAACGGTTCGCGCTGCTCACTTTACGGGGTTTTTCCCGTGCGGGAGCAAAACTAATCCACACATACATCGGCACATGGTTCGGGGTGCCTCCCAGCTTCTGCGGGGAGGTCGATTCATGGGATGTATGGAGGCCTAACCCAATACAATCAGGAGTCACTCATGAGTGCAGTATCCATGCGCCAGATGCTGGAAGCAGGCGTACACTTCGGGCATCAGACCCGTTACTGGAACCCCAAGATGGGGCCCTACATCTTCGGTCATCGTAGCAAGATTCATATCGTCAATCTTGAGAAGACCCTCCCCCTCTTTAACGACGCCATGAACTTTATCGGTTCGCTTGCGGCGAACGGCGGCAAGATCATGTTTGTCGGCACCAAGCGTGCAGCCCGCGATGCGGTGCGTGAAGAGGCAGTACGCTGCAACATGCCCTACGTCAATCATCGTTGGCTCGGCGGCATGCTGACCAATTTCAAAACCATCAAACAGTCGATCAAACGCCTCAAAGAGCTGGAAAGCATGTTTGAGGATGGCAGTGTCGAGCAGCGTTTCAAGAAGAAAGAGGCACTGAATCTTCACCGCGAGATGGAGAAATTGGATCGCAGTCTCGGCGGCATCAAAGATATGGGCAAATTGCCCGATGCCATGTTTGTGATCGATGTGGGTCATGAAGACATCGCAATCTCTGAGGCCCGTAAGCTGGGCATCCCAGTTATCGGTGTGGTTGATACCAATAACAACCCCGAGGCTATCGATTACGTGATCCCCGGAAATGATGACGCAATCCGGGCGATCCAGCTCTACACACAGGGCGCATCTGCAGCGATTCTTGAAGGTCGCACGAGCGCGGCCCATGTGGCGGCTGGCAGCGAAGAGGAGTTTGTCGAGGTCAAAGGCGACAAATCCTGAAGCAGTCGACAGGTTTTCTGGATTGACGACCGGATCATGCCTTCAGCGTGATCCGGTCGGTTTACATTTGAAGATACGATTTTGAGGTAGGAAAGATGGCGATTACAGCCTCTCAGGTTAAAGAGCTGCGCGAGCGTACCGGCGCAGGCATGATGGAGTGCAAGAAGGCCTTGGTAGAGGTCGATGGCGATATCGAAGCGGCAATCGAGGCGATGCGCAAATCGGGCCAGGCCAAGGCCGCCAAGAAAGCGGGCCGTACCGCAGCGGAAGGTGTGATTGTGATCAGCTTCAACGCTGACAACACCCAGGCAGCGATGGTTGAAGTTAACTGTGAAACCGATTTTGTGGCCAAGGACGAGAACTTCACCTCCTTTGCCGGCGCTGTGGCAGAGAGGGCGCTCAACGGCGGTGCGGATGACGTTGAGACGCTGATGGGGCAATCTCTTCACGAAGGCGAAGAGACCACTGTAAATCAGGCCCGCGAGGCGCTGATCTCCAAGTTGGGTGAGAACATGAACGTGCGTCGCTTTACCCGTTTGCAGGCCGACAAGGGTGCCCTGGTCAGCTACAGCCACGGCGTACGTATCGGTGTTGTGGTCGAAGTTGAGAGCGACGAGGGCGATCTGGGCAAGGATTTGGCAATGCATATTGCCGCAACCAACCCAGTCTGCCTCTCCGCTGACGATATGCCCCAGGATATGCTGGACAAGGAGCGCGAGATCGTTACCGCGCAGGCCAGGGAGAGTGGCAAACCGGACAACATCGTCGAGAAGATGGTCGATGGCCGTATGCGCAAATATCTGGCGGAAAATACTCTGCTGGGCCAGGTTTTCGTCAAGGATGCGGATTTCACCATCGAGAAGTTGTTGAAGAGCAAGGGTGCCGCAATTGCCCAATTCAGCCGCTTTGAGGTTGGCGAAGGTATCGAGAAGAAGAAGGAAGATTTCGCTGCAGAGGTCCGGGCGCAAGCCAAGATGTAAACTTCTGTCGTCCCCTCTGCACCGGAGCGTTTGCTCCGGTGCAGAGGGGACGGATGTGGACACGGGGCTTGTGGAGCTGAAATATCCGTGGAAAATGGAATATTTCCTCTCTGCGTCTTATCATTCGGTTAATCTCAAATTAGGAATCGGTTCAGCATGTCGGATTTGATCTGTCGGCGTATCCTGCTCAAGCTTAGTGGCGAAGCCCTGATGGGTTCTGGCGACTTTGGGATTTCACCTGAGGTGATGGCGCGTACTGCGGGTGAGGTGCGGGACCTCGTTGAGGCCGGTCTAGAGGTGGGGTTGGTGATTGGTGGCGGAAATATCTTCCGCGGTGCCGGTCTGGCACAGGGTGGTCTTGATCGGGTGACCGGCGATCACATGGGCATGCTTGCCACTGTGATGAACTCCCTGGCGATGCAGGATGCTCTCACAAAGATCGGCATTGAGGCCAGAGTGCTCTCTGCACTGAGCATGCCTGATGTCTGTGAGCCTTTCACAGCGAGGGATGCCAGGCGACACCTGGATGCGGGTCGGGTGGCCATCCTGGCTGCAGGCACCGGCAATCCCTATTTCACCACCGATTCCGCCGCGAGTCTGCGTGCAGTCGAGATCCAGGCTGACATGATGATCAAGGCGACCAAGGTAAACGGCGTCTACTCAGCGGATCCAGTGAAGGATCCCGATGCTGAATTCTATCCCCGTCTCACCTACAATCGGGCTTTGGCGGAGAACCTGCAGGTGATGGATGCAACTGCGATTGTGCTCTGCAGGGATAACGATATGCCGCTACGAATTATGAACATCAATGATTCCGGGGCTCTCTTGCGTCTGATGCGCGGAGAAGTCATCGGCTCCTTGGTAGAAAAGGGCGAGTAACATGATCGACGATATCAAGAGTGATGCTGACACCCGTATGGGCAAGAGCGTTGAGGCGCTCTCCCACGAGTTGGCGAAAGTGCGTACCGGGCGAGCCCATCCAAGTCTGCTGGACCATATCCGGGTTGACTATTATGGTTCCGAAGTGCCGCTGAGTCAGGTTGCCAATATCAATGTGGAAGATGGTCGTACCCTTGCAGTGACCCCTTGGGAACGACCGATGATCGCAGTGGTCGAGAAGGCGATTTTAACCTCTGATCTGGGCCTCAATCCCATGAGTGCCGGGGCAGTGATCCGGGTTCCCATGCCGCCGTTGACGGAGGAGCGACGCAAGGATCTGATTCGCGTGGTGCGTCATGAGGCGGAAAATGCGCGGGTGGCAATCCGTAATATTCGTCGTGATGCCAATCATAATCTCAAGGATCACATGAAGGAGAAGATGATCTCCGAAGACGATGAACGTCGTGGGCAGGAGATCATTCAAAAACTGACCGATCAGCACGTCAAAGAGGTGGATGCGGCACTGGCGGTGAAAGAAAAGGATTTGATGGAAATCTAAAGGAGTCTCTGAACAAGTCATGGACCTACAGCTTGCGGCTAAAACGCGCTGCTTTTTGTGTAGCCCATCCATGGGCCACACCCCTTCGGGGCTAACGCGAAAACCTGTTCCAAACAGGTTTTTCGTTGAAAATCAGCACATTTCATCTCACAATCTGAACGGCCCAGACTTATTCAGAGGCTCCCTGATCACTGTTGCCGGTGACAGTTCGTTTTGAGCGAATCAAGGTGATGATGAACGGAACCCAATCGGACAGTTCGGAGGCCGAAGGCCGACTGCCTGGACATGTCGCAATCATCATGGATGGTAACGGCCGCTGGGCGCAACGCCGTGGTCTGCCCCGCTACGCGGGTCATCCCGTCGGCGTGGATGCGGTGCGCAACATTGTCGAATGCTGTGTGCAGAAAAAGATCCAGGTCCTTACCCTTTTTGCCTTCAGCAGTGAAAACTGGCACCGGCCCAAGAAAGAGGTCGGCCTGATCATGGATCTTTTCATTCGCGCCCTGGGTAAAGAGGCACGTCGTCTGCACCGAAATGGTGTTCGACTGAAAATTATTGGGGAGCGTGAGGCTTTTTCCGAAAAGCTGCAGCGCAGAATCCTGGAAGTCGAGGAATTGACGGCCGAAAATCGTGGCCTGACCCTGCAGGTCGCCGCCAACTACGGCGGTCGCTGGGATATTACTCAAGCGGCCAAATCCCTGGCCAGGGCAGTGGCGGCAGGCGAGTTCTCTCCCGAGGATATCGATGAAGCGTCGTTGGCCGGTGCACTCTCTTTTCCCGATCTGCCGAATCCGGATCTCTTTATTCGTACCGGCGGGGAGCAGAGGCTAAGTAATTTCCTGCTCTGGCAGGCCGCCTATTCCGAACTCTACTTCACTGATCTGCTATGGCCCGATTTCGATACGGCGGCTTTTGAAGACGCACTCGCCGATTTTGCGGGACGCCAGCGCCGTTTTGGTCGTACCGGTGAGCAGGTGGGAGATCACAAGGCTGAGGCCTCCTGAGTCGCTGATGCTAAAGCAGCGTGTTCTGACAGCACTGGCTCTCGCTCCTCTGATTGTTACCGGGGTTCTCTGGTCGCCCACACTCTACCTCGCACTGGCGTTGGCCCTGTTTTTGGCTATGTGTGGGTTTGAATGGGCGCGTCTTTCCGGCACAAACGGCCCTGTTGGCCAGTTTGGCTATATCCTGGTTTTGGGACTCTGCGTGGCTGCCGTAGCGATGCTGTTGAAGGCACCTACACTACTGTTCTGGCTGTTTGCGCTGGTGGTTTTCTGGTGGTTGGTTGTGTTGATGCGGTTACGACACTTTCGCGGTGGCGCCGTGGTAGAGGGTTTTAGCCTGACCCAAAGTTTGGAGGGTATCATTGTTTTGGTGCCGGCGTGGCTGGCATGGGTGACGCTCCATCAGGTGCCTGAACAGGGCCCGCAATTGCTGTTGTTTCTGTTGATCCTGATCTGGGCTGCAGATATCGGCGCCTATTTCGCCGGTCGTCGCTTTGGTCGCACCAAACTTGCCCCCGAGGTCAGTCCCGGTAAGACCCGGGAAGGGGTCTACGGCGCTATCGCAGGTTCTCTGATATGTGGCTTATTTTTTGCTTGGTGGCAGGGATTCTCCCTTGCGGAGTACCCGCTGGCGCTGTTGCTCTGCGTGTTAACTGTGATCTTCTCCGTGATTGGGGATCTTTTTGAGAGCGTGCTAAAACGCCTGCGTAACATGAAAGATAGCGGTACTTTGCTGCCTGGGCATGGGGGCATGCTGGATCGCCTCGACAGCCTGACTGCCGCCGGTCCTGTTTTTGTGCTGGGATTGATGCTGATGGGGAAGATCGGATGAAGGGGCTTACCGTACTGGGTTCCACCGGCTCTATCGGTCTCAGTACCCTGGATGTGGTGACCCGTCACCCTGAGCGCTACCGCGTGGTTGCATTGACTGCTAACCGCGATGTGGACGGTCTGCTCGGTCAGTGCCTCAGCTTCAAACCGCAGATTGCGGTGATGGCGGATGCAACATCAGCTGCGGAGTTGGCAAAGCGGTTGGCCGAAAATGGCAGTGACGTTGAGGTATTATCCGGTGTTGCCGGTCTTGAGCAGGTTGCCGCCATGCCGGAGGCCGATTATGTGATGGCGGCGATTGTCGGGGCTGCCGGTCTGCTGCCAGCAATGGCAGCAGTGCGTGCGGGCAAGCGGGTTCTGCTGGCGAATAAAGAGGCGTTGGTGGTTTCCGGGCGCCTCTTCATGGAAGCTGCTGAGGCGCATGAGGCGGAGATTCTGCCCATAGACAGCGAACACAATGCGGTCTTTCAATGCATGCCGGCTGACTTTCAGCGCGGATTGGAACAGGTTGGGGTACGCAATATTCTTCTGACTGCATCTGGCGGGCCTTTTCGCACTATGCCGCTGGAGGGCTTGAAGACCGTTACCCCCGAGCAGGCCTGCGCCCATCCAAACTGGGATATGGGGCGCAAGATATCCGTCGATTCCGCCACCATGATGAACAAGGGGCTGGAGGTGATCGAGGCCTGCTGGCTGTTTCACACTTCACCGCAGCAGATTCAGGTGGTGCTGCATCCACAGAGCGTGATCCACTCAATGGTGGAGTACAATGATGGCTCGGTGCTGGCACAGTTGGGTAATCCCGATATGCGCACACCCATTGCTCACGCCCTTGCTTGGCCGGAGCGCATCGATTCCGGCGTGGACCGCCTGGATCTGTTTCAGATTGCCAGACTCGATTTTGAGGCCCCTGATCTTGAGCGTTTTCCCTGTTTGCGACTTGCCTATGAGGCGATCGAGGTGGGTGGGACTGCCCCCGCGGTGCTGAATGCTGCGAATGAGGTGGCGGTGCAGGCCTTTCTTGAGGGTCATCTCGGTTTTCTCGGTATACCCACGCTGGTGGAAAGGACCCTGAACGCTTTGGAGGTCATGCCTGCCGGCAGTCTGGAACAGTTGCTGGATCAAGATCGCCAAGCCCGAGTCTTTGCGGAACAAGCACTTTTAAGCGCATAGTCCGCAAATAACGCGAAATACACAAATATGTTGGAAACCCGTAGTCAGCAAGCTTTTTGCGTTTATTTGCGCGTTTTGCGGATAAAATAACCCTCGAAGGTTTGAGGCGAAGTCTCACTCGATATAAGTCTGAATAGACTACATTTTTTATTATGGATTCACTGCTTTTTACAATCGCGGCGTTTGTCGTTGCGCTGGGTATTCTGATTACCGTACACGAGTTCGGTCACTTCTGGGTGGCCCGCAGGGTCGGTGTGAAGGTACTGCGTTTCTCCGTCGGCTTTGGCAAACCGCTTTGGAAGCGTGTCGGCAAGAATGACGGCACCGAATATGTCCTTGCCGCCATCCCTCTGGGCGGTTATGTGAAGATGCTGGATGAGCGGGAGGCGCCGGTCGATCCCGGTGAACTGGATCGGGCCTTCAACAGACAGACGCTGGCTTCCAGGACGGCAATTGTACTGGCGGGCCCTCTGTTCAATCTGCTGTTTGCCGTCTTCGCCTTCTGGCTGATCTTCGTGACGGGGGATACCGGCATCAAGCCGCTGGTGGGGGAGGTCAAGGCCGAATCCATTGCTGAGCAGGCCGGGTTTCAGACTGGAGACCGCATACTCTCCGTCAATCAGGAGTCTACTCCGACTTGGGAGACAGCTGTCTACATGCTGTTGGCGGAATCACTGAATGTCGGACAGATCGCAGTAAGGGTCGAAGATGAGAGTGGCCGGGAGGCGGTTCGATGGCTTGACGCCGGGCGGCTTCAGGAGATGTCTGAGGAGGCCCGGATTCTGCAGAATCTGGGGATTACGCCCAAGCGTCCCGTAGTCGCGCCGGTTATCGGTACACTGTTGTCGGGTGAAGCCGCAGACAGGGATGGATTGAAAACCGGCGACCTGTTGCTCTCCGTTGATGGCCAATCCCTGGAGAGTTGGGTCGAATGGGTGAAGTATGTACGGGCGCGACCGGAGCAGCGCATGGCTCTAGAGGTCGAGCGTGCAGGGAGTTTGATCCGCCTTGAACTGACCCCGGCGGCAATTGAAAGTGAGGGCGAAAGCATCGGTCGAATTGGTGCCAGCGTGCATGTGCCGCCCCACCTGATGGACGACTACCAGACAGAGATTCGTTATGGTCCTCTGGAGGCCGTTGGCAAGTCGTTGTACAAGACTTGGGATCTCTCTCTGCTGATGCTGAAAATGCTCGGCAAGATGGTGATTGGTGAGGTCTCGGTAAAGAATCTCAGTGGTCCGATCTCCATCGCTGAGTATGCGGGTAAAACCGCCAGTTACGGTCTGATCGATTTCCTTAAATTCCTCGCTGTGGTGAGTATCAGTCTCGGTGTGCTGAATCTGCTGCCGATCCCGATTCTGGATGGTGGGCACCTCCTCTTTTTTCTGCTTGAGGCAATCAAAGGGGGACCTTTATCGGAAACCTTTATGGAACATGGACAGAAAATTGGGATGATTCTGCTATTGGCAATGATGAGTCTTGCCTTCTATGTGGATCTCAGTCGTTTGCTGGGCTAGCGGCAAAATATCACTTATACTACCCCGCTTATGTGGAGTCCGGTCTTCACTCCCGCTGATCCCTTATGTTTGGGACAATCGCCACAGGCGGCAATGGTCGCAGGTAAAAAAAATCTAATATTATGTCGTTGCTGGGTGTCCTGAAAAGATCCCTTTCCGGTTTGATCTTGTTGCTGATGACGGCTGCCGTTATGGGCGCTTCGTCGTTTGTCGTGGAAGATATACGGATAGAAGGTTTGCAGCGTATCTCCGCAGGTACGGTGTTCAACTATCTGCCGGTAAAGGTGGGCGACCAGGTATCATCGGGAGACACGGCCGGCATCATCCGAACACTGTTCAAAACGGGCTTTTTCAAGGATGTGCGCCTCGAAAGGGAGGATGAAGTGCTGGTGGTGTTCGTGCGTGAACGGCCGGCAGTATCGGAGATCAACCTGAGCGGTAACAAAGATCTGGATACCGATAGGCTGAAGGCCGGCCTGAAGGATATAGGCCTGGCTGAAGGCCGGGTCTTCAAACGTGCGCTGCTGGAGCGGGTCGAGCAGGAGTTGAACCGCCAGTATTTCTCCCGCGGCAAGTATGGTGTCAGGATCGAATCCACAGTTACGCCCCTGGAACGTAACCGGGTGGCCGTGGATATCGAAATTTCAGAGGGCATCACCGCCCGCATCAAGAAGATTAACCTCATCGGCAATCAGGCTTTTGAAGATGATGAGCTGCTGGATGAGTTTGCTCTCGGTATTCCGAGCTGGTACGACTTCTTCTCCGATAGAGACAAATACTCGAAACAGGCGCTTTCGGGTGATCTGGAGAAACTGCGCTCCTACTATCTCGATAGGGGATTTATCGATTTCAAGATAGACTCCACCCAGGTTTCCATTACGCCGGACAAGAAAGATATCTATGTCACGGTCGTAGTCTCTGAAGGTGAGGTGTTCACTCTCAGTGACATCAAGCTTGCGGGGGAGTTGATCGTGCCTTTGGAAGAGCTTTTTCCGCTGATTCACCTCAAACGGGGCGAGGTTTTCTCCCGTAAAAAGACTACCGCCAGTGCGGAGCGGGTCAACAGCCTTCTGTCGGATGCCGGTTACGCCTTCGCCAACGTCAACAGCATTCCCGATATCGATCGCGAAAACCGCCAGGTGGCGATCACCTATTTTGTCGACCCGGGTAAACGGGTCTATGTTCGCCACATCGATATGAGTGGTAACGCAGCGACGCGGGACGAGGTGCTTCGCAGGGAGCTGCGGCAGATGGAATCTGCCTGGTTTTCGGGGGAGATGGTGCGATTGTCCCGTGAACGCCTGCAGCGCCTGGGTTATTTCGAAGAGGTGAATGTCGAGACCCCCGCTGTTCCTGGGCGGACTGATCAGGTGGATGTTAATTTCAAGGTAAAAGAGAAGGCTTCCGGTAATCTGTCGGCGGGTATCGGCTTCTCTCAGACCCAGGGCCTGATGTTCAATGCAAGCATTACCCAAGACAATTTTCTCGGTACCGGCAAGCGGGTCAGTACCGGTTTCGACACCAGTAAGGCAAACAAGAAGTTCAATATTTCCTATAACAACCCATACTATACTATTAACGGCATTAGTCGCGGGTTTGAGTTTTCCTATCGCGCCACTGATTTTGGTGAACTCAATATTTCCAGTTATGCGACGGATGTCAGTCGCGTAGGGGTCAGCTTCGGCCTGCCCATCACGGAATACGACAGGCTGCGTTTCAGTCTGGCCTTTGAGGATACCAAGTTCGTGTTGGGTGACTCTCCATCAGATGAGGTGCTGAAATTCGAAGAGGTGAATGGCGACCAATTTCGGGATCTGGAGACGCTCGTCAGCTGGACCCGTGATACCCGGGATCGTGCCATCTTTCCCACTGTTGGGGGTAAGCAGGTGGCCGCGCTGGAGGTGACCGTGCCTGGCAGTGATCTGCAGTATTATCGCCTCCACTACAAGCACACTCGCTATATTCCTTTGACAAAAGCCCTTACGCTCAGGTTCAACGGCGAACTGGGTTACGGAGACAGCTACTCAGATACCCCGGTACTGCCGTTTTACCGTAACTTTTTTGCAGGCGGCATTGGCACAGTACGTGGCTTTGAGGAAAATACCCTCGGTCCGCGGGACTCTTTTGGTGATGCGTTGGGAGCAAATTCGAAATTGACGGGTCAAATAGAGTTGCTGGCTCCTCCTCCTGTCGACTCATTTAAAAGCACGATGCGCTGGGGCGTGTTTCTGGATGCCGGAAATGTTTTTGATGTAAAGTTTGGTAATGGTTTCGAATTAGATGAGGTACGCTACTCTACCGGTCTCATGCTCTCCTGGTTATCACCGGTGGGAGCCTTGGCTTTTAGTCTGGGGTATCCTTTGAACGATAAAGTCGGTGATTCTGTGGAGACGCTGCAGTTTAGCTTCGGGACCACATATTGATTAAGTGGGAGTGATTTTGTGAAAAGATTGGGTAAGATTGGTGTTTTTCTGCTGTTGCTGACTTTTTTCGCGGGCAATGTTCTGGCGGAGAGTTATAGTATTGCCTTTGTCAACGCAACCAAGGTTTTTGAGGAGTCGTTGCAGTACAAAGAGGCCCGTAAACGTCTGCAGGCAGAGTTCTCCCGTCGTGAGAAAGATCTGCTTTCCAGTAAAAAGCAGCTGAAGCAGCTCGAAGACAAGCTGCAACGTGATGGTGCCGTGATGAGTGAGTCAGAAGTGAAGCGCCTGGAGCGCGATATTCTCTCCCGTCGCCGTAAGCTCAAGAATGCGCAGACTGAATTTCGCGAGGATCTCAACCTGAGACAGAATGAAGAATTCAAGAAACTGCGGCAACGGGTACGGGAAGTGATTCAGCAGGTCGGCAAAGAGGAGAAGATCGACCTGATCCTGTCCGATGGTGTGGTCTATTTCAGCGAGAAGATCGATATTTCCGACAAAGTCCTGGAGAAGTTGGGACAGATCCAAGCGAAGTAGGAGTCTGGGGATTGGCGGTTCGACTGGGAGTCTTGGCGGAGATTGCAGGGGCTGAACTGCGTGGCGATCCGCAGATTCTGATCTCAAAGGTTGCGACCCTGCAACAGGCCGGGCCGGATGAGGTCAGTTTTCTGGCGAACACAAAATATCGGCGTCATCTGAAAAAGACGGCCGCGGCTGCGGTGATTCTGAGACCGGAGGATGCCGAATACTGCAGCACCGCTCTATTACTGAGTGACAACCCTTACCTCGCTTATGCGAGGGTCTCCCGTCAACTCAATCCTGTCCCTGCCTTTGAGCCGGGCTGCCACGTTTCTGCGGTGGTGGATACCTTAGCCAGTATCGACCTGTCAGCCTTTGTCGGTCCCTGCGCAGTCGTGGGTGCAGGCAGCCGTATCGGGGCAGGCGTATATATCGGACCGGGGTGTATCATTGAGCATGATTGTGTCGTTGCTGATGAATCACGCCTCGTAGCCAATGTGACGCTCTGCCATGGGACTCATGTGGGAGAGCGCTGCCTGATCCATCCGGGTGCCGTTCTTGGGAGTGACGGTTTCGGTCTGGCAAACGACGATGGTCGATGGGAGAAGGTACCCCAGACAGGCAGAGTCCGTCTTGGGAACGATGTGGAAGTGGGTGCCAACACCACCATCGACCGGGGTGCACTGGAGGACACGGTGCTGGAAGACGGGGTCAAACTGGATAACCTGATCCAGATCGCCCACAACGTTATTGTCGGCACCAATACCGCAATGGCGAGTGGAGTGGCGGTAGCGGGTTCGACCCATATTGGCCGCAATTGTACCCTGGGGGGTATGGTCGGGCTCGTCGGCCACCTGGATATCGGCGATAATGTACACTTTTCGGGAGCGAGCATGGTTACCCGTTCCTTTTCTGAGCCGGGGTACTACAGTGGCAATCTGCCCGCCATGGACAACAAGCAGTGGCGTAAGGCCGTGGCGCGTATTCGCCAACTGGATGAGATGGCGAAGCGTCTACAGCGCCTGGAAAAAAAGGTGGAATCAGTTTCCACGGACCAGGATGGATAACGCATTGATCAAGGGGAGAGAACGTTGGTTGTGATGGACATCGAGAAGGTGCTGCGCCTGTTACCGCACCGCTATCCGTTTTTATTGATAGATCGGGTATTGGAGTTCGAGAAGGACAAACGTCTGTTGGCATTGAAAAATGTGACCTACAACGAACCCTTCTTCAACGGACATTTTCCCATCAAACCGGTAATGCCGGGTGTTTTGATCGTCGAGGCGATGGCGCAGGCTACCGGCCTGCTGGCTCGTGAGTCCCATCCGGAGACCGCTAACGAAAATACCATCTATCTGTTTGTCGGGATCAACAAGGCGCGTTTCAAACGCCCGGTGGTGCCCGGTGATCAGCTTGAACTGGAGGTGACTCAGACTGCGATGAGACGTGGTATGGGCATCTTCTCAGGCGTCGCCAGGGTGGATGGGAAGGTGGCGGCTACTGCAGAGGTCATCTGCACCGCAAGAGACGCCACTGAGGCATGAGTCAAATCGATCAACGGGCGGTGATCGATCCCTCCGCGGAGTTGGGCGAAGGGGTTTCTATCGGTCCATTCTCGGTGATCGGGGCCGATGTGAAGATCGGCCAAGGTACCACCATCGGCCCTCACGTCGTTATCAACGGCCCGACAAGGATAGGTGAAGATAATCGTATCTTTCAGTTTGCCTCGGTCGGCGAGGATCCACAGGACAAAAAGTATGGCGGCGAGCCGACAGGGTTGGAGATCGGCGACCGTAACGTCATCCGTGAGTTCGTCACCATCAATCGGGGAACGCAACAGGATACGGGAACAACCCGCATTGGCAATGATAATCTCTTCATGGCCTATACCCATGTGGCTCACGACTGCCAGATCGGTAACGACGTCATCATGGCCAACGCCGCTTCTATTGGTGGTCATGTGCATATCAGCGATCACACCATTCTCGGCGGATTTACTATCGTCCATCAATTCTGTCGCATCGGCGCCTACAGCTTTTGCGCCATGGGTTCGGTGATCTCCAAGGACCTGCCGCCCTATGTAATGGTCTCAGGACACCCGGCGAAACCCTACGGCATCAATACTGAAGGGCTGCGGCGCCGTCAATACAGCGAGCAGGCGATCCGCCAGATCAAGCGTGCCTACAAACTGCTCTACAAGTCCCAGTTGCGGCTGGAAGAGGCGATTGAATCGATTCGTGAGATAGCGGGCGAGGCGCCAGAAGTCGGCATTATGGTGGATTTTATTGCGCAGGGCGGACGCAGTATCCTCCGCTAATGACTCGAATTGGTATAGTCGCCAATGAAGTCTCCGGTGATCAACTCGCCGCCTCCCTGATCCATGCACTGAAGGCAAAACGGCCTGAATTACGCTTTGAGGGTATGACCGGTCCTGCAATGGAGGCCGAAGGCTGCAAGAGTCTGGCACGCATGGATCCTGTGATGGGGCTGGTGGAGGTGCTGAAGCACCTGCCGGGACTGCTCTCTCTGCGGCGCAGGCTTTTCCACCATTTCCAGATTGACCCCCCGGACCTCTTTCTTGGTGTGGATGCGCCGGATTTCAATCTGGCGCTGGAAACCCGACTCAAAGCCGAGGGTATCCGGACTGCCCACTTTGTCAGTCCGACCGTCTGGGCCTGGCGTCAGAAGCGCGTAAAAAAACTGCGCCGGGCAGTGGATCTGATGTTATGCATCTTCCCCTTTGAAGTGGGTTTTCTCCAACGGAACAGTGTAACCGCCAACTATGTGGGGCATCCTTTGGCGGATGAGATTCCCTTTGAGTCGACAGCGCCGGAAGGCATCAGATCCGAGCTGGGGCTTGATCCCGACCGCCCCGTTATTGCGATTCTGCCCGGCAGCCGCATGAGTGAACTCGGCATGCTGTCGGCGCCTTTTTTGCAGACTGCGATCTGGTGTTTGCAGCGCCATCCTGAGCTGCAATTTGTGGCGCCGATGGTGAACGCGAAGATTCGGACAGCTTTTTCTGAGCAGATGGTTGAGGTTGCGCCGGATCTACCCATCATCCTGCTCGATGGCGAGGCGCGTAAGGCGATCCAGGCGGCTGACGTTGTGCTGACTGCCTCGGGCACTGCGACGCTGGAAACACTTCTATTGAAACGTCCAATGGTTGTAGGTTACCGGTTGGCAGCTCTGACATACTGGCTGGTAAAGACCTTCAATCTTGTGAAGATCCCCCACATGGCGATGGCCAATCTGATTGCTGAAGAGCGCCTCGCACCGGAGTTTCTACAGGGTGAGGTCAGGCCGGAAGTGCTTGGGCAGGCGCTGCTCGATTTTCTCGAATCACCGGCCAGGCGGGCTGACGTCGTCGCTAGATATCGGCAGTTGCACGAAGGGTTGCGTTGTGATGCCGCAAACCGTGCTGCGGATGCAGTGTTGGCACTTATCGATCAATAAAAAAGGAGTTCTGAGATGGACTTTTTCATTGCCGGCGTGGATGAGGTGGGACGTGGGCCATTGGCGGGTCCCGTGGTGGCTGCTGCGGTGATTCTCGATCCGGCAAACCCGATAGAGGGTTTGGCGGATTCCAAAAAGCTCAGTGAAAAGCGCCGTGAAATCCTCTCCGGGTTGATTCGCGAAAGCTCCCTTGCCTGGGCGCTTGGGCGTGCGGAGGTCGAGGAGATCGACGAGATCAATATCCTTCAGGCCAGTCTGCTGGCTATGCAGCGGGCGGTTGAAGCGTTGCATATGTCACCGCACAAGGCGCTGGTGGATGGCAAACATGTTCCAAGCCTGTCCTGTGAGGTGGAGGCGATCATCGGCGGCGACAGCAGTGTCAAAGCGATCGGTGCAGCCTCCATCATTGCCAAGGTTGCCCGTGACCGGGAGATGGTGGAGATGGATCAGCGCTATCCCGGTTATGGTCTGGCGAGACATAAAGGCTACCCCACCAAGATGCATCTGGAGGCGCTCAGGGAATTGGGTGTCACGCCGATCCACCGTCGTTCATTCGGGCCGGTCAGACGTCTCCTGGAGGATTAAGGAACTCTTGATCGAATCAGAGGTTCCTTACGGAGAGTGCATATATTCTGGAAATTGGAGGGTTTTTGGGTGGATAATGGCGCGAACTGGTGATGATACACCGGATTGGGCAGAGCCATCTTGGAAGTGACACCCAAAAAATGAGCGTCAGCTGGCGCGAAAATAAAACAGAGGATAAGAGTCAGGAGTTATTTTATGGGGAACCCGGAGCAACAATTGGATCGGGAAGAGATCAAGACCCGGCTGCGTGAGATTATCAAGGAGCAGTTGGAGGTCGATGAGGTCGAGTACGACGAGAATAATCTGGACAATCTCACCGAATTGGAGATTGACTCTCTCTCTTTTGTTGAAATCATCTTTGAAATAGAGGACAAGTTCGACGTTAAGACTGCCGGTGGTTTCAGTGATGAACAGCTTAAAGAGATTAAAACCACAGACGATATTGCCGACCTGATTATTGCTGCCAAGTCAGCTTCATGAGCGCTGGCGGCAGGGTGGCGATCACAGGCCTTGGGGTGGTGTCGCCGGTTGGTAACGACATCAACGCTTTCTGGAAGAACTCGGTCGCCGGCGTCAGCGGCATTCGACCGATCGAGCGTTTTGATTCAGCCAATTTTGGTTGTAAGGTTGCCGGTCAGGTCGAGGGACTTTCCGAGAGCTCTTTCTATAAGAAAAAATACATCAGGATAGACCCCTGCAGTGCAATGGGGTTGGTTGCAGCCAGTCAGGCTCTGGCTCAGGCGGGCATAGAAATGGGTAGTGAGAAGCGGGCCCGCTATGGTGTCTATTCCGGCACGGGTATCGGTGGTGTGACCACCCATGAAACCGCCTGCCTGAAATACACTGCCAAGCCTGACGACCCTCGTATTAGTCCGCTTGCTATCGTGCGGGTGATGAATAATTCAGGCGCCTCTGAGATCGCAATGCATTTTGGCTTTGCCGGCGAGTCACTTACTGTCTCAACCGCTTGCGCCGCCGGTCTGCAGGCCTTGGGAGAAGCCTGCCGCGCTATTCGTGATGATCGAGCAGACCTTATTGTGGCAGGCGGTAGCGATGCTCCCCTCTCCCGCCCTCTCTACTCCGCCTGGCATAGCATGCGGGTCATGTCGTCTTGGGGGGGGGATCCCGCAGCTGCTTCGCGCCCGTTCAGCGGTGATCGTAGTGGTTTGGTATTGGCGGAGGGTGCCGCCTATGTCATTTTGGAGAGCGAGGCGCACGCTCGTAGTCGTGGCGCAAAAATACTCGGCTTTGTGGATGGATATGCCTCTAATACCTGTCATGGTCACATCACTCGGCCAAGTATGGAGCATGAGGTTGATGTGATGGGCAACGCGCTGAAAAGCGCAGGGATTACCCCTGATGACGTTGACTATATCCATGCCCATGGAACGGGGACCGAGGCTAACGATGTGACAGAAACCGACGCCATAAAAGCGGTGTTTGGTGAGCGTGCCGCCGTTGTTCCGATTACTTCAGGCAAGTCGATGCTGGGGCATACTTTGGGTGCTTCGGGTGTCTTCGGACTGATCTCGGCACTGTTGAGTCTCAACAAGGGTATCGCCATCCCCACCATCAACCTGGATAACCCGGATCCCAAGTGTGACTTGAACTATGTGGCAAACAAGGCCCAGCCTTTGTCCAGGAGTTGTACTGCCATGGTGAATGCGTTTGGTTTTGGTGGAACAAACTGCACGGCGGTGATTAGGGCCTGTTAATCGCTGTGCTGCTCCTGTTTCCGGTCCCTGAAATCAAGGAGACGTCCGACTTCGTGATTGAATCGCTGCAGTTTTTCCAGAGTTTTTGCTTCGTCTCTTGATTTGCTGGCCGCTTCCAGGAGAGTGACAGCAAGATTCAATGCTGGAACCCCGCAGATTGAAGTGGCTCCATGCAGGCGGTGAACATTCTCTCTGAGATCGTCCCACTGCCGGGCAGCATGATTCCCACGGATTACCCCGGCCTGTTCCGGCAGTTCATTGCAAAACTGGTTGAACATTTCATCCACAAGTTTTTTATTGCCTCCAGCAATATTTAACGCTTTTTCTTCATCCCTGATTGGGAGGTCAGCGTCTGAATCAACTGACTCATTTGCAGTTGCCATCGCCTGAGCCAGTTGAGGCTTTTCCCCCCGTAACAGTGAAAGTATTACATTTAGAAGTTGAGATTCGGTATATGGTTTTAGCAGATAACCATCCATGCCCGCAGCTATTACCTCATTTCGTGTCTCGGGTACCACGTCAGCAGTGAGTGCGACGATCGGCGGTGAGTTGGAATGATTCTCACAGTTCTCACGAATTATTTTTGCGGCGTCCGTACCTTTGAGTTTCGGCATGTGGACATCCATTAGTATCAGGTCAAACTGGTTTTTTGTGGCCAGATCAATGGCTTCAGTGCCGGTATTCGCTTCTGAAACAATAGCGCCCTTTTCAGAAAGAAGGATGTTCATCAGTTCCAGATTAATGTGATTGTCATCCACGACAAGGATTCGTTTCCCCTTTAATGAGGTGTCGCTTTCAATGTTTGAGGCAATTGTTGAGTGGTCGTGAGCTTCACCGGCGGAAAAAATCTCCTTAAGGATGTTATTGAGAGTCTCGCTGCCCAAGGGTTTGGAAAGAGACCAGGTAGTATTGTCGATGTGGAAATTTTCTATGGTGTTTCGATCTGATGTACTGAGAAGTACCAGGACAGGAAGATTGAAAGAAGTCAGGAAACCCTTTGCTGTTATATCTGCGTAACCTGAGGTGATTTCATCTTTTGTAAAGCCGCATACGATCAAATCTGCAAGAGAGAGGATCGGTTCATCCGTGTCAACAGTCTCCAAATCTTTGGTCAAAAATCCTCGTTTAAGAAATTGATGTTTGATGGATAGGCGAGATAGTTTGTGCTGATCGATGATCAGGCAGCTTTTGTTATAGAATTGTGCTGATTGTGGTTTGTTGCTTTCAGTGTCATCTTTTTTCAGAGTCAGCGTGACCCGGAAACAGGAACCCTGCCCACGCGCACTGTCCACCTTGATGCTGCCACCCATCGATTGGGCCAACTTCCTGGAAATGCTCAGCCCGAGGCCGGTGCCGCCATACATTCTGCTGGTAGATGTATCAGCTTGTTGAAATGCATGGAAAAGATGCTCTTGCGCATCATGGTCGATGCCAATGCCTGTATCGGTTACCGTGAAACTCAGTGTACATTCGCTATCTGTTTCATGCTCAAGCATGACCCGAACAATGACTTCACCCGTGTGAGTGAATTTGATTGCATTACTCAACAGATTGACAAGAATTTGCCTGATTCTGGTTATATCGCCGATCAGTCTGTCAGGAACGTCGGAGTAGACCATCAGTACAAGTTCCAGGTCTTTATCCTGGGCAGATGGTGCCAGCAGTACAACGGGATCTTCAAAACACTCGGTCACAGAAAAACTTGAGCTGTCTGGTTCCAGTCTGCCGTATTCAAGCTTTGAATAGTCCAGGATATGGTTGATGATCTCCAGTAAGTTGGTAGCAGATTTGGTGATTGTGTTGACGACATCTTTCTGTTTTTTATCAAGATTCATTTTTTTGAGTAAGTTCGCAAAACCCAGAACGCCATTCATGGGTGTTCTGATCTCATGACTCATATTGGCGAGAAATTCAGATTTTACATGGCTTGCCATGAGCGCACGTTTTCTTGCCAGGTCGAGTTCGACATTCTGTATTTCAAGTGCTTCCATTGTTTGAGTCAGGTCTGACGTCGCCTGAACAATCTGCTGTTGCATGGTCTCTCGGGACAGTTTCAACTCTCTGGCCATCATGTTGAAACTCTCTTCAAGACTGGCGATTTCCTGGTAAGACTTTTCTGGAACCAAGGTGGAGAAATCACCGCTTCGCATCTGCAGCACTGCCTTAGTCAGGCGCGAAATCGGCCTCGTAACCCGTTTGCTGAGCGCAAGTGAGAAGAGAATGGTTCCAATTAACCCGAACCACAACATAAGAAGACTGTTGCGCATAACTCGGCTTTCGTTGGCCAGCAGTCTTTTTGTGCTGATAGTGATGGCAACACTGCCTAGCGGAGCGGAACCTGACAAAGTGGATATTTCAGGTTCCTCGCTTTGTTCAGGATAGTCGGAAACATCAATCGGAATGATTTCCTGGCCGACATGTGCACGAAAAATAATATGGTTGTCGGTGGAGTTGATATTTCCTGGCATTGGATTATTGGGATGACTATTTATTTTGGCAAGTGTGTTATTTGATTCGTCTAGTACCCGAATTTCACTGACGTCACTATGACGAAAGATCGATTTTAGATTTGTTTTCAGGGTTGCCGGGTCACGGGTAAACAATCCGGTAGTGCTTAATGCGGCGGCTTCATTGGCAATTGCCTGTCCACGTTCGTTGAATGCATCGAAGAGATTATCCAATTGCGTATTGATCAGATAGGTGATCAATGGCACTGCCAGGGCGATTGCGGGCAGTAATCCTGCAATCAATGCTTGTGTTCTGAAGGTTTTAAATTGATTCAGGATCATGGTGTTTCACCTGCACTGATCTCATCTCTGAGGCGGGTTTCTGAAGGAAGTTTAATCCCCAATGACCTTGCTACTTTTCTATTGACGCTGACAGAGAAATATTTCGGGTATTTCGGCCCTATTATAAGATCGCTTTTTACGTTGAGATGGCTGCCGGAGACATCGACTATATGCCGTGCAATATCATCGGGGGTGGAATGAACAGCGGAAATGGCGCCGGCCTTTACATAGGCGGCTGAAAATCCCACAACGGGCACCTGTTTGCGGTAGGTGGATGTAAGTATATTGGATATGGTCTTTCTGTTATGGATGTTGGCATCGGGCAGCGCCAGAAGAACGTCTGAACTTTCCAATAATTTACCAAGTTTGCTGCCAAGTTCTTTGCTGTTGACAACTTCTGCCAGTGTTATTGTGATTCCCAGCTTATTTTCGCTGTTTCTCAAGATGGATTCAGAAGGACGGTTATTCTTGTGGACCAATATTCCGATACGTTTTCCTCCGCCAGTAGAGAGTTTTGCCAGCCTGAGGCTGCGTTCAAGTGGCTGATTGAGATAGATCGTATCCGTCTCCTGAAAGAGTCTGTCGCTGATGTTTGATTTTCTATCCGGTAGCATCGGTATCATTGCGTGGACGGTCTTGTTCGTGACGCCATGATCCCGCGTAAATTTTGCAGCTTTTGATCCGAGTGTGATGATCAAGTCGCTATGTTTGGACCATTCGGGTTTCAGATTAGTTGGGATTGATGATGTGGTGCCGACCTCAGTGCAGATGTCGGGATGGCTTTTGCAGTAGAGAAAAAAATAGTGTTCAATGGCACTGATCACCTTATCGTAAACAGTTGCGTTCGCTGCCAGCCATGGAGAGCGAAGCGAAGGCTGGTAGTCCCCGGTAGCCGCGAGGCCGCACTGCTTACCCGGCGTGCCTTGCGCCAGAGGGGAAGCA
>JAESPE010000049.1 GCA_016756835.1 gamma proteobacterium endosymbiont of Lamellibrachia anaximandri | reverse complement strand
CCGGGACGGCCGGGGCACAAACAGGCTGTCGAAGGCCGAGTCGATTTTGGGGACTGGGATGTCCCAAAATCTTTCACGAGGTCGAAGACTCACTTGTGTTGGTTTTCACGATTTTCTAACATGATTCTCTCCAGTGATCTGTTGCTTTCGGGCCTGTTGGCACGCTTGGTCTCGTTGGTGTGGAGAGATTATCGGAGAGTTGAATGGATTCGTGAAATCGTTTGAATTGTTTAAATAAATAGATTCTACCGATAAGTGTAGGTTGGGATAACCTACGTGGAGATTTCACTCAGGAGAGGCGAATAACCGTGTCAGGCAGATTATCGAGCACGACTTCAATGAATGCATCGAGTGCCTGACGGCGCGGGAAGCTACGTCTGAAGACGAGGGATACCCTGCGGTAGGCGTCCTTCTGTTGTAACCGGCGGGTGATTATATCCTTGTCATTCATCCTGATACCCTGCACCGCCAGGTCGGGAACCAGGGTACAGCCGAATCCCACTCCCACCAGTTGCAGCAGTGTCTCCAGGCTGGCGGCATGCAGGTCGGCCATGTCTCCCTGTTCCGCCCGTGCTTTCATATGGCACACCTCCATCGCCTGATCCGCGAGACAGTGGCCTTCCGAGAGCAGCAGGAGTTCTGTGTTGTCGAGATCCTTTTGGGTGATGTTCTTTTTTTCCTGAAAAGGGTGGTTGCGGGGATGTGCCAGCCAGAAGGCTTCATCGAACAGGGGGATAGTGGAAAATTCACCCGCGTCCACCGGTGTTGCGATAAGGGCGGCGTCGATTTCGTGTTTGCGCAGACGTTCGAGCAAAGTCTCGGTCATCTCCTCCGAGAGCACGAGCTGCATCTGCGGCAGCCTGTCCCGCAGCGGTTTCAGGATCAGCGGCATGAGGTAGGGGCTCAGGGTCATGATGGCACCGATGCGCAGTGGGCCTACCAATGGATCCTGATGGGACTGGGCGAGTTGCCTGATCGTCTTGGCCTGTTCCAATATCTCTCTGGCGTGTGCCACGATGGTTTCGCCGACAGGGGTTATTGCCACTGAGCGTTTGGTGCGTTCGAAAAGGGTGATGCCAAGCTCATCCTCCAGCTTTCTTATCTGGCCGCTCAGGGTGGGCTGGCTGACATGGCAGCGTTCGGCCGCATGGCCAAAGTGGCTGCAGTCCGCCACGGCAACGATATATTTGAGATCACGCAGGTTCATGGATGGTCCGATATAGGGAAAACCGATAATTCTATTTTAGATGAGAGGTAAATGTTATCGAACAGGAAAAGGGTCGTGATGGTTTGACTCAGTCCCCCAAGCGTTCATAATCTGGCTATTCTCAATCTTGCCCGGAATGACTTCATGATTGCCATCGAAGTCACGCCCTCTCCATGTTGGATGGCGACTGCTTGAACCCGTCCAAACCACTTTGAAGAAGTAAGCCGTATGGAATCCCCTTTTGAGTGTCATATCGATGTAACAGCGTATCAGAGAGCGCCGGTGGATCTGCTCTGTACCGAGACGGGATTCACCCGCACCCGGATCAAACAGGTCATGCAGAAGGGAGCTGTCTGGCTGACCCACGACAAACATACCCAGCGCCTGCGTCGTGCTTCCAAGGTGCTGAGCCCTGGGGATCAGCTGCACCTCTATTACGATGAAAAGGTAATGAATCAGGAACCGTCGGCGGCAGAGCTGGTTGCGGATGAACAGGGTTACTCCGTCTGGAGCAAGCCTGCCGGGATGCTGTCGCATGGGTCCAAGTGGGGTGACCACTGCTCGATCACCCGCTGGGCGGAACAGCATCTGCAGCCTGAGCGTACCGCCTTTCTGGTTCACCGTCTCGATCGCGCCGCTGCCGGACTGATTCTGGTTGCGCATACGAAAAAAATGGCGGCCGCACTTGCCAAACTGTTCCACGACAGAGCAGTGGAGAAGCGTTACCAGGTGCTGGTGGAAGGAAAGTTTCCCACCAAGCCCAAGCCTTATCTGATTGAAGATGAACTGGACGGACGTACCGCCATCAGCCGGATCAACCGACTGGAATTCGACCCCGAGTCAGGCCGGTCGCTGTTGGATGTCGCCATCGAAACCGGCCGCAAGCACCAGATTCGCCGCCATCTTGCCGCGATTGGATTTCCGGTGGTTGGCGACCGGCTGTATGGTAAGGCGCAGTCGGGAGAGGATCTATGGTTGAAGGCGAGTTACCTGAGTTTCATCTCTCCGGCCAGCGGAGAAAAAAAGGTCTATTCATCTCATAACGCATGAACCGGCGGGTCGACTTAATCCACCATCGTCTGTACCAGGATGCGGCCACGTACCTCTCCTTTCAGCATCTCTTCAAACACTTCAGGCAACTGCTCCAGATGGATGACCCGGTCGACGATGTCGTCAAGATGTTTTGGATGCAGGTCGGTGGCGAGCCGCTGCCAGATCTTGCTGCGCAGGGCATGGGGGCAATCGGCGGAGTTGATGCCGAGCAGGCTGACGCCTCGCAGGATGAAAGGCATAACGGTGGTGTTCAATTCGATACCGGCTGCCAACCCGATGGCAGCGATACTGCCCCAGGGATTGACTGTTCGGGTCAGTCCCGCCAGGGTCTCGCCGCCGACATTGTCCACAGCACCTCCCCAGAGTCCCTTTTCCAGTGGATGTCTGCCGAGCGGTAACGCTTCCCGGGAGAGCACCTGGCTTGCGCCGATAAGCTTGAGATATTCGTGTTGGTCGTCCTTGCCGGTGACTGCAGTCACCTCGTAACCGGCGCCGTGGAACAGATTGACCGCAAGGCTGCCCACCCCGCCGGTTGCCCCCGTGACCAGGATGGGCCCCATCTCCGGCTGCTGCCCGTTGCTCTCCATGCGGTGGAGGGCCAGAGCTGCGGTAAATCCGGCGGTGCCGAGGGCCATGGCCTGATAGGGGCCAAGATTATCCGGCAACGGCACTGCCCAGTCGGCGGGAACCCTGAGATATTCCGCGTATCCACCGTCATGAGTAAAAGAGAGGCCGTAGCCGGTGACAATGACCTGATCCCCCTCTTTGAATCGAGCGTCACGGGACTGAAGCACGTCGCCGCAACTGTCGATGCCGCCGGTGAGTGGGAAATCACGCAGGATCCTTCCGCTTCCCGTTCCCGCCAGCGCGTCCTTGTAGTTGACGCTGGAGAAACGGGTGCGGATGAGGATCTCACCTTTGGCTGGATCGGTCAGCTCCCGCTGTTCCAGCGCAGCGGAGTGCTCTCCGGCCTCGCTGCGATGGATGCGGAAGGCTGTATAGCTCATACAATACAGATGTCGGGTACGAAGGTCTGGTCGGACAGCGGTGGCCGGATATATCCCCGGCTGTCAACGCGTTCCGGCAACACGATCATCTCAGGGGTCAGATCCTCATAGGGGACCATGCTCAACAGGTGGGAGATGCAGTTGAGCCGGGCATGCTTCTTGATGTCAGAGTTGACCACATACCAGGGTGCCTGTTTGATATCGGTATGGGCGAACATGGTGTCCTTCGCCTTGGAGTATTCGACCCAGCGTTTGCGTGACTCCAGATCCATCGGACTCAGTTTCCAGCGTTTGTGAGGCTCTTCCAGACGGCTCTGGAAACGGCGCTCCTGCTCTTCATCGGCTACCGAGAACCAGTATTTGAGTACGATGATGCCGGAGCGCACCAGCATGCGTTCGAACTCCGGACAGGAGCGCAGGAATTCGTGATACTCCTCCTCGCTGCAGAATCCCATGACCCGCTCAACGCCGGCGCGGTTGTACCAGCTGCGGTCGAACAGCACCATCTCTCCCGCCGCCGGCAGGTGTGGCACATAGCGTTGGAAATACCACTGTGTGGTTTCTCGCTCGGTGGGTGCCGGTAGGGCAACGACACGGCTGATGCGGGGATTCAGGTGCTGGTTGATGCGCTTGATGACCCCCCCTTTACCTGCTGCGTCGCGGCCCTCAAAGATCACCACAACTTTGAGTCCGGTGAATTTGATCCACTCCTGCAGCTTGACCAGTTCAAGTTGTAGTCTGAAAAGCTCTTTTTCGTAGACGTCGTTTCTTATCTTTTTCCGTTTGGTGGGTTTTGCTTTTTTCTTTGTTGCCACGGCGAAATCCTCCATCAAGGTGTAAAGTTATTTTTAGCGCTGAACCCATCATTCTAACGCTTGGGCAGATGTCGTTTAATGATATGGCTCAAACGAATCATATGACACCCGTCATTCGATAATAACAGGGATATCAGCGATTCGGCTGCGCCACTCGGCGGGGCCGGTCTCGTGTACTGAGTTGCCCAGGCTGTCAACGGCGACGGTAACAGGGAAGTCGACGACCTCGAACTCACGGATCGCCTCCATGCCCAGCTCTTCGAAAGCGATGATGCGGGAGGCGCGTATTGCCTTGGAGACGAGATAGGCCGCTCCACCAACGGCCATCAGGTAGACCGCCTTGTGGTGTTTGATCGCCTCGATGCCGCTGGGGCCACGCTCAGACTTGCCTACCATGCCGATGAGGCCCGTTTGGCCCAACATCATCTCGCTGAACTTGTCCATGCGGCTGGCTGTGGTGGGCCCCGCTGGTCCGACGACTTCGTCACGCACAGGGTCGACTGGACCAACGTAGTAGATGAAACGGTTGTGAAAGTCGACGCCTTTGGGCAGGGGTTCGCCTTTTTGCAGCAGATCGGCAATGCGTTTATGCGCGGCATCCCGGCCGGTCAACAACTTACCCGACAGAAGAATGCGATCTCCGGGTTGCCAGGCTGCAATATCCTCTTTGGTGAGACTGTTCAGGTCGACGCGCCGGGCGTCGTCCGAGGCCTCCCAGGTAACGGCGGGCCAATCGTCCGGCTGAGGCGGAGTAAGAACGGCAGGGCCGGAGCCATCCAGGGTAAACTCTGCATGACGTGTGGCGGCACAGTTGGGGATGATCGCCACGGGCAGGGAAGTGGCGTGGGTGGGGAAGTCGCTGATCTTGACGTCGAGCACAGTGGTCAGCCCACCCAGTCCCTGCGCGCCGATACCCAATGCATTGATCTTTTCGTAAAGCTCCAGCCGCAGGGATTCGACGGTGTTCGTTGCGCCGCGGGCCTTGAGTTCGTGGATGTCGATCGGTCCCATCAACGACTCTTTCGCCATCAGCATGGCCTTTTCGGCGGAGCCCCCGATACCTATACCCAGCATGCCGGGAGGGCACCAGCCAGCGCCCATTTGCGGGATCTGTTCCAATACCCACTCCACCAGTGAAGCCGATGGGTTGAGGATGGCGAAACGGGTCTTGTTTTCAGAGCCGCCACCCTTGGAGGCGATCTTGACCTCGATGCGGTCACCGGGAACCAGTTCGGTATGGACGATGGCGGGTGTGTTGTCTTTGGTGTTTAGGCGTGCCCCGGCAGGGTCGGTTACCATTGAAGCCCGCAATACGTTGTCGGGATGAGAGTAGGCGCGGCGAACACCTTCATCAACCATTTCAGTGATGGAGATGCTGCTATCCCAACGGACATCCATTCCTACTTTAAGAAACACCACCACCATGCCGGTATCCTGGCAGATGGGACGCTTTCCTTCGGCACACATGCGGGAGTTGACCAGGATCTGCGCCATCGCGTCCTTGGCGGCGGGAGATTGTTCCCGTTCCCAGGCTTTACCCATCGCCTTGAGGAAGTCTGTCGGATGGTAGTAGGAGATGAACTGCAGGGCATCAGCGATGCTGTCGATAAAGTCATCCTGGCGGATCAGCGTCATTGATAGAACCCTATTTTGATTGATTGGGATAGTTGTTCGTGAGAGTAAGGTACATCAGAGCGCGTGTACTTGCATCCCCGTTCGGCATTGTGCGCACCCTGATTGGTTTCTGTTTCCGCCTACACCTGCAACATCAGCCGTGCCGGCTCCTCCAGATTCTCTTTGATATTGAGCAAAAACTGCACGGCATCCTTGCCGTCGATGATTCTGTGGTCGTAGGAGAGCGCGAGATACATCATCGGGCGGATGACGATTTCGCCGTTTTCCACAACCGGCCTATCCTGAATGGCATGCATGCCCAGGATTGCGCTTTGGGGGGGGTTGATGATTGGTGTGGAGAGCATGGAGCCGAAAACACCGCCGTTGGTGATTGAGAATGTTCCTCCGGTGAGTTCTTCATAACTCAGGGTCCCTTCCATCGCTTTCTCACCAAAGTGGCGGATCTGTTGCTCTATTTCGGCAAAACTGAGTTGATCGGCGTCCCGAAGGATTGGCACCACCAGGCCGCGGGGTGAAGAGACCGCAATGCCGATGTCGAAGTAGCCGTGGTAGATGATGTCGTTTTCATCCACTGAAGCGTTGACTACCGGAAAACGTTTGAGTGCCTCGACAGATGCCTTGACAAAGAAGGACATATAACCGAGCCGCACATCGTGCTGTGATTCAAAGGTTTCGCGGTATTGACTGCGCAGCAGTTTTATATCGTGCAGATCGACTTCGTTGAAAGTGGTGAGGATGGCTGCATTCTGCTGGGCTTGTAGCAGGCGTTCTGCCACCCTTTTCCGCAGACGGGTCATGGGTGCCCGCTGTTCCGGTCGCTCTCCGCCGGGAATGGAGAGAAGGGGGGTAGATGACTGCATCGGTGGTTTTTTGTTTTCCGTCGCCGGTGGGGGCGTCCGCTCCCGAATATATGCCTCCACATCGGCCTTGAGGATACGGCCGTTCTTGCCGCTGCCTTTGATAAGGCCCGGGTCGATCCCGTTCTCCTTGACCAGACGGCGTACAGCGGGTGTCAGCACCGGCATCGGTTCTGCTTTCGATTCGGTCTCTCCCTTCCTGGCTGAAGGTGTTGCACCGGCTTCCACGATGCCCAGCACATCATCCGTCTGTACGGTGTCGCCGGCATTGAAACGGATCTCTTTCAATATGCCATCTATTGGTGCCGGCACTTCGAGCACCACCTTGTCGGTCTCCAGGTCGAGCAGGGTTTCGTCTCTGCTGACACGGTCACCGGCTTTTTTGTGCCAGGTCAGGATAGTGGCATCCGCCACTGACTCCGGGAGTTCGGGTACGCGAAGTTCTATGCTCATCGGTTGTCTGTTTCCGTCGTTGTCATGGGTCGGAGCAGCTTGTGACGATGGTAGGTCCGCGCCTCAACCCAAGTTAGACAGGCTCCTCTGGTTCATGTCTGGATTGATCCTGCCGCTGAGTGCCTCATCAATCAGGGTCTCCTGCTGTTTTATATGCAGTGGACGATAGCCGACGGCTGGCGCCGCTGCGGTTTCACGGCCTACATAATAGAGTCTCTTGCCCGCCTGGAGATGGGTGCGGAAACGGTGTTTTATCTGATCCCATGCACCTTGGTTCTGCGGCTCTTCCTGGCACCAGATGAGGTCCCTGGCTTGTGGGAAGGGGGCGATAGCCTTGTTGAAATACTCAAGCGGAAACGGATAGAGCTGTTCGATACGAACGATGGCCACGTCCCCCAATGAACGGGCGCGGCGCGCCTCCAGCAGTTCATAGTAGACCTTGCCGCTGCACATCACGATGCGGACCACCTCATCAGAGTTCAACTTGTCGGCCTCACCGATAACCGGTTCGAAACAGCCCTCGGTGAATGCCTGAATGGGAGAGGTGGCCAGACGGTGACGCAGCAGACTTTTGGGTGTCAAAACGATCAGTGGTCGGCGCAGAGGACGCAGGATCTGCCGCCGCAGCATGTGGAAGACCTGGGCGGGAGTGGTGGGTACACAGACTTGGATGTTGTGGTTGGCGCAGAGTTGCAGATAGCGTTCGAGCCGGGCGGAAGAGTGTTCCGCCCCCTGACCTTCATAGCCGTGCGGCAGCAGCATCACCAGTCCGCACATCAATCCCCATTTTTCGCCGGCGGACGAGATGAACTGGTCTATGACGACTTGGGCGCCGTTGGCAAAGTCGCCGAACTGCGCTTCCCAGAGGGTGAGTGCATTGGGTTCGGCGCTGGCGTAACCGTATTCGTACCCCAGCACGGCCTCTTCGGAGAGCAGGGAGTCGGTGACGAGAAAGTTGGCCTGATTCTCCTGCAGGTTTTGTAATGGGATATAGGGTTCACCGTTGACCTGATTGTGCAGCGCGGCATGACGGTGGAAGAAGGTGCCACGCCCTACATCCTGCCCTGAGAGACGGACGGGGCAGCCTTCGGTGAGCAGTGAGGCGTAGGCGAGGGTTTCACCAAAGCCCCAATCGACGAGCTGATCGCCACTGGCCATGCGGCGCCTTTCCGCCCAGATCTTCTCCAGTCTGGGGTGCAATTCAAAATCTCCAGGGATCCGCAGCAGTTGCCCGGAGAGGTTTCCAAAACACTCAGGCGAAATGTGTGTCTTTGTGGGGTGGTCCCAATCGGTTTTGCCAAATGGATGCCAGTCCACATGAAAGATATTTTTCAGGGCGCAGATCACTGGCCGTGAGACCACGCGGCCCTGTTCCAGGGAGCTGCGATAGTTCTCCACCATGGCCTGTGCCTGCTCTGGCGATATGACGGAGTCGGCGATCAGATGTTCCGTATAGCGAGCCCGCACGGTGGGATGACGGCGGATTTTTTTGTACATCTCCGGTTGGGTCACCGAGGGTTCGTCTGCCTCGTTATGGCCGTGGCGGCGGTAGCAGACCATGTCGATCAGGACGTCCTTGTTGAAACGGAAACGGAAATCGAGTGCAAGGCGTGTGACAAACAGTACTGCCTCCGGATCGTCGCCATTGACGTGAAAGATAGGTGCCTGAACCATCTTCGCCACATCGGTACAGTAGGTGGTTGAGCGGGTATCCAGCGGGTTGCTGGTGGTAAAACCGATCTGATTGTTGATGATGATATGGATTGTGCCGCCGGTGGTGAAACCACGGGTCTGGGAGAGGTTGAGGGTCTCCATCACCACCCCCTGACCGGCAAAAGCGGAATCACCGTGGATCAGCACCGGCAGCACCTGTTCGCCGGTAAGGTCGCCGCGCCGTCGCTGACGTGCGCGCACCGAACCCTCGATGACCGGATTGATGATCTCCAGATGGGAGGGGTTGAAACCGAGAGCGACGTGTACGATACCGCCAGGCGTGTCGATATCGGTGGAGAACCCCATGTGGTACTTGACGTCACCGGAACGGCGCTGCAGATCGGCCTCGACCCGACCCTCGAATTCGGCAAAGATCTCCTGGGGCGGTTTACCGAGGATGTTGGTCAGAACGTTGAGGCGGCCACGGTGGGCCATGCCGATGACCATCTCTCCAATACCATTATTTCCGGCGTGCTGGATCAGTTCGTCCAGCAGCGGGATCAGGCTCTCGCCACCCTCCAGCGAGAATCTTTTCTGTCCGACATAGCGGGAGTGCAGATACTTTTCGATCCCTTCAGCCGCAGTCAGCAGCGTCAGCAGCCAAAGTTTGTCATCGATCTGCATGGATGACTGATTGCTGAGGTTTTCGATGCGCTCCTGAATCCACCGTTTCTGTACCGTATCGGTCATGTGCATATATTCAGCACCGATGCTGCCGCAGTAAACCCGCTGCAGCAGGTCGATGATTTTACGAAAAGGCAAACGTTCAGGGGCAGCGAGGGAACCGGTGTTGAAGATGGCTTCGTCGCCGATGTTGTCGAGTTGGAGGAAGGCGGGATCCAGGTCGGGCACATACTCCGGACCCCGCAGTTGCAGAGGATCCAGATTGGCATTCTGATGGCCGCGCACGCGGTAGCCGTTGATCAGACGCAGCACAGCGGCCTGTTGTTCAGCGGCGGCGGGGGAGAGGCATGCCTGAGAGGATCTTCCTGCCAGGGGCCGCTCCCTGGCCAATCTCAGAAAATGTGCCTGGATGGGCCGGTGTGCCACCTCACTTGAGGATGACGGTTTCAACAGATCAAAGTGGTGTCGCCAATCTTCAGGTACACTGTTTGGATCCTGCAGAAAACGTTCGTAGAGTTCTTCAATAAATGCGGCATTGCCACCGTAATAGGCGGAGGAGGATTTTAAAAGATCCAGCAGCGCAGGCATGCTCATACCGAAAGCGTGTTAGAAATGATCACAAGGTCGTGAATGTTCACAAAGTCGTGTTGGTTTTATTCTATATTGTTTAATACGATGTTAGCACAGGGATCAGATTCGACAGGGTTGGTCGACGGCGACGGCTGAATGATAGAGATATGGCGAAAAAGAAGTCTAAAAAGAGATCATCCTGGATCGACCTGAATCCGGTCTCCCTGGAGGCCGATGTTGCCTATTTTGAGGCGAGGCTGGAGTTGGTGGGAACCCCGGCGACACACTATCAGGCCGCCCAGCTGAAAGCTTTCAAAGCCCTTGAAGATGCGCTGTCCGAGACCCTTGGGCGGCTTAGAGGAAGTGAGAAATAAGTTTAGTTCCCCGCAGCTTGCCGCGAAATGTTCGTAGGAGCGGCGCCTCGCCGCGATTTGCCATCTACGGAGTAATCGCGGCGAAGCGCTGCTCCTACACTAAAATTCAGCGCTGCCAGAGCCCCAGACGCCGTTGTCTGGCCTGCTGCTCTGCAGTTCGGTAGTGGTTGAGCATCTCGCGATTCAGTCCCTTCTCACTCTTTGCGCGCGCCAATCCCGACTGAATCAAACGCAGATTCATGTCCGCTCCACCGCGATAAACAGTTCCAATGATGACCCCGAGAGGGTTAAGCGTTCGATATTCGATAGTGACGACTTGGCCCGCAAGCAGGGAGTGCAACTGCCGTTTGGTGTTTCTGCCTGCGCTGGAACCTCTGTCGGGCACAGCGACACCCATGAGAATGACATTCCGGAATTTACCGTCGTCGGTGGAGACTGTGATCTGGTTGCTGTTCTGTACGGCAAAGACCCGTCCAACAAGCGTGGCGGATTGGATCGGGAGGGAAAGCATCAGCAGCAGAGCTGACAAGACAAGAGCTTCGATGCGTTTTTTTATCATCGAAAAGCGCCTCCCGGAATTATTAATGGCGTCCCAGAGGGGATTCTAACCCCTGACTTCCTCCTTAGGAGGGAGGCGCTCTATCCTACTGTATCAATAGGGGACGCACCACGTTTTCCCATGTAAAAGATGAACAGTCACGGGAAGGGCCATGGGGGGCAAGGATGTTAAATATTAACAAAGAACACATTCTGTACTTGCACAACTAAACAGACAAGTTATACTTGTTCTATATATCGTACAAATGCAGGAGCATTCTATGAGAGTTGTTAACTTTTCAGACGCCAGAAATAGACTAAAAAGCGTATTAGATCAAGTGGTTGAAGATTCTGATTGCACTGTTATCTCACGTAGAGATGCTGAAGATGCGGTTGTCATGTCTCTCGATCACTTCAACGCTCTAATGGAAACGGTGCACCTGTTAAGGAGTCCAGCCAATGCAGCGCATCTGGCAAAGTCCATCGCGCAATATCGCTCAGGTAAAATTGAAAATCATGGGCTGGTTGATGATTGAAATATTGGCATGGACAAAAGAAGCTTGGGGGGATTACATATACTGGCAAAGTCAGGATAAAAAAACGCTGAAACGTATTAATAAACTAATCTCCGATACCCAGAGAACTCCATTTGAAGGCATCGGCAAGCCTGAGCCACTGAAGGAAAATTTATCTGGTTTTTGGTCTCGTCGTATTGATGAGAGTAATCGGCTGGTATACGTGACCGACGACAATCAACTTACAATTATTTCATGTCGCTATCACTATGAAAAATGATTTAACAAATAGCGCCAGCGCGAACAACCGCTGCGCGCCATGGAGAGCGAAGCAAGAACAATAAGGGACGCGCAACGCTTTCCGTGATCAGGTCGTACTACACCTGATCATCTATGTACCAGAAGTGGAACGGAAAACGTGGTGCGTCCCCTATTCTTCGGAGCCTAGAAGTCCTCAAGCCTTCCGATCGCTGATACCGAACTCTGGTAGGCTCCTTCAAACAGAGCAATTGCGAGATAATCTCCGGGATAGACTCTCAGCCCGGTCTGTAGATGTAGCGACCGCGTGTCCGCCCTAGGCACTGAGACATGAATTTGGAATTTGATGCAGCCAGGCTCTTCGAGGGTGCATCCCTGGTAGGCGAGTACGAGAACGCTTGCCCTCAGTCTTTTGCTGGGGTTTTCTGACCAGGATCCATTAGTGAAAACCATGTCGGTGAGGACGAGCACTTTGCTATCAGTAGCGTTCTCCCAACCGATTTCTTCCCATTTGTCGTAGCAAGGCGCGTTGCACGATCCTGAGAACATCAAGACGTCTGCGTCAGGCGGCATCTTCAATGCCACCGGGATAGGAGTCGTATTCTTGATTTCGACCCTTGGCGTCCCCTGCAGATTCACATTCAAGGCCACCGATTCCTGAATCGTGACTGGCTTAGGCTTCTCGGCGAGGGCTACGGTTGCGACAAAAATCAGCGACAGTAGTACAGCAAGTCTCTTCATCTCTCATTCCTTCCCTTTTCTATTTAAGACGTCTCTCCCACCCTTCGGCAGACCAGCGGTTTTCTCGGTGGAGTATGACCCGTGGTTCTATGTGCTCAACCGTTTCAGCTCGCGTACACTGTCTAAGGTATAAAAAAACCGTATTCCTGCCAGGCATGGAAGTCAAATCACTCTTGTCCTAAAGAATAAATAGGGGGCGCACCACGTTTTCCGTGATCAGGTTGCGGTTACTACACCTGGTCATCAAGTACCAGAAGTGGTGGCACGGAAAACGTGGTGCGTCCCTCTATTACGTCCCTCTATTAGAGAAACCTCACTGTGCCAGGAGTGTGCCAATAAGGAATTCTTTGGTGGGGGTTCAAGCTAAGAATGCTTGATAAATATGGCGTCCCAGAGAGGATTCGAACCCCTGACTTCCTCCTTAGGAGGGAGGCGCTCTATCCTACTGAGCTACTGGGACTGGGCGGTGAATTATACAGTCGCCCGAAGGTTCTGACCATTCGGCTTTGTCCCGGCTTGGGGGGTGGATCCGCTACGCTTGATCCCCCCTACACCTTTAGGGTGTATTCGTGAGCAGATGCAGTGGATCAGGTGATGGCGGCGGAGTCTGAGCGACTCAGCCTCACGAAGGTTGGTCATTTTTGCGTCACCCGGCGCAAGGTGTTTTCCGGCAGAGTGTCTCAAGCCATTGGGCCTTGAATTGTTCCTTGAGTCTGCAGGGCAAACACCGGTTGAACTCACCGAGAGCGGTGACGCTTGCCCCTATTGCGATCAAGGACCAGAAGACGATTTCAACCCAGGGGTAGTAGATAATGTTCTCCACGCCATAGGTCATTACGGCGAAAAGCCCGAAGATGGTGGCGGCAATAAGGCCAAATAAGATAGGTAACATGACATAATCCTCAATAATTGTTGCTCATTGGTTAGTATATTAGCATTTACTAAATCACTTTCAAGTATTCTGATTCATTAGTGTGATATTGGTTCCCGCTTTATTGTGATGGAGTGCGGGTTTCGTCGGCATTTTCTACAGGATTTTGTCATTTTACTGACATATATACAGATTGAATCCGTGAGTCGTTGAAATGCGTACATATGAAAGGGTTGCTGTATCATTGCTGCCCTGATGAAATTCCATCTCCACCAGCCGATCAAACGACGAACCGATGCTCGATACCTCCCATCTTCTCAAACCTACCAGTTTTCCCTCGCTGCAGCGGGGCCGTCTGGAGACCCTGCAGGTCAATCTTGGACTACGTTGCAATCTCTCCTGTGTCCACTGCCATGTGAATGCGGGACCCAATCGTACCGAAGAGATGTCCCGCGAGACGATTGAAGATGTCCTGGCCTTTCTGCGCAAGCATCGGATGAAGGCGCTGGATCTGACCGGCGGCGCCCCTGAGCTCAATCCCAACTTTCGCTATCTGGTGGAAGAGGCGACAGGGATGGGCGTGCATGTGATCGACCGCTGCAATCTGACGGTGCTGGAGGAGGAGGGGCAAGAGCAGCTGGCAGACTTTCTTGCCTATCACCGGGTCGAGGTGGTGGCCTCACTGCCTTGCTACCTGGAGGAGAATGTCGATGCCCAGCGCGGCAAGGGTTCCTATGATGCCAGTATCCGTGCTTTGCAGCGGCTGAATGGGCTTGGTTACGGCATGACAGGCAACAGCTTGCTTCTCAATCTGGTCTACAATCCGCAGGGAGCCTCGCTGCCACCCCCTCAAGGTCCCTTGGAGACTGACTACAAGCGACAGCTGGTTGAGCGTTTCAACATCATTTTCAATCAGTTGCTCACCATCACCAACATGCCGATCAACCGTTTCGGCAGCCTTTTGCAATCGAAGGGAGAGTTTCAGAGTTACCTGCAACTGCTCCGGGATGCCCACCAGCCTGCCAATATTGAGTCGGTCATGTGCCGCCATCTGATCAGCGTCGACTGGCAGGGCCGTGTCTACGACTGCGACTTCAACCAGATGCTCGACATGCAGCTGGAGAGTGGCGAGGTGAAACGCCCCAGGTTGCGGGATCTGATCAACCACGATATCGATGGTTGGCCGATTCAGGTGGCCGAGCACTGTTACGGCTGTACCGCCGGGCAGGGCAGTAGTTGTGGTGGCGCCCTGGATTAAATGGTGCCGGAGTACCTGCACCCCGATGGGGGGATTCTGTTGTTTGCCAAGGCACCCCGGCCTGGAGAGGTGAAGACCCGTCTGATTCCAGCTTTGGGGGAGGAGAACGCCACTGCTCTCTATCAGCGTCTGTTGGAGCGTTTGGTCAATAATTTGTCTGAGCATCAGGTCGCCCCAATCGAACTCTGGTGCGCCCCAGATACCGGGCATCCTCGACTGCAACGCTTCCACAGTGAATTCGATATCCCTCTCCATCAACAGCAGGGTGAGGATCTTGGTGCACGGATGGCCTATGCCGCTGCTCAGGCGTTACAGCATCGTGCGTATATCGTGTTGATCGGCGTCGATTGCCCGGCCCTGACCTCCGTGATAATGGATCAGGCACTACAGTCGCTCAGGCATGGTTCAGATGCGGTGCTGATTCCGGCAGAGGATGGGGGCTACGTTCTGTTGGGGCTGCGACGCAGCGCTGAATGCCTGTTTCAGGGCATATCCTGGGGTAGTGAGACAGTAGCAGAAGCGACCCGGCAGTGTTTGGATGAGCTTGGCTGGCAGTGGGAGGAACTACCCGTGCTTTGGGATCTTGACCGTCCCGAAGACCTGCCCCGGCTGCAAGAGTTGTATATAGAAATTGAGTAGGAGCGGCGCCTCATAGAGTCCGATCAGGCCTTGCCGAACGAGTTTGAGTGGTTGTCGGGACGTGACTCCCCTGACGGACCATAGGTCTTCTGACCCGTGGTGACACCGCGCAGGATATCGATGGCTTGGCTGACCTGCCGTTGGTTGAGGCTGAGAATATCGCCGTTGACCTCATTCTGCTTCTGGCAGGTTTCAATCAATTGTTCAAACTCTTCCCACAACTGACGAGCCGAATCAGCTTCGGAAAGTTGTTGCAATAACTGTTCACTCCCCTCCCGGTTGGGCTGCAGATCGAGACGTAGCAACAATCGATTATGTTTTACCACGGCAGCTTCCAACACTGCCATCTGCTGCTGTTTCTCAGCAGTGAGTTGTTCAAGGGGGGCGGAGGATGCCCCCTGCAACAGCTTGTGCTCCCGCAGCAATATATCCAGCAGACGCTGACTCTCATCGATCTCCGACTGTAGGAGCGCAGTAAATTCCTCCTGGAGGCTGGTGGGATTGTTCACCTTGATTTCACTCCCGGGTTACGGAAGTGCGCGCTCCATGAATAGCAGATTCTCGGCCGAATTTTCAGGATCGATAACAAAACTGCCGGTTGCCATAGCGCGCTGCACACTCTCCACTCGTTGAGCATCGACCACCGGCATCTGAGAAATTTCTTGCTCCAGTGACTGTAGCTGGCTTGCCGAACGGGTCAGACTGACGCTATCACCCTGGGCGGTGGCTGCACTCCGGCTACCGCCAGTGGAGGAAGCTGATGTCCGGTTGGCAGAAGTACTCTCGACTGCGTTTTGCAGTGCGCCTCTGGATAGACTGTTGATCTCGATTGCCATGATTCACCTTTGGTTAGACCATTACTGGAGAAATACCGAGCGGATGTGGGTGTGACACGACTGTGTTATCACCATACTCCGTTCAGTGTTTCCCTAGAACCCTCAACGGCAGGTTTCCTGAATACTTTAGCAATGATTTGTTGTTTTATTCCGTTAGTCAGGAATTAAAGATATCAAGCATCAATCGGCCTTAACGAGTCCGGCGGAGAGGATACGAACCTCCAGCTTCTTTTTCGAAGCAAGATTCTGCACCTTGATCAGGTCACCGGGATTGCCATTGGACAGCGCCCTTCCCTTCACCCGCACCTGGATGGACCCGCTTCCGGCCAGGATAGTGACCTCCTCACCCCGTTTTATCGTCTTATTTACAACCAGCAGATTGGGTGTGACAACCCGGTCGCGGCGAATTGAGCGTTTGAGTGTTCTGCCTACCACCTGATCCAGAGAATCGAAATGTCCGCGCAGCTGGTGGTTGAGATCTCTCTCCACCAGCACTACGTCGTCGAGGGTGATGGCCTGACCCCGGGCCATATCCCGTTTTGCCGCCACTATTCTGCCGGTGACACCAATGTTGGCTGAGACGTAGAGTGTCCAGGGCTTTGGTTTGGCGCAGCGTACTCCAACCGTGGTCTTGCCCTGTTTTTTTGCGCTTGGCGGATTGAAGGTTTCCAGGTCTTCGCCGCAGAGGGAAAGCCTTAAACGGTGGTCCAGTCTTGCCACTTCGATGGTGATCTTTTGTGGTAGTTCTTTCGTCTGATGCAGTAAAAAAGTTCGCACGGCTCCCTGGATGGATGCATGTGACTGCTGCTTTGGATCTATGGACGCAAGGCTTGCCTGGCTGAAGCTCAAGAGCAGGAAGGTCAGTAGCGTCAATGTGCTCCATCTAAAAATATTGTCGCTGGGTATTGTTTTCATCTTAAGTCCGGGTTGTTTGCTGTTCCAATAAAAATAAAGCAACAATCGTGCCGTTATTATCAAAGAGGCTATAGGCATCTTCAAGCCTACGAAACCTGCACTGTCACTGGTTTGACCTGCCAAACTAAAGATATTGCAGCCGCAGCCGCCACTCTAGATAGAAGGATAATCACGAAATTCCCGAGAGTTTGATTCAGGAGGTAATATGGCGGGTGTATTGAATGGTGTTGACCTCAGAACCCAGATGGCGGGGCAGAATCGGCTGGAGATGTTGATGTTTCGCCTGGGCGGGCGTCAACGTTTTGGCATCAACGTATTCAAGGTTAAAGAGGTTGTGCATTGCCCGCCGCTGACTGAAGTGCCTGGCGCGAATCCTGTCATTCGGGGGGTGGCAAATCTGCGGGGTGAGAATATATCAGTAATGGATCTCGGACATGCTATCGGCGGCCCGATGATGGGCGACCCGAAAGAGTATTTTGTGATCATGACCGAATACAATCGCCGTCAGCTCGGTTTTCTGGTCGGCTCCGTTGATCGGATTGTGAATATGAACTGGGAGGATATCCTGCCTCCGCCGGTGGGTCTTGGCAGGGGAAGCTACATGACCGCCGTCACCCGGGTGGATGATGAATTGGTTGAAATCATCGATGTGGAAAAAGTACTGAGTGAGGTTCTCCAAATTGAGGAGGAGGCCAGTAGCGAGGTGGAAAACTCCGGATTTGATCTGCAGAAGCAGATCCTGGTAGTGGATGATTCGGTGGTGGCGCGTAAGCAGATCAAGCGGGTATTGGATCAGATCGGCATCGAATGTGTGCTCAAGAAAGATGGCAGAGAGGCACTGCAACAGTTGCAGATCTGGTCAGAGGAACCGGGAGAGATTACCGACCGTCTGGCGATGGTTATCTCAGATATCGAGATGCCGAAGATGGACGGATATGCGCTGGTGACGGCAATCAGGCAGGATCCGAAGCTGGCCGCACTTCATGTTGTGCTGCACTCCTCTCTGAGTGGGGTATTCAACGAGTCGATGGTGCAACGTGTCGGTGCAGACCATTTTCTAGCTAAATTTGTACCTGATGAGTTGATGGCGATGGTTGGTGAACGTCTCCAGGTTTTAAAGGTAGCAAAAGCGGGCTGAAGGATGCGGGATATCGCATTGAAAGCGTCTATCGACTCTCGTGACTATCTGGCCTTTCAGACCTTTCTGCAAGAGGCTTGCGGTATTCTGTTGGGTGACGGCAAAGAGTATCTGGTTGCCAGCCGCTTGAACGGCTTGATGGCGGAGTTTGAGGTGGGTTCCCTGGGCGAGCTGCTCAAACGGCTCAAGGCGCCGGGCCAGAGAGGACTGAGGGTTCGGGTGATCGATGCGATGACCACCAACGAGACCTTCTGGTTTCGTGATCCGGGGCATTTCAGCATGCTGCGCGAAAAGATATTACCTGAGCTCAATCAAAAGGGCGGATGTCCGGTCAGAATCTGGTCCGCTGCCTGTTCGAGTGGACAGGAACCCTATACTCTCAGTATGGCCGTGCAGGACTACTGGAAAAAGTCTCCAGGCCGCCGTAATCGGGGGGTCGAGATCCTGGCGACAGACATCTCCAGCAGAGTGCTCGAAGAGGCAAGGCAGGGCATCTACTGCGGTTTGTCCATCAATCGGGGACTGGATGCTCAGCAGCAACAACGCTATTTCATACCCAGAGAAAATAACAGTTGTCTGGAGGTCAAGCCGGAGATTCGTCAACGTGTCAGGTTCAGGGAGTTCAACCTCAACGGCAATTATGCGTCACTGGGACGATTCGACACTATTTTTTGCCGCAATGTGCTGATCTATTTCTCCTCAGACCTCAAGAAAAAGATTGTGGAGCGCATGGCACAGTCCCTCAATCCCGGTGGCTATCTCTTTCTGGGCTCTACTGAATCTCTTACGCAGATTACCGATCGTTTTGAGATGCAGATGGTGGGTGGTGCCATTGCATACCGCTTGAAATCGAACTGACCCATTCCGGCAACCCTTGCCACCCTGCGGCGGATGTTTGCCGCTTTTCCTATTTTCAACGTAATCTGGTTTATGGTTTCGTAGGAGCGGCGCCTCGCCGCGAAGCCCACGGCCTGATCGCGGCGAGGCGCCGCTCCTACGTTGAGCAATTGTGCGATCAAGAATAGAGTTGGCACGATATCTGCTGTTTCTGTTGTGAACAGTTTTCTACGGAGCCGCTCATGAATTTCGACGACGCATTGGGGATCCATCCACAGGCCCTGCAGTTGCGTGCCCGCCGTGCCGAGGTGATCGCCGGCAATCTGGCGAATGCCGACACCCCTGGTTTTAAAGCGCGGGATTTCGATTTCCACAAGGTGCTGGCAGGTGAGATGCAGGGGCCGGTGCGTATGCAGACCACCAACGCCAAGCACATTCAGACAGATAACGGTCTGATTCCGCCGACGCAGATGCTCTATCGTTCCCCTACTCAGCCTTCTCTGGATGGCAATACAGTGGATACGGAGCAGGAGCACGCCGCGTTTGCTTCAAATTCAGTGGAGTACCAGGCGAGTCTGCGTTTTCTCAACGGCAAGGTGAGTGGCCTGCGGTCAGCCATTAGAGGTGAATAGTCATGTCCATGTTCAAGGTTTTTGATACCGCCGCCTCAGGCATGAGTGCACAGAGTCTGCGGCTGAATCTGGTGGCCAGCAACATGGCCAATGCCGATAGTGTCAGCAGCAGTATCGGTGAAACCTATAAGGCCCGTCAGCCGGTTTTCAAAGCGGTATTTGATGATATGGGTGGTGAAAATCCGGCGGTTGGCGTGAAGATGGCCGGGGTGGTCGAGAGCAAAGCGCCCTTAATAAAGGAGTATGCGCCGAACCACTCCATGGCCGATGAGGAGGGTTATATCTTCCGTCCCAACGTCAATATGGTGGAGGAGATGGCGAATATGATATCCGCTTCCCGTTCCTATCAGAGCAATGTCGAGGTGGCCAGCGCCGCCAAGCAGATGCTCATCGCCACAATCCGCATGGGCCAGTAAGGAGTTTACGATGACTACGATCTCAACCGACAACGATATCTACTCTGGCCTGGGCTTGACGACCCAGGAGTCGGCCAACAACAGCAATGAGCTGGGGATGGACGATTTTCTCAACCTGATGATTACCGAGCTTAATCATCAGGATCCCACCAAGCCGATGGATAACTCGCAGCTGGCAACGCAGATCTCGCAGTTCTCCGTTGTTTCGGGCGTCGAGGATCTGAACAGCGCCTTCGCTGGCCTGAGTGCGGATCTGACTTCAGGTCAGGCGCTGCAGGCGGCCAACCTGGTGGGTCATGATGTACTCGTCGCCACCAACAGCGGCTGGCTCTCCAATGGCGGCAGCGTCAAGGGTGTCACTGAGCTGCCCTCTTCAGCCTCTGATCTTACGGTACGGGTGACCGACGCCTCCGGCGCACTTGTGCGGGAACTTGAGCTTGGGTCCCAGTCTGCTGGACAGATCAACTTCAGCTGGGATGGTTATGACGATAGAGGAAACTACATGCCGGAAGGCGTCTACGATATTACCGCCCATGCAACGGTGGATGATGCGGAGCTCTCCCCCTATGTCTACCTCAACGCCAAGGTCGACAGCGTCAATCTGGGGGGAACCAATGGCATCGGCCTGAACATCCAGGGGCTTGGGCAGATCTCCCTGAGCAATGTGGCCCAGATTTTCTGAACAGTTACAACAGATATTCCTTTAAAGGAGAAACAGCATGGCATTTCGAATTGCATTGAGTGGACTGGATGCCGCCTCCACTGATCTGGAGGTGACCGGCAACAATATCGCTAACGCCAGTACGGTAGGTTTCAAGGAGTCACGTGCCGAGTTTGCCGACATCTACGCCAACTCCCTCAGTGATGTGAGCAGCACGGTGTCCGGCAGTGGCGTGCGTGTGACAGGTGTGTCCCAGCAGTTTGGACAGGGCAGTATCGATTTCACCGCGAATAATCTGGATCTCGCCCTTAATGGTGAAGGTTTCTTTGTCACGCAGAGTGAAAACGGTGATCGGAGTTTCACCCGGGCGGGCTCATTCAGCGTGGATCGTGACGGATATGTGGTGAACCATACCCAAGCCAGGCTGCAGGTATTTCCCCCGGTGGATCCTGCCGGGACGCTGTTCAATACCGGCACCACCACTGATCTGAATCTGCCGGTGGTTTCCGGTGACCCGGGAGCTACCAGTGCCTTGATCTCCACGGTCAACCTGGATGCTGCAGAGCCGGTTCCGGGTACGCCCTTCAATGCGGCAGTCTTTCCGCCGCTCGCAGGTAGTTACAACCACTCCACTGCAACCACCATCTACGACTCCCTGGGTGCATCCCATACGATGTCCATGTATTACGTTAAGGAGGCGGCAAACCCCAACCAGTGGAGTGCCTATACCTTCGTAGACAGTGTCAATGTTCCGGCATTGGATGGCAGTCCTGAAGCGGATCTCCGTTTCGATACCAGCGGCCTGCTGATATCCGGTGCCGGGGATGTGGACGCCACCGGGCAGGTGACCATGAGTGCATTCACCCCTGCGGTGGGTGCGGCGCCGATTACCGGTATGACCTTCAATTACAGTAATGCCACCCAGTTTGGTGCCGGCTTTGCAGTGAACGAACTGACCCAGAACGGCTTCACTTCGGGCACCCTGAGTGGGGTGGATGTAGACGCTAATGGCGTGGTTTTTGCCCGTTTTACCAACGGTCGTTCAGAGGCCTTGGGCAAGGTGGCGCTGGCCCACTTCAATAACGAGCAGGGACTGCGGCAGGTTGGTGATACCAGTTGGGTGGAATCCTTTGCCTCAGGCGATGCGCAGTTGGGTGAGGCTGGTTCTGCCGGTATCGGTGTTATCCAGTCCGGTGCACTGGAGAACTCCAATGTGGATATTGCCCAGCAGTTGGTCAACCTGATTACCGCGCAGCGTAATTTCCAGGCAAACGCCCAAGTGATCACCACCTCGGATGCCATCACCCAGACAGTGATCAATATCCGATAATAGGAGCAGATCATGGATCGTATGTTGTTTGTCGCCATGAGTGGGGCCAAGGAGACGATGCTGGCCCAGGCCAGCAACTCCCACAATCTGGCTAACGTCAATACGCCGGGATTCATGGCGGATCTGAATCAGTTCCGCAGTATGCCGGTATTTGGTCCCGGTCATCCAAGCCGTGTCTACGCCATGGATGAGCGATCTGCCATCGACTTCACCAGAGGCAGTGTTCAGTCTACCGGCAACGACATGGATGTGGCGATAAAGGGTGAAGGCTATATCGCAGTGCAGGCACCGGATGGTACTGAAGCCTATACCCGGCGTGGTGATCTGAAGGTTGATGCCAACGGCATTCTCACAAACGGCGAAGATTTGCCGGTGATCGGCAATGGCGGGCCGATTGCCTTGCCGCCCCACGAAAAGATCGAGATCGGCAACGACGGTACAATCACCATCCTGCCGGAAGGGGCGACGCCTGAGGCCCTGGCGATCGTGGACCGAATCAAGCTGGTGAGTTCGCCCTCAGAAGATCTGATAAAGGGTGAAGATGGTTTGTTGCATCTGAGTGAACCGGCGGAATTGCCGCCTGATGCAAACATCGAGCTGGTGTCTGGTGGTATCGAAAGCGGCAACGTCAACGTGGCCGATGCGCTGGTAAACATGATTGAGCTGGGACGTAAGTTCGAGATGCAGGTCAAGATGATGAAGACTGCCGAGGAGATGGACAGCGCCAGTTCTGCGTTACTGCGCATGAGTTGATCCCACCACAACAATCTGAGGCGCCGCGGTATTAAATGTCATACCGCGGCGCCTTTTTTGTTTTGATAAGGAGGCGTAGGCCTGATCAAGCGCAGCGGATCAGGCATTGTCGAGTCTACCGAACCAGTGCCGGTTCCGCTGCGCTTGAACCGGCCTACACCGCATCCTCTGCAAACGTCGTCTTATCTCCCTGACATAACTAAAGCTGGCAAGGAAATTGCATCTTTCAGATTGAAACTGAATTTACGGGAAGCGAGGAACCAACCATGTATCCCTCACTCTGGATAGCAAAAACCGGCCTGGATGCGCAGCAGACGAATATGTCTGTGATCTCCAACAATCTGGCCAATGTCAATACTACCGGCTTCAAACGGGATCGCGCGGTCTTCAATGACCTGATCTATCAGAATTTTCGTCAGGTGGGCGCTCAGTCATCCGAGACCACCGAACTGCCTTCAGGTCTGATGGTCGGCACCGGCGTCAGGGTCGTGGCGACCCAGAAGCAGCATAGCCAGGGCAATATCGTGCAGACCGGCAATTCGCTGGATATGGCCGTTCAGGGCAAGGGCTATTTCCAACTCCTGCATCCGGATGGCAGCATCGTCTACAGCCGGGACGGTACCTTCAGCCTCACGGCAGATGGTGTGGTGGTGACGACGAACGGTTACGAACTGCAACCGGCGATGACTGTGCCAACTGATGCCACCAGCATTACGGTGGGCTCCGATGGCGTGGTATCCGCACTTCAGTCAGGCAATACCACGCCAACCCAGATCGGGCAGATCGAACTGGCATACTTTGCCAATCCCCAGGGCCTGGCCCCTATCGGTGACAACCTGTTCCGTGAAACGAACGCCAGCGGTGGCGTCAATACTGCGGTACCCGGCACCGACAGTACCGGCACTCTCATTCAGGGTGCGCTGGAGAGTTCCAATGTCAATGTAGTGGAGGAGTTGGTGAACATGATCGAGACCCAGCGGGCCTATGAGATGAACTCTAAGGCGATCTCCACGACTGATGAAATGCTGGCCTATGTGAGCAACCAGCTTTAAAGGTGAGTGAGACGATGAAAGTGCTTCTCTTTCGATTGATGCCGCTGTTGCTGGGTCTGTTGCTGCTTTCCGGTTGCCAGACCCAGGGACCGGTGCGGGATATCAACTATGCACCGGTGCGCCCGGTGGCGCCGCCGCCAATGCCCCAGGGTAACGGCTCCATCTTTCAAAATGGTCATGAGGTTTCATGGTTCGAGGATTTGCGCGCGCGCCGGGTCGGCGATCTCTTGACGATAACGCTGTCAGAAAACACCTCTGCCAATAAATCGGCCAAGACCAACGCCAAGAAGAGTACGAAGAATGAAATCGGCAATCCCACGATCTTAGGCTCCACGCTTCAGTTCAGTGCGCCGGGCATCATTCCGTTAGCCAGCAATGATAACAACTCATTGGCTTTCGGTACCTCTTCCGCCAACGACTTCAAGGGAGAGGGCAGTTCATCCCAGAGTAATGCGTTGACCGGCAATATCACGGTGACCGTGATCGAGGTATTGCCCAATCGTAATCTGATGGTCCGGGGCGAAAAACGCATCGGCATCAATCAGGGAAACGAATATATCCGCCTCTCCGGCATCGTGCGTCCGATGGATATCACGCCGGAGAATACCGTCGAGTCGACCCGTATAGCCGACCCGACCATTATCTACGTGGGTGACGGCGCCCTCGCGGATACCAGTTCAATGGGCTGGCTGGCGCGTTTCTTCAATAGCGCACTGATGCCCTTCTAATCGATGTGGTGAGTAAAATGACCCTGCAAAGAACTTTATTCCGCAATGGAACCCTGCTGCTGATAGCTGCGGCAGGGTTGATTGCCACTCCAGTAGCTGCCGAACGAATCAAGGATCTCACCTCCATCTCGGGAGTCCGCCTCAATCAGCTGATCGGCTACGGCCTGGTGGTGGGATTGAATGGTACCGGTGACAAGGACACCGACTCGCCCTATACCCTCAATAGTTTGCGTAATATGTTGACCCAGTTTGGGGTGCAGATCCCGCCGGGGGTCAAGATCAAACCCAAGAATGCGGCGGCAGTTATCGTGCACGGCAATCTGCCCCCTTTCAGCAAGATCGGTCAGGAGGTCGACGTCACGGTTTCATCCCTGGGTAATGCCCAGAGTCTGCGTGGCGGTACCCTGTTGATGACGCCGCTGAAAGGTGCGGATGGCCGCAACTATGCCTTGGCGCAGGGCAATCTGGTGGTGGGTGGCCTGTCCGCTTCCGGACAGGATGGCTCGAAAGTCACGGTTAATATTCCCAGTGCCGGGCGCATCCCCAATGGCGCCACGGTGGAGCGCGAGGTGGTGAATCATTTCGGTAAGGGACGCAGCATCACCCTCAATCTCAATGACGGTGATTTTACCACCGCGATGCGGGTGGCGGAGTCGATTAATCTGGCCATAGGTCCCGGTACCGCGAAACCTTTGGATGCCACCTCGATCCGGGTCAATGCCCCCATGGATCCGGGACAGAAGGTGAGTTTTATCGCCATGCTGGAGGAGTTGCAGGTGAGACCGGGCAGTGCACCGGCAAAGGTCATCATCAACTCCCGCACCGGCACCGTGGTGATCAACAGTCAGGTACGGGTCTATCCCGCAGCTGTCTCCCACGGCAACCTGGTGGTCAGCATCAGTGAGAATGCCGAGGTCTCCCAACCCGGCGCCTTCTCTGGGGGGCAGACTGCGGTAGTCCCCCAAAGCGATGTGGAGGTGGCCGAAGAGGCCAACCATATGTTTCTCTTCGACCCCGGCGTCTCCCTGGATGAGGTGGTGCGTGCGGTCAATGAAGTGGGGGCGGCCCCCAGTGATCTGGTGGCCATCCTTGAAGCGCTGAAAGAGGCTGGTGCCTTGCGTGCTGAACTGCTGGTGATCTGATCATGCAGGTGAACCCCAGCATCTACACCGACTTTCAGGGATTGGCTGATCTGAAACATCAGGCCCGCGAGGACCAGGCGGGCTCTCTGGACAGAGTGGCGAGTCAGTTTGAATCCCTGTTTGTGCAGATGATGGTGAAGCAGATGCGGCAGGCCAGCTTTGGTGACGGGCTGTTCGACAGTGAGCGCACTAAGTTTTACCAGGAGATGTATGACCAGCAACTCTCGGTGCATATGGCGGAGAGTGGTGGACTGGGGATCGGCAAGATGCTCAAGCAGCAGTTAGGTGCCCCGGCGCAGGGAGAGGCCGATTTCAGCCTTGATCTCTATCGCAACAGTACGACCGTGGCTGCAGTGCCTCTGCAGCAGCTGAAGTCTCTTGCTCCGTCGCCTGTTGAGTTGCAGCAGACCCCGGTAACCCCGGAAATTGCCCTCGATATCGATTCTCCCGAATCCTTCGTGCAGGGTTTGTGGCAACCGGCGGCGGATGCGGCGGCCTCACTGGGACTGGAGCCGCAGGCCCTGCTGGCCCAGGCGGCATTGGAGTCGGGCTGGGGAGGTCATGTGATGCAGGCTGGCGATGGCCGCAGCAGCCACAATCTTTTTGGTATCAAGGCGGATCAGCGTTGGGACGGTGACCGGGTCAGGGTCGAGACCCTGGAGTATGTCGATGGCGTGGCGGTAAAACGCCGCGAGTCATTCCGGGCCTATGACTCCTTTGATGAGAGTTTTCAGGATTATGTGGCCTTTCTGCGGAAAAGCCCCCGTTATGCAGAGGCGTTGGGGAATACCAACGATAGCCAAGCCTATTTCGGTGCGCTGCAGCAGGCGGGTTATGCCACAGATCCGGCTTATGCCGAGAAGATCATGCGGGTTATGCAAGGTAGTGAAATGAAGCAGGCGGTGGCGGGACTCAAGGAGTCAGTCCACAAGCCGATATAAGGTTTCGAGTGTTTCCGTCTGGAATTCCGGCGGATGTGAGGTTAATGAGATGAGCGGTATTCTGTCGATTGGTGTTTCTGCCCTGCTGAGTAATCAGCAGGCGTTGAATACCGTTGGCCACAACATCGCCAACGTCAATACTGAGGGCTACAGCCGTCAGCAGGTGGATTTTGCGACCCGCAATACCGGCTATAACACAACCGGGTGGAACGGTTCAGGTGTCCAGCTGACCGGTATCGACCGTCAGTACGATAACTTTCTCTCTACTTCGGTCAGGCGCAGTCAGTCCGCCACGGAAGAGCTTGGTGTCTACTACAACTCCGCACTGCGACTGGACAATCTGGTGGCCGATTCGGCGCTCGGCATGGGGCCGGCCATGCAGGACTTTTTTGATGCCGTCCAGGGGCTGGCTGATGATCCTTCAGCAGTCCCGGCACGCCAACTGGTATTGGCGGAAGCTGAATCACTGGTGGATCGGTTTCACTATATCGATGGCGAGATCGAAGCGGTGCGCAGCCGCCTGAACGATCAACTCGATTTTGCGGTCGATGAGGTCAATCGCCTGGCTACATCCATCGCAGAACTCAATGTGCAGGTGGCAAACGCCTCCAACAGTGGACTCTCAGCGCTGCCGAATGATCTGCTGGATCAGCGTGATCATATGCTCGATGAGTTATCAAAACTGGTCGACATACAGGTACTCGAACAGCGCAACGGCTCCATGAATGTCTTTATCGGCAAGGGACAGGCGCTGGTGATGGATACTCAGGCGGCGACGCTGTCAGCCCAGAACAGCAATGGTGATCCGGAGCAGCGGGATCTGGCGTTTACCACTGCATACGGTACCCAAGTGGTTACCGACCATATTACCGGCGGTCAGCTGGGTGGTCTGCTCGGTTTTCGCGAACGCTGCCAGCCATGGAGAGCGAAGCGAAGGCTGGTAGTCCCCGGTAGCCGCGAGGCCGCACTGCTTACCCGGCGTGCCTTGCGCCAGAGGGGAAGCAAAGTAGGCATCC
>JAESPE010000048.1 GCA_016756835.1 gamma proteobacterium endosymbiont of Lamellibrachia anaximandri | reverse complement strand
CCGGGACGGCCGGGGCACAAACAGGCTGTCGAAGGCCGAGTCGATTTTGGGGACTGGGATGTCCCAAAATCTTTCACGAGGTCGAAGACTCACTTGTTGAGCAGGTCTTTCATTTCTCGCACAGCGGAATCGAGTCCGGTGAAAACTGCCCGGCAGATGATCGAGTGGCCTATATTCAGTTCACGAATGCCACCGATCTGTAAAATTGGCTGGACGTTGTGGTAGTCGAGTCCGTGGCCCGCATTGACCAGCAGACCGATCTGGTTGCCATACTCCACTGCATGAATGATCTTTTCGAGGGCTTCATCCCGGGACCGGCCCAACGGAGCATCTGCGTAGTGTCCGGTATGGATCTCAACCACAGGAGCACCAACCTCCGCAGCGGCATCCAGTTGTTCCCGGTCTGCATCGATGAAAAGGGAGACCCGAACGCCTGCATCCCGGAGTTCCTCACAGTAATCCCGCATATATTCGAGGTTGCCAGCAACATCCAAACCCCCTTCAGTGGTGAGCTCCTCTCTTTTTTCAGGTACAAGGCAGCAATCATGAGGACGAAACCTGGAAGCGATGGCGGCCATTTCAGAAGTTGCAGCCATTTCGAGATTCATGCGGGTCTGTAGAATATCCGCCAACATCTCCACATCGCGATCCTGGATGTGACGCCGGTCCTCCCGCAGGTGCAGCGTGATCACATCCGCCCCTGCCTGTTCTGCAACCAGCGCAGCCTGGACAGGTTCCGGATAGCGGGTTCCCCGTGCTTGGCGCAGCGTAGCCACATGATCGATATTGACGCCCAGCAGAATCTCTTGTCTGTCGCTCATCTCTTTTCCTGTTTTTCAAAACAAAATATATCGTGTTCTTCGTAGTAAGCTATGGTTTCTGTGCGAACACTAGTTCGGTCCACGAAACAGCTCACGGCTTTTTAAAGGCTTGCCTCCAAGATAAAACGCCAGAATACGCCTCATCAGCCCGCGTGCCTCTCTCCTGGCCTGCGAAGTCAACTGGAGTCCTTGTTGCAAACTAATCAGCGTACTGCCATGTATAACATTATGATTTTCGGTATCCGCTTTCACAACCGCCCTTATGGGACCATGTTCGATATGATAATCGTAGAGGCCATCCGGTTGCACCGCTTCGCCGTTTTCCGCCTCGTGGTCAAGCAGCAATTCATAACCGGTCTCCCTTAACAGAGAAACCTCGAAACTGCGTAGCGTATCCTCCAGAGAGGGGCTTTCACTCAGTGCTTGCAGAGCATTGATGTAGTGTAAAAAGAGTGTGGGATGAGGATCATTGCGTTCCAGCAAGCGCATCAGCAGTTCATTCAGATAGAAACCGCAATAGAGTGCCTTACGGGCAAGTGTGTATACGTTTCCCTCAGCCTCTGCCTGTCGCAGTGTCTTTATCTCACCCCGTCCACTGACGCCGACCAGCAGTGGTCTGAAAGGTTGCAATAGTGCGCTCCTGGACGAACGCCCGGATTTTACGCCTTTGGCAATAGCGGCAAAGCGTCCATCCTGAGGAGTGAACAACTCCAACAGAAGACTGCTGTTACGATAGTTACGCCGGTGGATAACAAAGCAGGGCTGAAGTTCCAGTGCAGACAAGGTGAAAAATCCGAGCTAAGGACCTCGGAAAAATAAATTATCCGCTCTTGCTTGTCTTGTCGCCCAGCTTCTGCGTTGCAGCAAGGGTTACATAGCAAGCTATGCGCCCCTTGCTGCGCCTTGAATCTGAACAACAATCCAGCGCAATATTCGGATGTTTTAAATTTTCCGAGGCCCTAATCTCCATAACCAAGGCGTACCAGCGCCGACTCGTCACTGGACCAACTTCGCTTCACTTTGACCCAAACCTCCAGATAGACCTTGCAGTCAAAAAAGCTTTCCATCGCCTTTCTGGCCTGGGTAGCCGCACTTTTTAGCGCTGCCCCGTTTTTGCCAATTATTATTGCTTTCTGTCCCGGTTTTTCCACCCACACCACAGCGCTGATTCGGTAGAGTCCGTTATCCTCTTCGAAACGCTCAATTTCGACGGAGACAGCATAGGGAAGCTCTTTTGCATAGCGTCGGGTAATCTGCTCGCGCACCATCTCAGCAGCGAAGAATTTTTCCGGCCTGTCGGTTATTTGATATTCAGGGAAAAAATTATCTCCGGGGGGTAGAGTTTCCAGGACTCGTGATTCAAGCGCCTCAACATTGTTTCCGTTTTTTGCTGAGATTGGAATGACTTCTGCAAAAGCATAACGCTCTGCCATTTCAGCAAGATAGGGCAAAAGTTCTTCTTTTTGCTTTATTGTATCGATCTTATTGATGGCAAGAATGACCGGCATGGAGCACTCTTGCAACATCTTCAAAACTTTGTTGTCCTCGCTTGTCCAGCGCAGTGCTTCGACAACAAATATGATGACATCCACATCCGTCAGTGCGGTCTTTGCCGTACGGTTGAGGTAGCGATTCATCGCATGATCGGCCCGCTCATGAATGCCTGGCGTATCCACATACACGACCTGCCCACCATCCAGGGTCTTGATACCCAGGATACTATGCCGGGTTGTCTGTGCTTTGTGGGAGGTAATAGCCAGCTTGAGGCCAATGATTCGATTCATCAGCGTGGATTTTCCCACATTGGGACGCCCCACGATGGCTGTATAACCACAACGATTGTTACTGTCAGGCATCTTTCAGTCCCTGCAGCATCTGCTGTGCTGCATCCTGTTCCGCTCGACGCCGACTGGAACCTTCACCCAGGGTTTCATGGCCAGTCTCAGCAATCCGGCATCGAATCTTAAAATTCTGGTCGTGAGGATCACCGCTGATCGATACGACTTCATAGCTTGGCAGGCCCTGTTTTCTGGCCTGTAAAAATTCCTGCAGGCGGGTCTTTGGGTCTTTCTGCTGTGCTGTAAGATCTATCTTCTCAAGACGTTCCTCAAAGAGGTCCAAAACCACTTTTCGACTGGAACCATAACCACCGTCAAGATAGACGGCGGCAATAATGGCTTCCACTGCATCGGCCAGGATGGAATCTCTTGATTGGCCACCACTGCGTAATTCGCCTGACCCGAGATGAAGATAGTCGCCAACCTGATGTTGCCGGGCGATGATTGCCAGCGTATCCCGCTTTACCAGACTTGAACGTAAACGACTCAATTGGCCTTCACTGGCATGCCCGAAATGTTGGAAAAGCACATCCGCGATAACGAAACCCAGTATCGCATCACCCAGAAACTCAAATCTTTCATTGTTGAGACCGCCGGCGCTTCGATGAGTGAGTGCCTGCTCAATAAGCGTTATATCACTGAAGGAGTAGCCTAACGATCTGCAGAGGCTGTCAATTGAAGGTCTCAATTGGCGTTCAGCATGACAGATTCATTGAATGTCATTACCACATCCAGGTTGGCAAAAAGATGTTCACGTACTTCATAATTTACATCAATGGTAGTACTGCCGCCTGAGCGCTTGATTTTGATGTGATCTTTCTTGATGTTGGTGACATAGTTGATATCCAGACGCCGCATAAACATCTTGCGTATTGCTGAGACGGGTTTCTGACCGATGAACGGTTCACGCTCCAATGACTCAAGAGCAGTTTTTATCGTGTAATGCTCCATATATACCGGCGCCATCTTTAACCCCATGAGCACAAAGAATCCAATCAAACTGAGGACAAACAGCCAACCGATGCCAGACAGCCCATGTTGTTTTTTAATGGAAAGCATGTATTTCAAACCTCAGTATCTTTATGGGGAGACAGAATAAATATCGATTAAACCGGGAACGAATCTTTGGCGTCTTAGTCGATTCCTCTGCCAATCCTCTCCCAGGCAATTGGTGGGAAGCCCTCTTTCATGGAATCCCAGTTCATCCAGATTCCGAAGGCCTTTCCGACAAGGTTCTGATCCGGCACCAGTCCCCAACAGCGACTGTCATTACTGTTGTCTCGGTTGTCGCCCATTGCGAAGTAGTGGCCCTCAGGTATGGTAATAGGGCCCCGAATCAATACATTGCAGCCCATGGCAAAGTCTCCAGCCATCGGATGCGCCAGAATCGCATGCTCAACGCCGGCAAGGTTCTCCACCGATTTCATAGATCCGGTCTCCCGCGCTCCGCCACCGGAGCCGGAATAGACTCCGACGGGTGTCTGCGACATGGGTTTTCCATTGATGTATAAGGTCTTCATCCGATAATAGATGGTATCTCCGGGGACTGCCACGACCCGCTTGATGTAGTCGATAGCGGGGTTTTTGGGATAGCGAAATACCACCACGTCCCCCCGCTCCGGTGAACCCAGGTCGATAACCTTTTTATTCAATACCGGCAGGCGTATTCCATATGCAAACTTATTGACCAGGATAAAGTCACCCACCAGCAGAGTCGGCATCATGGAGCCTGATGGGATGCGGAAGGGCTCCACCAAAAAAGATCGCAGGATCAAAACAGCGAAAATCACAGGAAAGAACGAGCGGGCATACTCAACCATCAGCGGTTCGCTTCTGGTCTCTAGTGCTGAAGCATCTGCTACGTGACGTCGCTTTCTTGCAGGAGCAAAGAAAAGCACGTCAATCAGCCATATTCCACCAGTGACAGCACTTGCCAACACCAAAAAAGCAGGGAAATCAAAATTCATGGTTACGAAGGAGTTCCTGATTATTAGTTATGGAGAGATGCAGATTTCTTACTGAAACCTGCAATCAATTATCTTTTCCCACCTGCAGCACAGCAAGGAAGGCATCCTGAGGGATCTCCACCCGTCCTACCTGTTTCATGCGTTTCTTGCCCGCCTTCTGCTTTTCCAACAGCTTGCGTTTACGGGTAATATCGCCACCATAACACTTGGCGGTAACATTTTTCCGTAACGCCTTGACAGTGGTACGGGCAATGATTTTACTGCCTATAGCGGCCTGAATCGCCACCTCGAACATCTGTCTGGGGATGAGTTCTTTCATCTTTGAGGTCAATTCTCGGCCTCTGGTCTGGGATTGGTCTTTGTGAACAATCAGCGAAAGCGCATCCACCTTCTCGCTATTGATCAGAATATCGAGTTTAACGAGTGGCGCCGCTTGAAAGCGTTTGAACTCATATTCAAAAGACGCATAACCCCGGCTCACCGATTTCAAACGGTCGAAGAAATCGAGCACCACCTCGTTCAATGGCAGCTCATAATTGACCGAAACCTGTCCACCGAGATATTGCATCGATTTTTGCACACCCCGTTTCTCTATGCAGAGGGTGATCACGGCACCCAGATGATCCTGAGGCACCAGGATGGTGGCGCTGATGATTGGTTCACGAACCTCATCGATCTTCATCGGATCCGGTAGTTTGGCCGGATTTTCAATGCGTATCAATTCGCCATTGTTGAGCAATACCTCGTAGATGACGGAAGGTGCGGTTGTGATCAGATCAAGGTCATACTCGCGTTCCAGACGCTCCTGAACGATCTCCATATGCAGCATGCCGAGAAAACCACAGCGAAAGCCAAATCCTAATGCCTGGGAGGTTTCGGGTTCATAGTGCAGCGCAGCATCATTCAGGCGCAGCTTCTGTAACGCATCACGAAGATTCTCGTAATCATCTGAGCTGACAGGATAGAGGCCGGAAAAGACCCTGGGTCTTATCTCTTCAAAGCCCGACAACGGCGCTTCGGCCTTGCGGTTTTCCAGAGTGATCGTGTCACCCACCGGCGCCGCATCGATCTCTTTGATCCCGGCGATGAGATAACCTACCTCACCGGTGCCCAACACGGTTTTGTCGAGCCGCTTAGGCGTAAAAACACCCACTTTTTCCACTTGATAGGTCCGCTCCGTGGACATAATAAACATCTTGTCCTTGGGTTTGATGGAACCATTGACCACCCGGATCAGAGAGATAACCCCTACATAGGGGTCAAACCAGGAGTCAATGATCAGTGCCTGCAGCGGAGCATCCAAATCGCCTTCCGGTGGAGGAATCCTATTGACCAGATCATCCAGCAGTTCATTGATGCCCAGACCGGTCTTGGCACTGACGTTAATGGCTTCGGACGCATCGATGCCGATGATCTCTTCGATCTCGTTGATCACCCGCTCCGGTTCCGCCGAGGGCAGGTCGATCTTGTTCAGTACCGGCATCACTTCGAGGCCCTGTTCGATGGCTGTATAGCAGTTGGCCACGCTCTGGGCTTCTACCCCCTGCGCGGCATCGACCACCAGCAGAGCCCCTTCGCAGGCTGCCAGGGAACGGGAAACCTCGTATGAGAAATCCACATGACCAGGGGTATCGATAAAGTTGAGTTGGTAGGTCTCACCATCCTTCGCCGTATAGTCCAGCGTGACGCTCTGGGCCTTGATGGTGATGCCCCGTTCCCGCTCCAGATCCATGGAATCAAGCACTTGCGATTCCATTTCGCGTTCGCTCAGACCACCGCACACTTGTATAAAACGATCAGCAATCGTGGATTTGCCGTGATCAATATGGGCGATGATGGAAAAATTCCGTATGTGTCGCAAATCAGTCATGGATGTTGATGATATCCGGGCCAGTGAATAGGAACCTCCGTTCCTGAAACCAGCCCAGGTGAGCGCAGATACCGCAAAAGGCGACAACTATACCAAATCAGCCTCCCTGCAAATAGCGCCGCAGTCCGGCTTCATCGAGAAAATATTCACTCAACCGGATTCCATCACCATTTTCGAGCACCGGCACAATGTCGTTATATCTGGACTGCATCGCAGGATCGCGGTCTATATCGACCAACTCCAGCGGGAACATCTGCTCCCTCTGAAGTTGCTGTAGTTGTTCCAGCATGTCTTCACATAGGTGACAACCATCACGATAGAACAGTTTTAGTGGTGTCATTCCTCCGGGACACGCAGAGCCAGGAACATGGGACCAGAGGTACGGTGTACAAGCAAGGCGACCGTCTTGCCGCCAGGCAACCTTTTGATCAGCTGCCCGAACTGCTTCGCATTCTCAACATTAGTGTTATTCAACATCATGATGACATCACCTTCCCTGACGCCTGCCTCATGCGCCTCATTGCCCGTCACCGAATCGACCATTACACCCTGACCTGCTGCTAGCGCAAACTGACTGAGATGCTCTTCGGTAAGATCAGAGACAGTCACGCCAAGCCGGTTTTTCACAACTTTGGGTTTCACCTGCTGGGCCGGTTGGACACCCTCCTCAGGCGGCAACTCACCTATATTGACCATGACAATGATATTCTTTCCGCCGCGCAATATCTCCAGCCGTGCGGGACGATCGACACGGCTGCTACCGACCAGCGGCGGCAATTCTGACGAGCTGCGCAGTCCGGTGCCATTATACTTGAGTATTACGTCACCCACTTGCAGGCCCGCTTGGGAGGAAGGACTGTCTGGCAACACTCTGGCAACCAAGGCGCCACGCGGACGGGACATGTGGAAACTTTCGGCAAGTTCGGCCGTGACATCCTGAATCAGCACTCCAAGCCAACCACGACTCACATGGCCACGGGTCTTCAATTGATCCGCCACATTCATCGCCACATCGATGGGAATTGCAAAAGAGAGACCCATGAACCCACCGGAACGGCTGTAGATCTGAGAGTTCACCCCAACCACTTCGCCCTTGAGATTGAAGAGCGGACCGCCGGAATTGCCTGGATTGATGGCAACATCGGTTTGAATGAAGGGCACATAGTTCTCACTCGGCAGGCTTCGCCCTTTTGCACTGACGATACCGGCGGTAACCGAATGGTCGAAGCCAAAAGGAGAGCCGATGGCCAATACCCATTCACCAACTTTCAACTCTTTTGAACTGCCGACCTTCACAACAGGAAGATCAGTGGCTTCGATCTTGATCAGTGCCACGTCACTGCGCTCGTCCGTGCCAATTAGTCTGGCGACATATTCACGCCGATTGTGCATCCGGACGATGATTTCGTCCGCTTCCGCAACGACATGGTTGTTGGTGAGAATATAACCATCGGGAGAAATAATGAAACCTGAACCGAGAGACTGTTTCTCCACCTCGTCCTCTTGCAGATTTCCATGTTCATCGAGAAATCTCTTCAACAATTCACCAAAAGGGTTGTCATCGGGGATCTCCGGGATGTTGAATCGGCGCATCTGCTGACGGATGTTCTGCTGCTGGTGAGTGCTGATATTGACTACCGATGGCGCATTCTCCGTCGCAAGGTCTGTAAAGTCCGGCAGTTGTGCCTGTGCCGGGATGCTCAGCAGAGCAACCAGGACAAGAACCGTCCACTGCATCAGGGGGGGGGTAAGGGATTTCATAAACTAACTCCTTGCATAGCCGGGATACGCGAATTTGTAGGGGGTCGGAGTCAAATTTGATCAAAGTAACAAGACATTCAATTTTGGACGCCCACCAACTTTGATTCCGACCCTTTCGCCTAAAAATGTACTGGACTGTTCGATTCCTGTCGGAGAATGGCAGCTTGGAAGGCGCTGTCGCGTTTTTTCCTCCGGGCATACCACTGTGTTAGAAACAATCCAAGAATCAGTCCCAATAGACCACATAAAATAGCGATGAGTTCCCCTGCGGGTTGGAAGTACAGCCCCATCAACTCCTGCCCGGCAAAGGCGAATGAGATCATAAAAAACAGGGGCAACAGGTAAGCAACAAGCGACGCGTTCACCAGCGCCCTCTCCTGCAGGCCAATAACGACTCGTTCCCCGGGTTTTGCTCCAACAGCATTAAGAACCCGCAATTGATTGTGTTTGCGCTTGAAGAGCCCGGAGATCACGGAAGTGCCGCAACTGTCTGCAGAGTGGCAGGAACCACAAGCTGCCTTTTGCCTGGTTTCCACCACTGCGTGATCGCCCTCGCAGGAGACCACGGTTGCATTTTCCTCAATCATTCGGCACGAGTGGTCTTTTGAGTTCGATGCATGGATTTCACCACGCTGAGTAGAGTCACAGCAGGTACTTCACCTACGGCAGTAACCTGATGGTCATCCACCTGTCCACCCCATGCATTGATTGCGCCCAAGTGTGAAACGCCCTCCAGGGCAGTGGTCTGACCAATCGGCTCGATAAACACCGAGAGAGAGGCAAGACCGTCGCTTAATACATAATGTTCGACCATCTCGCCATCCGTTGAGTTGGGCAGCAGATCCTGTACGCTAAGGGTAAAACCGGCCGGTAATTTGCGGAACGACCAGTTTGCGACACTGCTTGTGGTTCTTTCAGGCGTATTTGATTTTGCATCGACAGTTTTGCGGGCACCTTTGTGCACGACAACACCCAACTCAGCAGTACCCACTTCCAGTTCGGTAAACATCGTCTGTTCCACCGCCTCCCCCTCTTCATTCATGAGGTCGGACTTAAGTGGAAGTGCACTTTCCTGATCCAGATAGAAGCGGTAACCGTAACGAAAACCGTCTCGCGGGATGATCGCCACGACCTTGGCCTGACGATCAGCGACTCTTGTCTCACCAAGCGTACGGAATGCATAGCTCAATGAGAGTTGCTCCAGATTCTCAGGTAGCAGGTCGATGAATTTATTCGTTGGCGGCCGCTTGTCGATAGAGACCTGTTGCGATTCCGGCATGACACAAGTAACAGAGTCCCGATCACGTATCACTTCACGGGGTGCACCATTGAGCGAGATCAATCGTTCATGGGGCAGACCGTCGCTTATCGCATGGATGATGCGCATTGTCTCCAGTTGATTGTCATGCAGATAGATGAATGTCCCTTGATATTCGAGAACCCTGACAGCCTCCATCATGCGCTCCAGCCACTGGCGCGCTACATTTTCATCGTCTGATGCCGTGACTGAACCGGCAAAGAGGAGCAGAAAGAGCGCAAATCCGCAAAATGCCGTCATGCCAGACCGTAGAAAAGAGGAGATCCCGGCGGGCCGGGAGAGACAAGGAAAACGACATCCCAAACCCTTCATGAAGCAATCACCGTGCCCCGTCATAACTTACGAAAGTCGCATACGGCATGATTCCTTTCATGTTGCCGGCTGGGGCATATCCCTGGTGATTAACCAGATAACTGTTCAGACGGGATTCAACTTCAGGTTTGGCCAGCAACTCCCAACGTGTACCCTTCTGGCTGGCATAGGTACGCTCATTGGATGATTGATTTACCGCAACCTGCGGCAGGGAAGTTCCACCCTGCTCCGGGTTGATAAACTGCGGCGCTACTGTCACGGCCATCAGCGCCACTGAAGCAGCAATGGCCGCGCCGGCAACGGGTTTAACCCATCTGCGACTCATATTACCCGGAGCGAGCACTACAGGCTCATCTTCCAGACGTTGCCTGATTGAAGCTGCCAGGTTTGGCATCACAGCCGGACCTGCTTCCTGACGCATCACATCACCAATCAGATGGTAACGACTCCAGGAAGCTTGTTGATCCTCACTGTGGATAAGCTCTTTTACCGCACCGGGAATTTCAAAGGCGGATAGTTCATCATCCGTCAATGCGGACAGTTTTTCGCGCTCTTTTTCTGTCATTGCCGTAACCACTTATTATGGGTTAATCAAGGGTTTTAAACGTTTATCGATCGCCTCGCGAGCCCGGAATATCCGGGAGCGCACTGTGCCGACTGGACAGGACATGGCCTCGGCAATCTCTTCATAACTCATTCCTTCAAGCTCACGCAGAATGATGGCTGTGCGCAGATCCTCCGGCAAGGCATCAATCGCATGCTGTACCGTCGTGGTGATCTCTTCAGTCAACACATGGTTCTCTGGCGTCCCATACTCCTTAAGACGCGAACCTTCATCCAATTGTTCCGCCGTTTCGGGTTCCACATCCCACGAGGGTGGGCGCCGACCCTGGGCTACAAGGTAATTCTTAGCCGTATTGATAGCAATGCGGTACAACCAGGTGTAGAAGGCACTCTCGCCACGGAACCGGGGAAGCGCCCTGTAGGCCTTGATAAAGGCCTCCTGTGTGACGTCCAACACCTCGTGGGAGTCCCGGATGTAACGGGAGACCAGATTGGCAATCTTCTGCTGGTACTTGAGCACCAACACATCGAAAGCCTTTTTGTCGCCCTGCTGTACACGGATGACCAGTTCCTGATCGACTTGCCGCTCGCCCATCCGGGCTTTCCCCTCCTCGTGACTCGCGCTTCCATACGCTCAGTCTCATTGACAACCATAGGATGAATTAGTTCGTGCGATCCCATACTTTATTGAGCTGGTTCAATGAACCATCGATTTGCGCTAGGATGCAGTCTGATTTAAGTGCGCATTATCACTGTATCCACCCCGCCCCGCAAATATGACTAAAGATCACCTCCACGACGTATTGATCATTGGCAGCGGCGCTGCCGGACTCAGCCTGGCCCTGCGGCTGCGAGAAGACCTGAAAGTTGCGGTCATCTCCAAGCGAGAGATTGAAGAGGGCAGCACCTATTACGCCCAGGGTGGTATCTCGGCAGTACTGGATGAGGGGGATACCCTCTCCTCCCACGTCGCAGATACCCTTGATGCCGGCGCAGGGCTCTGTGATGAGGATACCGTCCGGCTGGTGGTCGAACACGGACCCAAAAGCATCGACTGGCTGATGTCCAATGGCGTCCATTTTACCCGTGACGACTCTGCTGTCAGCAGTGGTGGTTACCACCTGACGCGGGAGGGAGGACACTCCCACCGGCGAGTTATTCACGCTGCGGACGCAACGGGGAAAGAGGTGGAATCGACCCTGGAATCCCAGGTGATGTCACGCTCGAATGTGGAGATATTCGATTACCACATTGCTATCGACCTGATTTCCGGTAGTGAAAACGGCGCCCAAAAAACCAAGCGCTGCCTTGGTGCATATATTCTCAACCAGAAAAACGGCAAGGTGGACACATTTCGTGCGCGCTTCGTCATACTTGCAACCGGCGGTGCCAGTAAAGTCTACCTCTACACCAGCAATCCCGATGTCTCAACCGGGGACGGCATTGCCATGGCCTGGCGAGCAGGCTGCCGGGTAGCGAATATGGAGTTCATACAATTCCACCCCACCTGCCTCTACCACCCCCATTCAAAGACATTTCTTATTACCGAGGCGGTTCGGGGAGAAGGCGGTCACCTACTGTTGCCGGATGGCAGTCGTTTCATGCCCGACTTCGATGAGCGTGCCGAGTTGGCTCCAAGAGATATCGTTGCCCGAGCCATCGACCACGAGATGAAACGTATCGGCGCCGACTGCCTGTTTCTCGATATCAGTCATAAACCGGCTGACTTCATCAGGGAACACTTTCCAACCATCCACAAGAGTTGCCTTGATTTCGGCATCGACATCACCCGTGAGCCCATTCCCGTTGTGCCCGCCGCTCACTATACCTGTGGTGGAGTAATGACCGATCATCAGGCACAAACGGACCTGCCGGGTCTCTACGCCATAGGAGAGACTGCCTACACCGGGCTGCACGGGGCCAACCGCATGGCCAGTAATTCCCTACTCGAATGCCTTGTGTTTGCCGAACTGGCTACTGAGCATATCCATAGAAATGTGGACAAAATACCCTTCCCCCGGGAACTTCCCCCTTGGGATGAGAGCCGGGTTACCGACTCTGACGAAGAGGTGGTGGTCTCACACAACTGGGACGAGCTGCGACGCTTCATGTGGGACTATGTTGGCATCGTACGCAGCAACAAAAGACTGGAACGCGCCAAACGCCGGGTCGAACTATTGAGAAGGGAGATCGGCGAATATTACGGCAATTTCCGGGTCAGCAACGATCTGCTGGAACTACGTAATCTGGTTGACGTGGCAGACCTGATCATTCGTTCTGCCCAGAGCCGCAGGGAGAGTCGTGGGCTACACTACACCATCGATTTCCCTTACCGGGATGATCAGGTGCAACGTAAAGCCACAGTGCTGATCCCCGACAACTACTCGCCAAAACGAAAAAACTAAACAGTCCGGACCAAGTCACAGATACATCGTGGTATCATTGTTAGATTGTATATCCTGGATGTCAGACATTGGGGGCCGTAGCTTTTTTGTTGCTACCGAAACCGCGGCAGGCACCAATAAACCCACCGGAGACCTGAACATGGACCATCTCGAATGGACAAAAGACCTGAATACCGGGGTCAATGTCATCGACAAACAACACAGACGCATCGTTGATTATATCAATCAACTGGTGGATGCCACAGAGACTGGTGATAATGAATCAATTTCCGATGTCTTTGACGGGTTGATCGACTACACGATTACCCATTTTACCTTTGAAGAGGGTCTCCAGGAGAAGGCTGGATACGAATTTCGATCCGCGCACCAGCGGGTTCACAAAGTCTTCATAAAAAAACTCGGGGAATATAAGAAGGATTTCGATGACGGTAATGTTGATGCTGTAATACAGGTCAACAGGATGTTGCGCAATTGGCTCATCAACCACATCAAGAATGATGACGCCGATTATGTGCCCGCTGTGCAGAAGATGCTCGGTACCGAAAAGAAGAGCGGTTGGCTATCCCGTAGTCTGGGTAAGTTCTTTGGCGGTTCTGACGCCTGAATGAGTAAATACAACCTGGTATTACATACATCACTCCTACTGGATAAGATTTAGATTTCTTTATCGTCGGAAAAATTGACACTTTTCATTTTTCTGGGATCTGTTCTATTTCGCTATACCCCCTTTTCTACTCCACAAATTCCTAATTCCCTGAAATAACGAACAATCTTCCCAAAACGGGAATAAATCTCTGGATGTTGTCAGTGGATTTTACAGTTACTACTCCGATTCCTGGGAGGGTGTTGCTCACGCAGTCAATTTTGAATCTATTTCCCAGAGATAATTATTGGAGAATACTGTTCCTGCTGGTTTTATTTATGATATTTCAATTAGATAGATGATTACTCAGAACTCCAGGCAGGGTAATCCAGCCATTAGCCACAAAAAAATTAAGGATTGGCCCGCCCTTTGCTGTATCTGAAACACAAATCAATTTTTCTGGGTCTCCTAAATAATGGCAAAGGAAAACGCGGTAATCTCCAAATCCCTACAACTGACTTCAAAAGCGGCGCTGCTTGCGACTGCAGGTATGGCGCAGGCAATCAATGTTGACGGGGATATCAACGACTGGCTTAGCACACCTCTGAGAGATGCTTCAGATTGGGAGAGTGTTTTACGCCGTGCCATCCTCCAAATTGCTGAAGGTCGGGATAGTAATTACCTCGACTCTGGATATGGTGGTCTGGCTTATCATGTTGAAGCCATCTTAGCTGAGCAGATGAGTGCAAGCCTGAATATCACCGCCGCAACCGACCGTAACCCGAACGCGAGTGACTGGGGTGATGAGAATGACAGGTAGACGCCGCATGAACCGCAAGACATAAGTAATAAAGATCACAGCAGCAATTTGGGTGGCCCGCAGTTTGTGGTCACCCTTTTTTTGCCTGACAAAAACACACAAAGAACGTTGGGTGTGCCGTGCGCACCATGATTGCTGTAACCGCTTATTCTGGTGCGCACGGTGTACCCTACTTTCTTGCGGAACCCATAGAAGAGAGCAGGAAGTTATTGCAAAGCTGCATACAAAAAAAGCCCGCATCTGTTTCCAGATGCGGGCTTTTTCAAACAGCGTCTATCAGGAATTCAAAGACTGATAGTAATCCATCAGGATCTGCGCCACTTCGGGACGAGAGAACTCAGCCGGAGGCGCGATGCCCTGGCCCAGCATCTCACGTACCTTGGTGCCGGAGAGCAGTACGAAGTCTTCTTTGCTGTGATCCGGTGCATCGCGCATCATCACAACTTTGTTGAGCTTCTTGGAATAGGCAGTGTGGTCGGCGCGGAAGATCTCGATATCCAGCATGCCTGCGGGCACTTCGTCATCGAAGATAGTCTGTGCGTCGAAGGCGCCGTAGTAGTCACCAACACCAGCATGGTCGCGACCGATGATGAAGTGGCTGGCACCCATGTTCTGACGAAAATAGGCGTGCAGCACGGCTTCGCGGGGACCGGCGTAGAGCATATCGAAGCCGTAACCGGTGATCATCACGCTGTTTGGCGGAAAGTAGAGCTCAGCCATCTTGCGGATAGCGGCATCACGAACCGGCGCGGGAATATCGCCTTTCTTCAGCTTGCCCAGCAGCATATGAATGACAAGGCCGTCACAGCCCAGACGATCCATCGCCATGTGGCACAACTCTTCGTGGGCCAGATGCATGGGGTTACGGGTCTGGAAGGCAACAACCTTCTCCCAGCCGTGTTCCTTGATCTCGTTGCGAATCTCGACTGCGGTACGGAAAGTATCGGGGAAATCGCTCTGGAAGTAGGAGAAACTCAATACCTGGATCGGACCGGAGACTGCGACACGGCCTTGGGTATTGAAGGCGTTGACGCCGACATGATCCATATCCTGGGTGCGGTAGACCTTGTCGGTCATAACCTTCATCTGGTCGTCGGAGACGGTTTCGATGTTTTCCACATCCATGATAGCCAGCACAGGGTTGCCTTCCATGTTGGGATCACGCAGTGCGATGCGCTTGGCGTCACCAATGGCATCAGCGCTATCAAGCAGGCAGAGAACCGGCACAGGAAAGTGGGTCCCGTCGGTCAACGTCATGGATTCTGCAGCGCCCATGGCATCAGCCACGCTCATGAAGCCCTTAAGAGGGTTGAAGTAACCGGTGCCCATCATCACCGCGTTACCAGCGGCCTGCGAACTGACCACGACTGACGGAAGACTTTCCGCCTCGTGGGACAGTTTGTGGTGCTCGTCCGGATCGTAGACAAACAGAGGTTGGAGTTCGTCGGAACCTACAGGCTTGATCATGATATTTCGTCTCCTTCGCTTCGCACGAAAATTCAATCAACCGGTCGGGCCACACTGTGCGATCCAAACCGGCACGGGATTCTCAAAAGACCGTTATGCCATCTTGCCGACGCTGTTAATTTACAACCTCAGAAAGCTCGCCTAACTTTATGTTTTTACATTGAATATGCGCATCTAGCGCGTATTCTGAAATCTAAAGCAGACATACCCTATCACAGCCGGGGATTATTCATCCAAAATATATTTTTATGCCGTCAGCAAAATTCCACTGGAAGAATACATTTTTCCGCAAATTTGAGTGTTCATTCAATGCAGGGGGGCGGTGGCTACCCTTGCATTATTGCCACAAAACATCCGCCAGACCGCTGTTCCTGCGTAACTGCCTGTGAACGAGAGCGCGGAAAACTTCTTGCTCAGTTGAGATATGAAATCTGCTACGTGAACGGGTAATCGCGGTGTACAACAGTTCACGGGTCAATAGCGGGTTATCCCGGGCAGGCAGTTGCAGAAGGACTTCATTGAACTCGGACCCCTGACTCTTGTGCACCGTCATGGCGAAAACAGTCTGGTGTTCGGGCAGACGGGCAGGTGCTATCCAGCGGAAGCTGCCATCCGCCAGGGGGAAAACCACTGCAATCTCTCCTCCTGCCTGCGGGTTCGGCAAGGCTACACCAATGTCACCATTAAATAGTCCCAATCCGTAGCTGTTGCGTGTAACCAAAACCGGCCGTCCCTGAAACCACTCGGAATCCCCGGTGATATACCCCTGGCCACGCAGTTCGGCCTCAATCCGCCTGTTAATAGCAATGACACCGTCGGGACCCTGATGCAATGCACAAAGCACACGATAATAGTTAAGCGCGGCGAAGATCTCTGACGGCGCCGCCCCCTTTTCGATCATTTCAAATATTTTTGCATAACGTCCAGCAGCAAGCTTTGCAGTGTCATCGGTCACTGGAATCCGGCGAATTTGCGATGCTGCACCGCCCTCTTCCAGCAGTTCCCAAGCCTGCCTGAAGTTTCCGCTGTTCACTGCACCGGCCAGGAGCCCGATAGGACTTGCTGAATCGAAACGGTAGCTCTTCTTAAGTGCCACCACTGAATCCGCCAGTGCCCTTGGGTCACTGGAATCAGGAGGTGGGCTCTGCCCAGTGGCTCGCTGCAGCTGCTCTGCGAAGTGAGGTGTTGGCCCGCGATAACCACTACAGATATCACCCAGCACCGCCCCGGCTTCCACTGAAGCCAGCTGATCCTTATCCCCCAGCAGAATCAGACGGGCGGAATCGGGTAGAGCTTCCAGCAACTTCGCCATCAGTGCCACAGGCACCATCGAAGCTTCATCGAGCACCAACACATCCAATGCCAGAGGGTTGTCTCTATTGTGAACAAAACCTGTACTGCCGTGCCTGACCCCCAGTAATCGATGTAGCGTTGAGGCCTGCTCAGGCAGAGAATCCATCAGTGCCGGATGAGAGTCACGCGACTGCTGAATTGCCTCCTGCAACCGCGCAGCCGCCTTGCCGGTTGGGGCTGCCAGTGCGAAACGTAACGCCTCACCGCCCGGCTGTTGGCGCAACAGTGCAAGTAGACGCATCACCGTGGTGGTCTTGCCGGTGCCAGGCCCGCCGGAGATCACACTGAGCCGTCGTAACACCGCTGTGGCAGCGGCCTGTTTTTGCCAATCGATTTCATCGCCGGTATCTGGAAACAGCTGTTTCAAGCCGGTTCGCAGCACCGCTTCATCCACATTAGAGGCTTGGCGAGCCGCCCGTTCATCGAGCAGAAAACCAAGGCGGTGTTCATATTTCCAGTAGCGATGCAGATAGAGCCGGCCTGAAGTATCAAGGATCAATGGCTGATGTTCACCGGGCGTTCCGACCACGCCACTCCGGTGCAGTTGGACAGACCAGTCGTTCAACGAAGGCACGGAGGCTATCACCTGACCGTCGAGCCCGTTCAGAGGCCGATCCACCATCTCATTGAGATCAAAGCAGACGTGACCTTCATTGATTGCCCGACTGGCCATTGCAGCCGCAAGCGCCAGCAATTCCGATGGCTGATCCGACTTCTGCAGCAGGATATCGGCAAAATAAACGTCCAGATCGCTCAACAAGCCCTGACCCTGAAGTTGGCCGATCAGTCGTCTCTCATCTCTCATGCCTCAGCCCCCGGCATTGCCAGATCCAACGCCTCGATAAAGGCTTTCGGCGGCCGTTCCCGAAAAATGCCGGAATCAGCCCCGGTTGCAGGTTGCATACCCCGCAGGAAGAGATAGAAGACGCCACCGAAATGGCGGTCATAATCGTAATCGGCCAGCCGCAGCCGCAGAAAACGGTGCACGGCAAGGGTGTAGAAAAGATATTGCAGCGGATAGTCGTGCGTGATCATGGCATTTTCCAACTGAGTCTGACCATAGTCAGATGTTTCAGTGCCAAGCCAGTTCGACTTGTAATCCAGCAGATAGAATCGCCCGTTTGCCTCAAAGACCAGGTCGATGAAGCCTTTCATAAAACCCTGGATCGAACCGAACCGAATACCGGCTGCTGCCCGCTGGACCCGCTTAGAAATTGCGAACTGCTCCTCTCCCAGAATACTTTTCAGTCTGGCCGAATCAAATCCGGCTACCGGATAGTGAAACTCCATCTCGTTGATTCGTTGGCTGTTGCTGACATCACATAACCGCAGCCCGGTTTCATCCAGCCCGGTATTCACCACAGACTGCACCATCCTTTCAACGACTGGTGTCCAGTGCGTCTCGATTCCGTGATTTTGCAGCTGCTGCTGGATAACAGTTTCCAGCCCTGGATCGCCTGCATTTGTAAAATCGAGGTGTTCAAAGATTGCGTGCAGACAGGTTCCAGGCTTGGGCCCTTTGGGAAATCCATGGATATCGTGAGTGGGGTCCAGGGTGGCGACCGTCTCAGAGCGAACCGCATCACGATCCGGCAGGTCGGTTCCATGACCCGAGACCAGCGCGGAGAAACTGGTGATCTTGGGACCCGGTCTGATTGTGCCGCCAAAGACTCTGGCCGAAACAAGCTCCGGGGTGAGTGCCAGGGGAAACTGGGCAACCTCGTCGATCTCCATCAGCGGCTGGATAAGAATGTTTCCACCAGACTGCTCCACCAGCTCATCAAGCCGCTGAGTCACTGATACGTCACTCACTTTTTTGAAGGTTTTTTTCCACTGGCCGATCGATTCATCAGAGGAGGATTCCCCCGGATGCAGCAACCAGGCCAGTGGAGAATTTTCGCTGTTTTTTACTTTGCCCCAAGCCAGATAGCAGCGGTGCTTGGCACGGGTCAAGGCAACGTAGAGCAGCCGCAGGTTCTCTGCAAGATCCTCTTCTGCCTTGTGTATCTTGTCTTTTGCGAAGTTGGCTGACCCCAGTTCCAGGACAGGTTCGAAATGAGTATCAGGATCATGGAACAGGTAGGACTTTTGGCTCTTTCGGAATCCGGGCTGTTCATCCCAAAGGAAGGGACAAAATACCACCGGATACTCCAACCCCTTGCTGGTGTGCAGGGTTACGATACGCACCAGGTTGCCGTCGCTCTCAAGACGCAGCAGCTTTTCTTCATCGACGGGCGCTTCGCTTTGCCGTTGCTGGCTGAGCCATTTTATCAAACCCTCCATACCTGGCTGCATCGACCTGTCATGCTGATGCAGCAGCTCACCCAGCTGATAGAGATTGGTCAGGCGCCGCTCTCCGTCTTCGTATGAAAGCAATCGGTTTTCCACCCCCCGCCGTATCAACAGGTGGCGAAACATTCGCATGAATCTCTGGTCTCTCCAGATCTGATGGTAGTCGAGAAAACTTTCCACCTGACCACCGGTAGCCGTCTCATCCCAGGTCAGCGCATCGATCTCTTCGCCACTCCAGCCCAGCATATCGGTGGCCAGAGCAGCCCGTAGCAGAGACTCACGGCGGGGATCGAAACAGGCGTGCAGCAGACGTTCCAGCTCCTCCGCCTCAAGGCCATGAAAGATATTGTCCTGGGCATTGCGCACACTGTGAATACCCAGTTCCAGCAGGGCCTCGGAAATCTGTTCGGCCTGTTTGTGCTTGCGCACCAACACCGCAATGTCGTTGCCACACAGGGGGACTTCATCAATAGTCGCTTTGCCGGCCCGACCCAGCACAAGCAGCCTGTCGATCTCCTGGGCAGTGGTCGTTGCCACCGCGTGACGCAGCTCATCGACCTTCATCTCCTCCATTGCCAGCTTCCAGATCCGCATGGGCTGGGATGTATCCCCTCTCACGACCAGCCCTTTCTCCTGCCGGTTGGCGGCCTCAACGGGATGAAACGGTATCTCTTCGTAGAAAAAAGGCGTCGGGGCGTTGTCGAACAGGGCGTTCACCGCCTTTATCAGTGTTGGCGTTGAGCGCCAATTGACGGTTAGGTGATAACGATTTTTGGCATCGTTGCGAGCCCGCAGATAGGCAAAGATGTCTGCGCCGCGAAAGCTGTAGATTGCCTGTTTGGGATCGCCCACCAAAAAAACCGGCAGACCTGATTTACGATAGATGCGCGAAAAGATCTCATACTGCGCCGGATCAGTGTCCTGGAATTCATCCACCAGGGCCGCCGGATAGCGTTGCTGCAACGTTCTTACGAGATGCGTCCCGCTACTGTCTGACAGCGCCTGATTAAGTTGCAGCAGCAGATCATCATAGGACCATTCACCCGCTTCCGCCTGCCGCCTGGGCAGCTCGTCAATCAGAAAATTGTAGAACTGCAGATAGATGGTTTTGATCCTGCCAGCATAGGCGCTGGTGATCGCAGACTTCAGATCTGCAAACTGTTGGCATCGGTCGAAAAATTCATGCTCCGGTGCCTGATTTCCCTTTTTGATCCCCTTCTCAATGGAGCTGGAAGAAAATTTTTCCAGTTTTTCAAAGGCCTCAAGCGCCGGACTCTCCTGTGACAGCCAGTGATCCATCTCATCGCACAAGGGTGAGATAGTGCTGGATTTGTAGGATGTCTGTTTGAAAACGGCTGTATCACCCAGCGTTTTACGAATCCACTCTCCATCCATCTGCCATAAAGGTTGCAACTGCAAGATGATTTGCGCCGCCTGTGTCTCCAACCCAGCGGGATCGGCAGGAGATTCTGCCCCACGCACTGTCAGATAGGGTTTACCCAAGCCATCATGAACCGCCGAGAGCAGACCTTCCGGTGTGCCGATTTCAGCCCTTACCCGATCAGTAATGCCATCCGGCAGGTCTTCCAGTTCCCGCCGCCAAAAATCATCCGCAATCTGTTGCACACGAGCCGCCTGATCCGGAACCAGTTCCGCATCGAAGGATTGGCCACTCCCAAAGGCATTTTCAGTCAATACCCGCTGACAAAAGCCGTGGATGGTATAGATCGCTGCCCGGTCAAATCCTGCAATCGCCAGATTGAGACGTTTGACCATCACAGCATGATCCGGCTGAGTCTGGAGCAGATAAACAAGTAGCGGATCATCCGACTTCCCGTTGGAAAAGGCCTCCCTCACTTCCAGCAGACGTCCTCTGATACGGGCCTTCAACTCTGCGGTCGCGGCATTGGTATAGGTCACCACGAGAATGGAATCCGGTTCGACTCCATGTTCGATTAACAGCCGCAGATAGAGTCCGGTAAGCGTATAGGTCTTGCCGGTTCCGGCGCTGGCCTCCACCAGATTCAACCCCTCCAGGGGTACGGCATTGAGGTCCATCAGTTTCACTCCACCAGCTCCATGTGATCCATGAGGGGCAAAAAGACGGCGAGGCTGATCTCATGGAATGCCTCATCCAGCATCTCTTCGCCAGGCATCAGCAGTCTGTGGTGGGGTTTGCTTCCGTGTGCCGGAGGGTCGTTGAACCAGCGTTTTCGGGCCTGGTAGAGGGCCGCAGAGCGGTCTTCCGTCGCCCGCCACTTCTCAGCATAGGACCAGGAGGTGCCTGCGTAAAAATGCAATGGCGTCAGCATACCCTGCCGGTAGAGCGCCACTAGTTGCTGCAGATAGGCTTCAGGGTCGTCCGGTGCAATAAACCTCCCCTCCTCATCCGGTGACAGCCAGATTGCCTCCCACGCCACCCCTTCAGGCCTGATAAGATTCAACGCGAGAAATCGAATCCAGAGATCCAGTCTTTGATGGGGATATATCTTTCCTGCGCTGTATTCGAGCAGGCCTGTAGCGCGCAATCCGTTCAGCCGGCCGCTCAGCCGCAGGCCGTCCAGTATCAGATCGACATCCAGGGGCGGCATCTCTTCACCAAAAGCCCCCGCATTCAACCGTTCCACCATTAATTGAGCGGATCCGCAGAGCTGTTGATAGTGACGTCGTCCGGGTTTTCCGTGTGGCAACTTACCCCGGAGATCGAGCAGTTGATAGAAGGATTCCGCTGACTCTCCAGAGAGTAGCCGTTCCACCAGTTCGCGCTCAACGGCTTCGGCGGTAAATTTTTCCATCTCGAAGGTTTCACGCGCGTCAGGAATATCCCGGGCGGTTTCCAACCTGAGATTGAGTCGCTGGGCCGCAAATGCCCGCGCAGGACCGGCACTGTAAAAACGCCTCAGCAGATGCAGATCCACTGAATCTGTTACTGGTTCCATTTTGGGCAGCGGCGCGGCCACCAGTGGCTGGCGCTGCTTTTCTCCACGTCCAACCCACTGGGCTGCCTCTTGCATTCTCGATGAGTAGCTGAAGAGATGCCCCTCAGGTTGGAAATAGTTGGGGCTGAAGGGCTGAAGCGGATGCGTAAAGGTCATCCTGTCCAAACCGGACTCACCCACTTGAGACGCCATATAGTCCCGCAACTCTTCCACCAACACCGAAGGCGGCAGTGCACTGTTGTCTTTGAGACTGCGGCCGACATAGCTGATATAGAGCCGTTCACGGGCAGAGATCAGTGTCTCCAGAAACAGATAACGATCATCGGCCCGTCGTGAGCGGTCGCCAAAACGAAACTGCTTCGCCATCAGGTCAAAATCCAGGGTTGGGGGTTCCCTGGGAAAGGCGCCGTCGTTCATTCCGATCAGGCAGATCACCTTGAAGGGCAGGCTGCGCATGGGGGTGAATGCGCAGAAATTGACACCACCACCAAGAAAGCCCCGGCTTGAACCGTGACTGAAGAGCAGTTCAAGTTGCTGACGAATCAGGGAGAGAGAGACCTGGCCCTGAAAGCCGGCCTCTTCCGCCTCTTCACCCAATCGCACAAGGGTGTCCCGAACAAGTTGCAGCGGCTGCTCCGCGCTCTCATCGGCGGCAAAAAAACGATCCAGAATCCGCTGCAGACGGTCACACCATATGGCAACCGAGACCATACCGGATAGCCTATCCTCCAATTCAAACAGGGATCGGCAGAAACCCAACAATCCACTCAACCAAACAGATTCCGAACCTTCTGCACTCTCCGGGAGTGGAATGCCCTGCCACAAGGCTTCATCGTTTGACGACATGGCGTAACCCAGTACCAGCTGCTCCAGCCCGAAGCGCCAGGTATTCCGTGGGTCGGCAGGCAGATCAAAATCCGATTTACTCTCAGCGTCCCGTCCCCAGCGAATTGCCGCCTGTTCAATCCATTCGACGATGCGTTCCAAACCATCCTCATCGAGGCCGAACCGCTGCTGAATCGCCGGAAATTCCAGTAACCTGAGAACCTCATCGACCCCATAGCGGCCGGCAGGGACCGAAAGCAGATCAAGGAATGCCGTGACATAGGGATTTTCAAGCCCTTGGGTCCGGTCGCTGATGCGGTAAGGGATGGCAGGACAACCCCCCGGCTCGGAGAAACGGGCTTCGATAAGCGGCGCATAGGTATCGATATCGGGCGTCATCACCAGAATATCGGCGGGAGTCAGATCCGGCATCTCCTCGAACATTGCCAACAGCTGATCATAGAGGACTTCAATCTCCCGCATGGGACTGTGGCAGCGGTGAAATGCAACAGAATGATCTCGTTCACCTTCAATGGTTTCAGGCTGTTCGAGATGCAGAATCTCACGCTGTAGTCCAGCCAGGCAGCCGTCCCCTCCCGCCTCATCGAACCACTCCTCGGAACCCGGATCGAAATCATTGATCGCGGAGAAAAAATCTCTGCCCTGTCGCCCCAGAGAGGCAAGCAGCGGATTGCCGACCTCCAGGTAGAGGTCTTCGATATCGGATGACATCAACTCCCGTTTCACCTTCTCCCCCTCGGGCATGATTTCAAGCCAATGGGCCTCACAGGGATTCAGCAGGAAAAGATGGATATCTATCCAACGGGAGAGCTGCCTGATAATCTCAAGATAGCCCGGAGAGAGCGTAGGCACCCCAAAGAGAAAGAGCCGCGCAGGTAAGCCGCGGGGAGGATTTGCGGCATCGCCCGACATGGCCTGGAACAGGCACTCCTGCAGATGCACCCAATGAACAGCATCGTCTACGGCCAAGCGGCGCCAGATTTCCGCTTGCCACTCACCCCCCGCAACAGCAGACTCACCCTTATCCCATTTCCCGATCCAGTCGGGACGATAGACCAGATAGCGGTCGAACAGACCTGCCAGTCTGTCAGCCAGTTGGAAGCGACGCTTCTCACTCTCCTTCCTCAGATAATGGCTAACTGGCGCAAATACCGGCTCCTGGCCAATCTCATCGAGCAGTTGGAATATTCGCCATCTGAGCAGGGAGGGTTCAAACCGGTTGAATTCACTGACATCGGGAAGAAAGGCACGAAACACCTCCCAGACGAAAGAGGCAGGCATGGGAAAGCGGATATTGGCACAGATCCCCAGTTTTTCTGCAATTTCAAGGGAGAGCCACCGCGCCATGCCGGGGTGCTGCACAACCAGTACCTCCTCCTCCAGAGGAGAGATCATCGGTTCAGCCAGCAGCGCATTCAGCCGCAGGGACAGAATCTCGAGTCGATTGGATTGATAGAGTCTCAACATGAGGCCCTATTCTACCCTCTCTGAGGCTCAAATCATGAGCCTGCAGTAATCACAGGAATATTAAATTTCGTAAGCCCGATCAAGCGTAGCGGATCGGGCATGGGTTGTTCCTTCGTCGCGAGTTTTGCCTGATCCGCTGCGCTTGATCAAGTCTACTTCATGTTTGTCTGAAAAATGCCGGGCTTGCAGGCTATTGAATAGCAGCGGCTCCGCTCCACAGGGCAGAGAGTCATGAGTAATAAATCAGCGCCTTTGCTCTGTAGGCACATTCGGCGCCAGCACAACATCCAGTACCTCGGCCACCCGGGCCGGAACTTCCTCCATCACCGATGCGACTTTATCGCTATCCAGACCAGTGGCCTGCCAGACCTCGGGCCGTACCTGATCAAGAATTTCATCCAATGGCTCACCGCTCATTTCACCCTGTGAAAGCAAGCCCGCGATGTTTACCAGGGAAGCTTCAAGCCGGTAGTCACCCGCGTTCAACGGTTCATGGTGAGTACCAGCGACGGTAATCAGACTTTCCGGCAATTTCCAGGTTTTCAGCAATGCTGCACCGACATCCATGTGGGTAAAACCGAAAACATCCGCCTCAGTGTCGGCAAGAATGGCATCGTCTCCCCCGGTAATCAGCAACACATCCCGCGACTGCTCCGGCAGGCGCAAGTAGATAACCAGCCTGCCGATATCATGCAGCACACCCATCACGAACAGGCGTTCACCATGCAAAACATTGCATTGGGTTGAGAGCGCCTTGGCAATAATCCCGGTTGTCACTGAGTATCGCCAGAATTCTGTCATATCGACCAAATCGGCAGGAATACCGGTAAAAACCTCAGCCGCCGAGGTAACCAGAACCAGGTTGCGCAGACCCTTTGTACCAATGACCGTGACGGCTCTGGAGATGGTTTCCACCGGAGCCCGCATACCGTAGAAGGCGCTGTTGACCAAACTCAGGAGGCGTGCGGAAAGGTCGGTATCCTGAGAGATCACCTCCCCGATATCTTTTGCTGAATAGAGCGGAGAATCAGCCATCATATTGATCTTGATACAGACATCCGGCAACGAAACCAGATGTTCTATCCCTTTGACCAGTTCCTCGGCATTCATTTAAATCACCTTACAGTTAACCCTATTTCACAATTTTATCGGCCAGCTTGCCGGTTTCTTGAAAATCAGGGTTGGCCAGCCCTAGAGGCGAATTCAGCTGAGTCCAGTTACATTATCAGAATGATATTCCCCAGATTTCCCCACTGCCTTTCGTCCCTTCTGTTACTTGGGGCTCGTTAACACTATTCGGATGCAGTATTAACAGGCCTTAGCCAATTGGCCCTCCGCCAACTAATCGCTGCTCATGAGAAAACCTGTCTAACTTTCTGTTTCATAAATCAGTTTCGTCTGTGCTAACCTTAGCGGGAAAGACAGCCAATGATGCTCTGGTGTTCCCGCATGAGTATAAAGACGATTGGGGAGAGTGTGCGGGTTAAAGACCTGATGCCGGCAGATACCGGCTCAAGTCAGATTTAGTCAATCGCGTTGAAGGATCAAGTGATGGTGCCATCACCGGAATCACGAAAAAGTAAATATCAGACCCAGTTTCAACCACTCATGAGCCGCTGCAAGGACATGGTGCTGGTCTATGTTAGCGCCCTGCTGACCGAGTTGTTTGCCAACACGGACAAGGCGTTGATGAGTTTCGCCCAAAAAGCGGAGAACGATCTGATGCAGAATCGCTTTTTTGAAGCGATCAGCCTGATTCGTAACCGCCACGGCCTGGTGGAACATGAGTTCAGAGAGCAACTCAGCGCAGGTTTCGATAATTTCTGGGCAAGGAAGCCGGACAGTGATCCCTTCTCCGATCTGAGCAGCGATATCGAACTCGAGCTGGTCGACGACGACTCCATGGACCAAACCACGGCCATCGAAAACATGGTCAGTAAAGCGACCATCGGCCATCGGTCCCAGCTCTACGCACTGAGCCAGCGTCTTGCAGTTATCAACGGTGGCGAGGCGATAGAAAAAAACAGAACCCCTGCCTGCCCGCAGCATCTTGTCGACGCTTTCGCCAATGCTATCGACAGTCTGAGTCTCGAATCCAACATCAAGCTTATTGTTCTTGCGCTTTTCAACAAGTACGTTTTGAAGCAGCTAGGCTCTCTGTATGAGGATTTCAACAACAACCTCAAGGATGCCGGTGTACTGCCCCACCTTAGACCTACTATCCGAAATCCGCAGGCAGCTGGCCAACACGGTGGCAAAGCGGATAGGAGTGCCCAGCAAACCGAGGATCAAAACGCCGTAACCTCAGAACAGGACCTCGGGGAAGAACTCTTTGACTCAATCATCGGCCTCCTCGCATCCCGGCGTGGCACCTCACCCCAAAGACACTCAGCAGCTCCGCAGGAGAGTGGGTCAGCTGATAGAGTGAGTGGCGCCAGCGGGCGCTCCGGCGGCGGGCAGCTGCCCACTACCGCGAACCTTGTCTCCGCACTTAATGATATTCAGCCCGCCACAAGATCAGATTATCTGCCCGATGCCTCGACAGAAGCCCCGTTCATTCCGAACATTGAACTCGATGAACAGTTCCTTACCCGTATCAAACAGACACTGATTGAGGAGCGAAACAAACTCTACAGTCAGATTGACACTGATCAGTTGGATACAGTGGATGAAGACACCATCGATCTTGTCGGAATGCTGTTTGAATACATGCTGAACGATCCGGTTCTTCCCGCAGTCGCCAAGGCACTGATCTGTCACCTGCACACACCCTATCTGAAAGTGGCTATTATCGACCGTCATCTGCTCACCGACAGCAATCACGATGCTCGCCAGCTACTCGACTGCATGGTTGAAGCGGGCAGCCACTGGATCGACGAGCACAATCTCAAGCGAGGTATCTATCCGGACATGCAGGCGGTAGTCGATCGCGTACTCAAAGAGTTTTCTGACGACATCAAACTCTTTTCCGATCTACTGACCAACTTCAAGGCGAGAATGGATGATTTTCGCCGAAAAACAGAGGTTCTGGAAAAACGGGCTCAGGACTCAGCCAAGGGGCGGGAAAAGCTCCAAGTGAGTCTTCGACCTCGTGAAAGATTTTGGGACATCCCAGTCCCCAAAATCGACTCGGCCTTCGACAGCCTGTTTGTGCCCCGGCCGTCCCGG
>JAESPE010000047.1 GCA_016756835.1 gamma proteobacterium endosymbiont of Lamellibrachia anaximandri | reverse complement strand
GGGCGTTCGACTGTTGAATCCGTTCTGCTCGTAAGAAGAGGAGCCAGTCTTGCAATCCCGCCATCAATAATCCCTGAAGAGAAGCCATAAGGTCTTATTGGGCACTTCTATATATTGATTGATGTCAACCAATAGGCATTCCGATAGCCCAAGAAGTAGGCCCTGTTGCTAAAATAGAGGATGCCAGCTACAGGCTTCTATGATGAACCAGCAAACGCCTACAAACAACATCCCTCTCTCCTCTCTCTTTAGCTCTGATGAGATCATTTGTGGTTCGACGGAGCTTGATGAAGAAGAGCTGCTTCATAGGCTAATCGAGCGGATTGGCAACAGCGGCAAATTGCGCGATATCGAGGAGGCATTTACTATTATCATTCAGCTAAAATGCTGCTCGCTTACCTACCTGCTTCCGGAAGTTGCCGTATTTCATGCACGTATACCCGGCATGAAGAGTCTGGGCATCGCACTGGCTGTTATTCCCAGTGGGATTGAGTGTTGCTGGACTACGGGAGAGACTAAAACCATCAAGCTTGTTGTCCTGGTATTAACCCCTCATAAAGAACCGGGCGGTTACATGCGAACCATCACTGCAATCTCCAAGGTCTGCCAGAGAAAAGGTTTTCTGACAAATATATATAAGGCAACTGAGCCGGAAAAGATCTGGGACTATTTCGATCAGGAAGATATGCAGTTGCCGGAATTTGTTACCGCCGGCGATATCATGCGAACGACATTTCACTCTCTGCGTGACACGGATTCCCTCAGCGAGGCGATCGATGCCTTCTGCCGCTACGGTATCAGTGAACTGCCTGTTCTGGATATTGACGGCGACCTGGTTGGTGTCGTCAGCGAAGATGAGTTGATCCGTATCTGCCTGCCTGAATACATCACCTGGATGGAGGACCTTTCCGCCATACTCGACTTCCAGCCTTTTGCCGAAATTCTTCTGCGTGAAAAGGATATGCCGGTAGTTGAAATCAGCATACTTGCGGATCGTTACGCCACTGTCGAGGAGACGACCCCTGCCATTCAGGTCGCAAAGGTTATGATGAGGCGGGATGTACGGCGGGTACTGGTAGTTCGCGAAAACCGGCTGCTGGGCATTATTACGATTCAGGATTTTATCAATAAGGTTATGAGGGCCTGAGATGTGACCGGGGCTCACACAGATTCTGTGATGTCAGGCAAGGCCCTGATTAGCCGCTTCGCCCTGCTTCTGCTCATTAGCCTGGTGATCGGGACACTCTCTCATTTCTCTTGGGGACTCAACGGACAGCAGACCGTTTCGGTCACTGTCTTTCTGATCATTATCCTCGCTACGCTCTTTTTCTGGAATTTTCGTCTTGCCATCGCCTTCATTGGCCTGCCGGTTCTGATTCTGACCGATGCCCTGAAACTCGAAGGCTTTAAAACACACTGTTCGCTGGAAGTGATACTTTTCCTGGTTGGCATGATGGTGGTCGTGGGCGGACTGCGGGATCTGGGGTTCTTTACCTGGATCATTCAGAACATACTGAAAACGAAGGGAATGACGGGCCGTCGCTTCGTTCTTATTACCGCTGTTGTCTCTGCGCTGAGTGCCTCCGCGGTGGATGAAGTCACCAGCATCCTTTTTATGGCGGCCCTGGTCTTTCAGGTTTGTGACGTGCTCAAGGTGCGGCCGATCCCTTTTCTGATTATCTGTGTGATGGCCACCAATGTGGGCAGTGCCGGCACCATGTTGGGCAACCCGGTGGGGATCCTGATCGGCAGCAAGGCGGGGTTGACGTTTGAGGATTTCATGCTGTGGTCATTCCCGGTCATGCTGCTCGCGCTGGCCGCCACCATTGCACTATTGATGGCCTGGTACCGGGATGAAATCACCCAACTCGATCAACGTCTGGCCCAGCGCCGTGGTCACGACTTCCCACTGGGACCGACAGTGAAAGTACCCTACATGCGCGGCCTGATGCTTATCGTCGGCACCATCGGTATGGTTTCACTGCACCACCGGATCGAGCTACTACTGGAGCTGGAGACCAATACCGTGCTCTACATGGTACCGTTGATTTCAGCCGGGATCGTCATGATCTGGCGCCGGGAGCGGGCCCGTTATTACATTGAGCATGATGTCGAGTGGTGGACACTGATATTCTTTCTTATGCTCTTTGGCGTGGCCAGTACGCTGCAATATACCGGGGTGACAACGGAGATCGCCACTAACTTCAGCACCCTGTTCGAGGGGCAGAGTGAACTGCTGATGCCCGCCGTGATAGTGCTCTCGGCCCTGGGTTCCGCCTTTGTCGATAACGTAATCTTCGTCTCGGCATTTATTCCCGTGGTACAGGAGTTGACCGGTGGCGTCAGTGTGCATCCACTCTGGTGGGCCCTGCTGTTTGGCGCCTGCTTTGGCGGCAACATCACCATGATCGGCAGCACAGCCAATATTGTCGCCCTGGGAATGCTGGAGAAACGCTATCGTACCCGTATTGTCTTCATGGAGTGGTTCAAGGTAGGTCTCGCCGCCGGCTTTACCGCCAGCCTGGTCGCCTGGCTCTCCCTGCTTGTCACCAGTTCAATGATGATCGGCAGCTGAGAAAAGAAGAAAAGGGGATATATTATTGGAAATAATATTTCCCTATCCCCACCCGAATCAAACCAGCCGAATGAAATAGGCGCGTCGAAGTTCCACAAGTTTCTCTTCAAATTCGCGGATATCGTCTTCCACGAGTTCCAGGATCATCTGCTTGGATCGCAGCGCTTCAATCAGCCTCGCTTTCTGCGACAACATGGCTTTGAGCACTCTCTTTTTGCGCAGGCTGTCGAAGGCGATAACAGCACGGTGTTGCTGCGCCTTCATTTCATCTTTATGTACAGCAATCCGCCGCTCAAGCCCTGCCAGATCATGCTCTGTCTGACCGACCATCTCCTTGTAATCCCGGCAGATCTGAAACAGGCTGTCGACACCCTGCTCCGTCCACTCCTGGATCTCCGTAAACGCCTTTCTGTTAGACAATGCGAGCGCATCAATGGATTCCGGCAGTGACAGAAGGTGTTCGTAGACCATCATCCAGCTGCCCTTCCTGTTTCTGAAAAGCTGACTCATGTAGTAGAGCAACTGCCCCATAACCTCTCTGTAGTCGAAGGCTGGATACTCATGGCTGATCGCCTCGATCACATCCGCATAGTCGACAGAGGTGATAATGAAGGGGCACTTCATCTCCTCCGCCAGCCCCTTTGCGTAGATGCCGGTCAAGTGGCTGATGATATTCCGGTAGTCGTCGGTAGAGACGCCCGCCCTTCCGGAGCGGATAATCTGTGAGACCTCCAGCAGCATCTCCTGGATCTGACTGACATCGATACTCCTGCCGCCCTGCTCCGACAGCGCCGTATCGAGATAGTCGATGTAGTCATCCAGCAGTTCGCGCAGGCGATGAGGATCAGCGCCGCTCCCTTCCCGGGAACAGAGGCTCATCAGCTCGACTCGCAGATCCCGGATATCCGGGCGTGCTTTCGATACCGTGTGTCCATTGAGATTGTGCAACTTAGCCATGATCTTTCCCGTGCCAATAATCTGCTTTTCTTGATTAGGGTGGCGACCAGGCAGCCCAATTCTGGAGGAGTGAAACGGAAAAACATGAACCGGGTTCGCAAGTTACATCGGATGAGGGATTGCTTCTGCCGATTTCCGCCCACACACCGTGCCGTAGCTTACGGAAAAGTCAGGCGATGCTGTTTTGCGATTGCTGTAATGGTCGGCTTTTCCATCCCGGCAGTGCTGGCAAATTCCGCCCACCGTTTTACCGCCTCAACGACCTCGGCGACTGTCTCGGAAATGTTTGGCAGACTGATCGATTCGCCCACAGCGAGCAGATCGGCCATGGAGAAACCATCCCGCTTGCCGTTGATCGTCATCTGGTGCTGATGGGTCCATCTGCCTGCAGGGTTGTGGGCGTAGGTCACATCGAAGGCCGGGGAGAGGCGCCAGACTCCCTCTTCCCCCATGAGAAAGGCGATGTTTTTGGTATGGTCGTCCTGATTGCGGGCCACCACGTTGAACAGCATGCGGCGAAACTGCTGCGCCGCCTCGGCTTTTGACAACCTGAGCCGGCGCATCACCGCGAAGGCCTGCTCATAGCCATACTCCCCCGGCAGATTGAAATCGTAGTGACCCACACCACATAGCGACTGCATATGCAGTTTTTTGCCCCTCGACCGATCGAAGCGGCGGGTGAGGAAGTGCGCCCTGCCCCCCTCTTCGAGCAACCGGCACTCGGTCATCCTGACGCCCGCAGCTTTCGCCATCAGATAGTAGGCGTATTCGATGCGCCCGTAACCCCTTGGCTTGCCGAGTTCCAGGTCATCGACCCCATCGAACTTCAACAGCCAGTAGTCGTAACCCGCAGGCGCCTCGACCTGCCCGGAACGCACCTTGCCCGCCCCATTCATGGCGATTACCGCCTTCGGCCGGGCGCCACCCGCAGAGGTACCAACCCGCAAAATGTCGAGAATCCCCCCCTCCCCTTCACGGCCAACACCATTCAGCTCCACATCCAGCAGCCCCCGTTCTGTGGTGATCTGCTGCGCCAAGGTGACCAGCTCGGCAATCTCAATCGGCACCGATGTTTCAGTCTGCCGGGTGACCGGCGGCAGAAACTCCAATGCCCCCATACCGCGCCGACCCGTGTAACAGAGGCGCTCCACCGGCGAGAAGCTCTTTTCATCCCGCCCATTGCGCGCCAACCAGGCGTCGATAATCCGGTTACCGAACTTGTCCGGCAATGCATCTGCCAGCAGGCCGGGCAGGCCCCTGAAGGTCTCGCGATTCAGGGCGGGAAATGTGTAGATGCCATCCCCCTCTCGCGCCTCCTGCAGCCCCATGTGGATCGGCGAAAGGTCAAGTCCGAGGTTGAGAAAATCCCGATCGAATTCGAATACCGCATGTTCCCGCGCTTCTCGCCAGGAGACGGCCCCCACCCGGTGACCCCAGAGCATCACCAGCGCAGTATCGACCTTCGCTACCATTCGACTTCCTTCTCATCCGGCCTGCCGCGACTGCCGGTGGCGCGCCGGCGTTTATGCCCACCCATTTCAAGCAGTTGCAGCGGGCTGATTCCCGGGTCGGGAATAAAGTCACCGATACTCTCCAGCGCCCCCAACTCCCGCAGCACGGCAACAAGGGTGCTGAGCTTCGCCTTGCCAGCCTCCAGGGCCTTGATGGTGGAGAGGGAGAGCAGGGTCCGGTCTGCAAGCTGTTGTTGAGTGAGATTTTTTCTCAGCCGCAACTCGCGAAAACGTTTTCCAAGCTCGGCCAGAACGGCCTTGTCGGTCAGCGAATAATAATCCATAACAGTCTTGATATAAGCCTTTATTTATAAATAATGCCGTTAATAGTCTGTTTATAAACTATAAATAGGAAATAATACGCGGAAAGTCAACCTCTTAATATAAAGGCTGTTTAATAATCCATCAACAGCATTTAACTTTATTAAAAGCTTATTTCTAAACTATTATATAATTATTTTCAGGAGCGGCGCCACGCCGCGAGTGCTTGGTTTCACGTCTATTCGCGGCGAGGCGCCGCTCCTTCTACACAATGCCCAGGGTTTTCATGTAGAGCCAAAGTTAGATAATCTGACAAAGTAGAACCAAGCTATTCCCTGAACCAGCCAAACCACCGGTAAGGACCATGCCAGCAACAATTCCCCCTATAAAAACAACCTTCGGCCTGCTACTTCTCCTTTTTGTCAGCGGCAATGCCGCCGCACTCGAAGTCAACATCACCAACACCGTCGACCAGTTTCAGGTGCGCCACGGCGAACATGACATCTCCATCCTGCGCAACCAGGACACCGACGCTGTGATTGAATTCAACTTCGCCCGCACCTCCCGGCCCTGCCCCCCCTTCTGCGCCCAACCCATGCAGCTGGACAAGAATGTGGAGACCATCGGCGAGGTCGAGCTGGTGGCATTTATGCAGGGGCCGTTGGCCGATGGCTCAGGTCTGCTGATCGATGCAAGGACGGAAGAGTGGCATGAACGCGGCACCATTCCAGGCTCCATTAATATCCCTTTCAACCAACTGAATCCGGAACAGGGCGCCGACGAACTGACCCTGGAAGACGCCCTCGCCCGCCTGGGTGTGCGTGAAACAGAAAAAGGGCGGGATTTCTCAGCGGCAAAACAGCTCGCACTCTGGTGTAACGGCCCCTGGTGCGGTCAGTCACCGACCGCCATCAAGGGACTGCTGAGCGTTGGTTATCCCGCAGGCAAGATCAAATACTATCGGGGCGGCATGCAGCTTTGGCGAATCTTCGGCCTGCCTGTCGTTTCACCCGACGGCAGGCTGCTAGACAATTGAATCAATGCCGTAGGAACGGCGCCCTCGCTGCGATTTGCCCATCCACGGAGTCATCGCGGCGAGGGTGCCGTTCCTACAATCAACGGTCATCCAGCGGCACATACTGCCGCCGCTGATAGCCGTTATAGAGCTGCCGGGGCCGGCCGATCCGCTGTTGCGGGTCGTCCATCATCTCCAACCAGTGAGCCACCCAACCCACGGTGCGGGCAATGGAGAACATCACAGTGAACATATTGTTGGGAATGCCCAAAGCCCGGTAGATGATGCCGGAGTAGAAATCGATGTTGGGGTAGAGCTTGCGTTCGATAAAATAGTCGTCACTGAGCGCAATCTCCTCAAGACGCATCGCCAGCTCGAACATTGGATTATTCTGATCCGCCAGGGCCGACAAGCACTCGTGACTGACCTTGCGGGTGAGGGTCGCCCGCGGATCGCGGTTTTTATAGACCCGATGACCAAAACCCATGAGTCGGAACTTGTCGTTCTTGTCCTTGGCGCGGGCGATATATTTGTCGATATTCGAGACATCGCCGATCTCCGTGAGCATATCCAGCACCGCCTCATTGGCTCCACCGTGGGCCGGCCCCCAGAGCGACGCGATACCCGCCGCGATACAGGCAAAAGGATTGGCCTGGGAACTGCCGGCCAGACGCACTGTGGAGGTACTGGCATTCTGCTCATGATCTGCATGCAGGATAAAAAGAAGATTCAACGCCTTCACCGCCACCGGATCCGGTTCATAATCCTCACAGGGGGTGGCATACATCATGTGCAGCATGTTCGCGCAGTAGGAGAGGCTATTCCGTGGATACACAATCGGCTCACCGATACTGTGCTTGTAGCTGGCAGCTGCGATGGTGGGCATCTTGGAGATCAGCCGATGGGCGGATATCTCCCGGTGACGCGGGTCGTTGATATCGAGGGAGTCGTGATAGAAGGCCGACAGCGACCCCACCACGCCGACCATGACCGCCATCGGATGGGCATTACTTTGAAAGCCATTGAAAAAACCCTTCAGGCTCTCGTTGATCATCGTGTGGTGGGTGATGATTCCATCAAACTTTTCCAACTCATCCTTGTTGGGCAGTTCGCCGTAGAGCAGCAGGTAGGCCACTTCGATAAAATTGCCACTCTCCGCCAGCTGCTCGATGGGATAACCCCGGTATTCGAGCACCCCCTCTTCGCCGTCGATATAGGTGATGCCGCTGGTACAGCTGGCTGTGGACATAAAACCCGGATCGTAGGTAAAGACCCCCATCTGCCGGTAGAGACTGGTGACATCGACCGTCGGAGGGCCCTGCACTGACTCACGCACCATCAGCCTGACTGCGTCACCTGTCTCATCGTTGGTGAGGGTAAAGGTCTTGTCTGCCATCTTTGAACTCCTCGGCACCAGCCTTTTCAGGCGGAACCATCGACCGTTGTTGTTAACTGGCTTTGCACAATAATTCCAAAGGGATCTCGCGGCGAATATTCAGAACCTTCGTGCAGCGCCATGTATTATTAATGGGTATTCAACTGCCGCAGTGCCGGATGCACACTGCAACAAACAGAAATTTTCCACCCTTCAAAATATAGACCAGATTTTTTACCCCCACCCCCGGTTACGTTATGATTAGCCATTCAAAAATCGGGCGGACAGGCAAAATATTGCCTGGATGTGTGCAAACAGCACAAAAAATATATAATAACCGATTGATTTAATAAGGATTGGCGACTTTAGTCTTATGGGGCCAAAGTCGGGTTCTGATTTCCTCACAAGCACCGCACGGACACAACGCCGCGAATATCTGCACGGCGTCCTGATAATCTGATGTATTGAACAACAACTTTTCCAGAATTTATGAGTGAGACAAGCGAACAACTCGTCAACCTGACCATCAACAGCAAGCCGATCAACGCCCCGGGATCCCTTTCGGTTATCCAGGCGCTGTGGCATGCCGGTTATCCACGGGTAAAAAGTGTCGGCTGCCTTGAAGGCGTCTGCGGCTCCTGCCGGGTCATGGTGCGCCGCGCCGACAGCCACGAACTCAAAATGGAGCTGGGTTGTCAGCTGCTGGTGGAGGAGGGGATGGAGGTCATCTTTCTGGTCTTCCCCAACCCAACCCATCACACATACCAACTGGAGGACATCAAGAACTCCTGGGAAGTACAGGACCAGTTCCATCAGATCTTCCCGGAAGCCGACCACTGCCGGCACTGTGGCGGTTGCGACAAGTCCTGCCCCAAAGGCATAGAGATCGAACGCGGCGTTGATCTTGCCAGCAAGGGGCGTTTCGGCGAAGCAGGGGAGCTGTTCGTCGAGTGCGTGATGTGCAACTTCTGCATGACCGCCTGCCCGGAACTTATCGCCCCCAACCATGTGGGACTCTTCTCCCGCCGCGTCACCGCCTATTTCCACATCCGTCCGTCAAACCTGATCAACCGCCTGGAAATGCTCCGTAAAGGCGACCTGCAGATCACGCAGTAACCCCGACTGCCCGACAATCTCAAAACAGACTGGTAACCATGACCAACGGAATCCCCTTCAGCGATGCACTCGGCAACTACACGCCACAGCGCTTTCGCGAGCCCAGCAACGACCCAACAAAAACCCGGGATCTGCTTGAGCAGTTCCACCCCGATTACATGCCGGACTCCATGACCACCCTCAAAGTCGGCCCCAACCAGGGCGATGTCTGTCATAAACAACTGGCCGACGTCCTTCAATCGGATGCCCGTATTGAAGAGGCCGATCTGGCCGGCGCCAACACCGTGGAGACAGACATTCTGGTGGTGGGCGGTGGCGGCGCCGGATGCGCCGCTGCACTGACTGCCGCCCGCAAAGGCGCGAAGGTGATCCTTGCCACCAAGCTGCGACTGGGCGACAGCAATACCGTGATGGCCGAAGGCGGCATCCAGAGCTCAGTGGAGAAGGGGGACACCCCCCAGATGCACTATGACGACACCGTCAAGGGCGGCCACCACTATGTGGACAAACCTCTGGCGGCGCAGATGGTGATGGACGGCCCGGACGTCATCCGCTGGCTGATCCAACAGGGCATGCAGTTCGACGTGGACAAGTACGGCGATCTGCTGACACGCCGCGCAGGCGGCACCTCCGCCCCCCGCGTCGTCTACTATCGGGATTACACAGGCCTGGAGATGATGCGGGTGCTGCGCGAGGCGCTGACCAACGCCGGCATCGAAGTCTGGGACTACAACCCGACCGTGGAACTGCTCTCCAACGATCAGGGCCACTGCGCAGGCGCCGTTGTCTCTTCACTGAAAAACTGCTCTTACACCCTGGTAAAAGCGAAGGCAGTGATACTCGCCACCGGCGGCATCGGCCGCATGCACCTTAATGGTTTTCCCACATCGAACCACTTTGGCGCCACCGGCGACGGCTTGGTGATGGCCTACCGGATGGGGGCAAAACTACGTGATCTCGACTCCTTCCAGTATCACCCCTCGGGCTTGGCCTATCCGCAACACCTTGCCGGAACTCTGATCACGGAAGGGGTACGCTCTGCCGGGGCCTACCTGCTGAATGGCCACGGCGACCGTTTCGTCGACGAACTCGGGCCGCGGGACCACGTCGCCGCCGCAATCCTGCGGGAGTGCGAAGAGGGCAGAGGCGTCCAGGCCAACGAAACGACCAGCGGCGTCTGGCTCGACACCCCTGGCGTGGAGTTGCGAAATCCAGGCATCCTGAAGAGCCGTTTCCCCAAGCTGCTGCAGCTCGGCCGCAAATGCGGCACCGACCCGGCTCAGGAGCCTCTGTTGATCTATCCGACGCTGCACTATCAGAACGGCGGCGTGGTGATCGACGGCAACGGCTGCTCCACCGTGCGCGGACTCTACTGCATCGGCGAAGTCTGTGGCGGCATCCACGGCAAAAACCGGCTTATGGGCAACTCCCTGCTCGATATCATCAGCTTCGGCCGCAGGGCCGGGGAGCATGCCGCCACAGAGGTTCTCGGGCGCCCACACAGCAACGTCTCCACCGAGCATCTGAGCGAACTGCGCCGCCAGCTGACCCTGGCCGATATGCCGATGGAGAATCAGGGGCCGATGCTGTTTCCCGACTATGCCAAGTTCGAGACCGACTCGGACTACGACGGCCTGCACAAAGCCAAATAGGATCTCATGGATAATCTCAATCAAGTACTGCTCAACGAGAGCCAACGGGTCGGCGCCGATTTTAAGGCGTGGAAAGCCGTTGCCGACAGCGAAGGATTGCAGTTGGCCCTCCTCGAAGAGCCGGAAAACCTCATAGAAATCATCCGGCAAGCGGGCCTGCGTGGGCTGGGGGGCAGCGGCTTTCCAACCTATAAAAAGTGGCAGTATATGGCCGCCCAAGAGGACGCCACGGAAAAATATCTGATCGTCAACGGCAACGAAGATGAACCCGGGACCTTCAAGGATCGTATCCTGCTGGAGGAGACGCCGCATCAGGTGATTGAAGGGGCCTGCATCTGCGCCCTGGCCTGCGGCATCAACCGCATCATTTTCTACATCAACCCTGAACAGAAGGCATCTCTGGAAAACATGCGGGCCGCCGTGGCCCAGTGGGAAGAGTCGGAACTCTATTTCTCGCTATCAAAAAAGACCGGCCAGCCGGTGGAGTTCGAGGTAATGGCCACCTCCGGACACTACATCGGCGGCGAAGAGACCGCCGCCATCGAATCGGTGGAGGGCAACTTCCCCTTTCCCCGGGGCAAACCACCGTTTCCCGCGGAATCGGGAGTACACGGCCATCCCACACTCATCAACAACACCGAGACCATCGCCAATGTGGGCCACATCATCAAGCATGGCGCGACTTGGTACCAGGACCAGGGACTCGGTGAAGCCACCGGCACCAAGATCTACTGCCTCAGTGGCGACGTCCTCAAACCCGGTGCCTACGAACTGCCGATGGGCACACCACTGGCGGATCTGATCTTCGACCATGGCGGCGGCATGCTGGTGGGTAAACAGTTGAAGGCCGTGTTTACCGGCGGCCCCTCGAACACCATTCTGACCCCGATGGACCTGGACGTGCCTCTCGACTTCGATTCAGTGGCTGCACGCCGCTCGGCGCTTGGCACCGGCGCCATGATCGTCGTCTCCGAGGGCACCGGCATCGTCAAACGGGTCACCGAGTACGTCAACTTCTTTGCCGACTCATCCTGCGGCCAATGTCCACCATGCAAAACCGGCACCTACTACATCTCCCGCCTGTTGAGCAAAATCGACACGGGGCGGGGCAGCCAGGCCGATCTGGACTCACTCTACAGTCTGTGCGAAATGCTGCCGGGTACCGGTCGCTGCCATCTGCTGGACGGTGCGGTCAAGGTGCTGGAGAGTTCCCTCTACCACTTCAAGGAGGAGTATGAGGAGGCGATCATGCCCGCCACCCGTTTCGGTATGGAGAATTTTGGCGGCACCGACTGATCAGGCGTAGGCTCGATCAAGCGCAGCGAATCGGGCATTTTCGAATTACCGGGATAGTTGGATTGCCGGCTCCGCTATACTTGAACCGGCCTACTCATCACAGTCAGATCAAGAGGAAAAAGGCTACAGCCGCTGCCGTTACCAGGCTCACAGTGGTCAGCGGCGTCACCAGCATCACCCCGGTAGCGAGCATGAGGTAGGCGGCCTCGACCACCAGAATCATCATCGCCAGCCCTAGTCCCCGAGGCGCACTCATCCACTGGGTGATACTTGCCAGAGAGATCAGTGCCAGACCGAGCAACGCCCCACCCATCATGCCGGCGAATGCATGATTTACCGGTTCATTGCTGAACATGTGGGTGATCTCTTCAGGCGCAAGGATCAGGACCACGCCCCAGACGCCCAGCATGATGATCGCCAACCCCAAGGCAAAATTTCTAAAAATATCCTTTGGCATGCCAACTCAAACCTTCATTAAAATTATTGATGTCACGCCAAGCCTAGCAGATAAGCTGCTTCAGATAAAAATTACGGCCCCATGGACAGTCGATTCAAGTAGCCTGATTATTGGAACATCACCATATGCCCATCTTTTGACAGTAGCGCCAGACAATGAATAAACACATGAATATTAAAGCGTTATCAAGAAAACCCATGTTTCAACAGGACAAAAACATTGACCCAAACCGCTGGTTTTGAGATATTTTCCCCCTTTTGAAATTGGGCTTTCCTGTCCGCTGGACTTGAGGCTCCACATGTTTTCAGGTGCTGGCTCGTATTCCATGCCGAGCAGGCGAATAGAAACACCGTGGGACGCTCTATCCTTAAGCAGATCTTTAGGATCTGCCGGTGCACAAACCCCAGAAAAGTCGACAGACTTGAACAGCTCGCGCCTTTCAGCAGGGCCTTCGGCCCACGGCAACACGCAGCAAAAACAGGTGGTATATGACGCAACAGGCTGACAACGGCGATAGTGCCGTGCAGATTGGCGGGAACAAAACCGCCGCCAAGGTAGATGAATATATTGTCGAGATCGTCTCCGACTCGGGAGAAGGCGCGCAGAAGTGCGGCCAGACCTTTGGCAATATCAGCGGCAAGATGGGCAATGGCGTCTGGACCGTTGAGATCATTCCGGCGGAGATCCAACCCCCGGCCCGCTCTCCTGCAGGCGCTTCCGGCATCCGTATTCGCATCGGCTCAAAGTACATTACGAATATGGGCAACGAGGCCGAACTGGTTGTCGCCTTCAATGAGCAGGTACTCTTCTCCCGCATCGCCAACGGTGCCTATAAAGAGGGCACCATCGTACTGCTGGAAAACAAGTGGGAGACCGATCCCGACGAGAAGATCCGCAATCAATACACCGCAGCGGTAAAAGAGTTTGCCGAGCACGGACTGATCGTGCACGAACTGCCGATAGAAGAGGCGTGCCTGAAGATCGTCTCCAATGCCCGCAAGGGCAAGAACATGTTCGTGCTCGGCATGATCAGTTATATCTTCAGCCGCGAACCTGATCTGGGGCGTAAAGAGATCGCCAACACCTTCGCCCACAAGGGTGACAAGGTTATCCAGCCCAACATCGATCTGTTTGACTCCGGCTACGCCTTCGCTGCTGAACGTCTCGACTATCTGTGGGAAATCCCACCCTACACCACTGACACAACCAAACCGACCATCATCACCAATGGCAACCAGGCGGTTGGCCTGGGGGTCATGGCTGCGGGCATGGAACTGATCTCCATGTACCCGATTACACCGGCCACCTCCGCCACTCACTATGTTGCGGATGTTTTCGACAATGTCGGCGGCTTCGTCCATCAGGCAGAGGATGAGATCGCCGCGATGGGCTTTGCCCTCGGTGCCTCCTTCGCCGGCAAGACCGCCTGCACCATCACTTCAGGTCCCGGCATGGCGCTGAAGACTGAACTGATCGGTCTCGCTGTAATGGCCGAGGTACCGCAGGTCATCGTCGACGTACAGCGTGGCGGTCCCTCCACCGGCCTGCCCACCAAGGTGGAGCAGGCTGACCTGCTCTCCTCCATATACGGCGAGCCGGGGGATGCCCCAAAGGTGGTCATCGCCGCCGCCACCATCGAGGAGTGCTTCCACTTCGTGATCTTGGCGCGCAAACTGGCGGAGGCCTTTCGTATTCCTGTCATTCTGCTCACCGATGCCAATCTGGCTACCGGCGTACAGCCCTACACCCGTCCTGAACTCCAGGAGGAGTGGCTCTCCGCGCCGATCGATCAGTCCCCTTGGGATGACTCCGTACCGGCCTTCGACTGGGACGAAGGCACTGGCCTCTCCCAGCGTCCGATCCCTGGACAGCGCAACGGCGAATATGTATTGACCGGCCTCTCCCACACCGATCGCAGCAAGGTGGCCTACGACTCAGACACCAACCAGACCAGCATGGCCCACCGCAGCCGCAAACTGGCAGCCCTGCAGAAGACCCTCAAACCACCGAAGGTTCATGGCGATGAAGCCGGCGGCGATCTGCTCATCGTCGGCTGGGGCTCAACCATGGGCGCTATCGAAGAGTCGGTCGACATCCTGCGCGGGCAGGGCAAGAGTATCTCCACCCTCCACTTGCGATTCCTCTCGCCGCTGGAACCGGGTCTGAAAGAGATCTTCAGCAAATTCAAGAAGGTCATGACGGTGGAGATCAACTACAGCGATGATCCAAACGGCCCGCTGATCACCGAAGAGAACCGCCGCTATGCGCAACTCGCCATGATGTTGCGGGCGCAGACCCTGATCGACATAGACTGCTGGTCTGTGGTCTACGGCCATCCGCTGCAACCCGGTATGCTGCAGGCAGAATTCAACCAGCGGCTCGATGCCCTGAACAACTGAGGAGATTAGCCAAATGTTTGGATTGAAAGCTGACTGGTCCGTCGACGTTTTTGAACGCTACTTCACCCTCGGTAACTACGCCGGCGGTGAAGCCCGCTGGTGTCCCGGTTGCGGCGACTTTGCCGTACTCAACACCGTTCACCGCGTCCTGCGCGACGCCCAGATGCCACCGGAGAAGAGTGTCGTCGTCTCTGGTATCGGCTGTTCCAGCCGCCTGCCCCACTATGTCGGCACCTACGGCCTGCACGGTCTGCACGGCCGCGCCCTGCCGCTTGCCAACGGCGTCAAGGCGCGCCGTCCCGACCTTGACGTCTGGGTCGGCACCGGCGACGGCGATTGCTTCTCCATCGGCGGAGGTCACTGGCTCCACGCCATGCGTTACAACATGGATATGGTCATATTGATCTTTGATAACGGCATCTACGGCCTGACCAAAAAGCAGACCTCGCCCACCACCCCCACTGGCGAACGTACCAATACTCATCCAGAAGGTTCGCTGCTGCCTGCAATGAACCCGCTCACGGTAACTCTGGGCATCACCAACGTCTCCTTCGTGGCACAGGTGCCGGACTGGAATCCTCCGCTGCTCTACGAAACGATCAAGGCCGCCCATAAACACCGGGGCACCAGCTTCGTGCGCATCATGCAACGCTGCCCGGTCTTCTCGGACGATTTCTGCAAGCCTTATCAGGACCACCCCGAGAATATGCTGCTGCTGTCCCACGAGAACGGCATCCCGGCTGCTGACAACGTGAAGAAGCTTTTCAAAGAGCAGATTGAGCATGATCCTTCAGATTGGGTGGAGGCGATGAAGATCGCCCGCGACGAGTCAAAACTGCCGGTGGGATTGCTCTATCGAGACCCAGGCGCCGTCGTATATGAGGATTTCTCTGCGAAAGGCCTCAACAAAACCAACGAAGAGAAGCTGGCTGCGATCAACACAGCTCTCGACGCCTTCGCGATCTAAGTCAGACAACGCCGGGAAAATCCTACGATGACAGTAGTACAGACAGGCGAAGCCACGCCGGCCATGCCCTCCGCCATCAAGGATGCGGAGGCCACCAAGACGATTTTGCACACCCTGCGCCATTTCCACCTTGGAAATCCCAGCGTCAGGGGTCAACTGGAGCCGCTTGGTGACGACTTTCTGCCCGCACTGATGGCCCCCTATCGGGACGCTTCCCGGCTACGCTACGACTACCCGCTGTTTCTCTATCCCGCCGAGGGTGGCGACGAAGAGCGGCGGGGCGCCGAGCTGGCCAAACCTCTGAGTATCTTTCTGACGGAAGCCACCGAGGCGGTCGCGCCGGGGGAGAGCGGCGCCCGCATCCTGAAAGACAACCTTCCGCGTCTGGAGCAGGCTCTGCGACTCGCCCTGCAGGAGAGCCAGGCACCCGTACCCGCCAAGCCGCTGCTCAGTGAACTCTCCACCAAAATGGTGGAACAGTTGGGACTCGACAGCGACAGCACCGAAAAACTGCGAAGTGATCTGCACAGCCTGCTGGAGTCGATCCCCGAGAGTGGTAAGTTCCTGGCCTACGGACAACACCCGGCACTGCATCTGATGATCCACGTCATCCGCAGTCAGGTAATCCCCCGCCATGCCCATTTTCAGCAGGAGGTTGAGGCCCATATCCGCGGACTCAAGCTGTTGCTGGCGGTTGAAAGGGGGAAATCTGCGGAGGCCAAGGCTCCGGCCGCACTGGAAGAGGCAGTGGGCCACGCCTCCCACATGTTCGATGCCAACGCGCTCGCGGATGTGATGGATCACTCCCACGGCTCCATCGGCATGACGACGGTTCGCCGTGAGCGGGTGGAAGAGGCGCTGAAGACGCTTGAGTCCTATCATCGGGAATCTATCCTGGTACGGTTTGTCCACACCGACGACCTGGACGAAACGCTGCTGGGCGACATCCCCGGCTTCGAGAGCGTCGTCTCCGACAACCCCTCTATTCGCGCCAAAGAGATCTTCGACGAACAGGCGGCACGCCTGGCCAAAGTCTTTGCCGCAGCGCGCATTGCCAAGCTGGAGATCGGCGATCTCTATGACGAATCGATCCATGACCCCTGGTTTGAGACCTTCAACTGGGAGGCCTTCTCCCATGATGAACTGCTGCTGGTACCAGCGGTCATTGCCCTGGAGACCGCCCTGCGCGTAGCCGGCGAGGCGATGCCCGACTTCTCCCGCCTGCTCAATTCCGGTCGTCCTGTGCAGATCCTGGTACGGGTTTTAGGACACGCCAATCCCGGCCGTGACTCCGACAAAAACCCCTTCGCCCACTTCCGCACCGAACTGGGTTACCTCGGCATCAGTCATCGCCAGGCTTTCGTCTCCCAGACCTCGGCGGCAAGACACGAGCACCTCCTGGATCAGTTCTCCACCGCACTCGACGCGACCCGCACCGGGCTGCATTTAATCAACGTCGGCCTGCGCCCCACGGGACAGGATGCTGGACTCAATGGCTGGCTGGTGGCCGGCGCCGCGCTCGAAGGGCGGGTCCATCCTTTCTTTCAGATCAATCCCTCAGCCGGCGACAGCTTTGCGGACCGGGTCGACTTCAGCGGCAACCCGCAACCGGAGATGGATTGGGCGGTTCACGAGTTCAGCTACCGGGATGAAAACGGCGAGGCCGTGACCATAGATCAGGCCTTTACCTTTGCCGACTATGCACTGCTGATCCCCCGCCTGCACGGGCACTTCACTCCTGTACCCCTGATCTGCGAGACCGACTCTCTGCTGCCCGTCGCCGACTATCTGGCCATGCCGGAAGAGGAGTCAGCCCAGCACATTCCCTACATCCTGGCCCTCAACAGCAAGGGCGAGCTGCGCCAATTGGCAGTGAGCCGCACCCTGATCCAGGCCTGCCGTGACCGTCTCAATTTCTGGCACGCCCTGCAGGAGATGGCTGGCGTACGCAGCCGTTACCTTGAGATAGGCATTGCCGAGGCCCGCGAAGAGATCAACAGCGCTGCCGAGGCACGGATCGAGACTCTGACCGCAGAACAGGCGCAGAAGCTGGACGAGGCACGCAGCGAAGCTGCCGGTGAGGTCATGTCCCGCCTCACCGAAGTCCTGTTGGGCATGGACTTCACCAGCGGCGCGCCCCGCATGCCGGCGGCCCCGGCGGCTGACACTGTTGCAGCACCTGTGGAAAGCCAGGCAGAAGCCGTAGCCGAAGCGCCTGCAGCGCCTGTCGAAGAGGAGGAAGACCTCGGTAGCGAAGAGCCCTGGATCGACAGTGTTCTCTGCACCACCTGCAATGACTGTCTGGCGATCAATCCCCAGGTATTCGTCTACAACGACGAGAACCAGGCCTACATCGCTGACGCCGGCGCCGGCACCTATGCCCAGATGGTGGAAGCGGCGGAGATCTGCCCATCCAATTGTATTCATCCGGGGAAACCCATCAACGACTCCGAAGCGGGGTTGGATGAGTTGATTGAAAGGGCGGCGCAATACAATTGAGGTGAAAGGAGCGAGGCCAAGGGAATGGCTGACAGGTTTGAGGGTCTAGACGTTTGGAAGCGTGCCGCACGATTAAGTGCGGAGCTGTACAAAGAAACGCGCGCGTGCCGGGACTTTGGCTTTAGGGATCAAATCACCCGTTCTGGCCTATCGGTCCCAAGTAATATTGCAGAAGGGTACGAATAGAGAGTCACTGAAAGAGTGCTTACAGTTTCTTTCCTATGCGAAAGGCTCTTGCGGAGAACTACGAACTCAAATCTACATTGGCTTGGAAATCGGCTATTTCGATCGGAAAACAGGTAAAAAGTGGTTAACAGAGTCAAAAGCAATCTCATCAATGCTGGCCGGTTTGATAAAAGCCAGGCGGAAGTTTGTCCCAAAATCCCCTCAGATCGCTCCATAATCCTTTCACCTTTAACCTTTCACCTTTTACCTTTTACCTTTGGCCTTTTCAGTGTCTGAAACCCTATCCAACTTCCTCATCGCCCCGGCCATCATGACCGGCATCGCCCTGTTTTTCGGCGTGGTGCTGGCGGTCGCTTACAAGTTCCTCAAGGTTGAGGAGGATCCCCGTATCTCCACCACAGAAGATCTGCTGCCCGGTACCAACTGCGGTGCCTGCGGCGAACCGGGCTGCCTGCCTTTTGCCGAGGCCCTGGTGGATGGCAGTGTGCAGCCGAGCGGCTGCACCGTGGCCGATGAGAACACCATCGATGCCATTGCCGATTTTCTTGGGGTCGATGCCGGTCAGGCCGATAAACAGGTCGCCCGGCTTAAATGTGCCGGCGGCAAGTCACAGGCCTTCCAGATTGCCGAATATGACGGCTTCGAAAGCTGCAGCGCCGCCGCCACGGTCTCGGGAGGCGGCAAAGGCTGCTCCTGGGGCTGCCTCGGATTGGCTGACTGCGAGGTCTCCTGCGATTTCGATGCCATCCATATGAACACCAACGGCCTGCCCGCCGTCGATGTCGACAAGTGCACCGCCTGCGAAGATTGCGTCGAGGCCTGCCCAAAAGATCTTTTCGAGATCATGCCCTTGAGCCAGAAGCTCTACGTCCAGTGCAATAATCCGTTGGAGGGCGAGGCGGTGACCGTGCTCTGCTCCGTGGGTTGTGATGCCTGCGGTAAATGTGCGGCTGACGCATCTCCCGGCCTGATCGAGATGCATAACAACCTGCCGGCCATCGATCTCGACTCCGGCGCCCCCATGACTGAGATCGCCATCAAACGCTGCCCCACCAACGCTATCCAATGGCTGGAGGAGGGACAGTTTACCCGCCAGCCGTCTGAGCAAGCTGAGAGTGAAAAACGCTATGCCCAGCTCCATTGAGGTTTCCTATGTCCGCTAATATCGCAATCCGCCTCTATCGCCGACTCTTCGGCACACCGGCTGGACTTGGACCAAAGGATACGGGAATACATACCCTGCTTGACGGCAACAGCGCCATTGCAGTCACCGAGGCCTGTATCGCCGAAAACGCGGCACTCGCCAGCGCCTTTCCGGCCAATGGTGCAGACCTTGCGTGGCAGTCTGAACAGACCCGTCAACAGCACAACGTCTTCGGCGAACTGCTTGGCACTCATCCGGTGGAGAGTCCCCGAGGCGCCATCGCTGCCGCCAGCGGCCTCGCAATGGCCGGACGGCGCGCCACCGCATTCCTCACAACGCCGGATCTGACCGCCGCACTGGACCTGCTCAACAGTGCCGCCGCCAAACAACTGCCGCTTGTGCTGCATGCCGGCAACCGGGCACCGGGGGGCAGTGCCGGCACCTGTCACCAAGCCTTGCACCAGATATGCGATGCCGGTTTTTTTGTGCTGTTCGCCAGCAACGTCCAGCAAGCGGTCGACTTCACCCTGATTGCCCGGCGCGTCGCTGAAGAGACCCTGACCCCCGGACTGGTGATTATCGATCAGGATGAAACCGCCGCTGCAATACAAAACGTCCATCTGCTTTCACCGGGTCTGATCCAACGCTACCTGGGCAGGGCCGATGAGCAGATTGAATGCGCCAGCGCCGCTGAAAAACTGCTGTATGGCGAGACCCGGCGCCGTCTGCCACAGCGGCACAATCTTGATCGGCCGGTACTGCAGGACCCCCTGATGGACCGGCGCAGCCACGGTCTGGGCCGTGCCGCCCACGCGCCGTTCTTCGGCGGCCACATCAGTGCCGCCCTGCAGGACGCATGCGAGACCTTTGCAGAGCAGACCGGTCGCAGCCAGCGGCTCATCACCACACTGAACACGGAAAAAGCCAAGCAGCTGATTATTGTTCAGGGCGCGGCCACAGAGACCCTGCTCGCACTCTCCGGCCACATGAAGAAGCACGACAAGCAACGGATTGGCATCGTCGGCATCCACGCCTTGCGCCCTTTCCCCTCCGCGGAACTGCTGAATCTGTTGAAGGGTAAAACCTCCGTCACCGTTCTTGAGCGTGCAGAAACGACCTTGGCGGGAGACCCTCCCCTGCTGCGGGAACTGCGCATGGCGTTGAGCCAGGCACTGGAAAACGGCCGCTTCGGGGAAGAGACACATCCCGGTCTGCCGACACTGCGCGAAAGTGAACAGCCACGCCTTCGCCCGGTCATCTACGGCCTGGGCGGACTGGCGCTGAACAGCGCCGACCTCGTCACGCTCATCGGCCAGGCTGAGCCAAAAGGGCGCTATCTGGGCATCGACTTCACCCGGGTCAATGAAAAGCATCCCAAACGTCAGGTACTGCTCGACGCACTGCGCCGCGACTACCCGGAGATCAACGATCTCGGCATCTGTGCCAATACCCCCGCTCGGGATCTGCGTCCCGACGCATCCCTGAGTTTCGCCGTACAGCGTCTCAGCGGAGCAGGGGATCGAGGACTTGCCGCCGAAACCGCAACCTTCATCTACCAGCTCGTGGAAGGTGAGGCGCGCATCCGCTGCGGAGAAAGCTGGAACACCTGGGGTGAGTGGCTGACCGACCGGGTGGTAATGGCCCCCGAAGGATTGCGCGACTGCGGCAGTGAAATGGCCCTGGATCTGGTCCTGCTCGACGGCCCCTTGAACCATCCGCAACTGATCCCTGCAACCCAGCTCCCCGAAGGCGGCTGCCTGCTGATGGCAGCAGGCGAAGCGGGCGCCGAATCTCCACTTTCGCCTGTCCTGCGCCAGGCCATCCAGAGCCGGGGGCTCAAATGCTATCGCATGCCCTCCACCAGCGGGATGGATGAAACAACCCGCCGTGAGACCTGCCTGGGCGCTCTCTGCAGCGTTCTGATTGCGGAAGAAAAATTGCCGCTACAACCGCGCAAACTTATCAGCGCACGTGAACAGCAACTCCAGCAGGGGATTTTGACCGAGGCCTTCATAACAGGCCTGGAGCAGACCACTGCCACCGACCTCAGTCCGGAAACCGGCAGCCAAAGTGAAGTGGCCGCTCCCAGGCCGACACCCATGGCCGTCCGTCATCTGGCAGGAAACAACGACAGTTACGACAGTCTGCCCCGTTTCTGGGACCAGACCGGCATACTCTATCGGGACGGCGACCTCGACAGCCTCACACCCGACCCCTATCTGGCCTCCGGTTTGGTGCCGCCGCTCTCCGCCACCTTCAAGGACCACAGCGGCAGCCGCACCCTGCTGCCGGTGTTCGACCCACAGACCTGCACCGCCTGCGGCGACTGCTGGAGCGCATGCCCTGACGGCGCCATCGGCGTCACCGCGCTCTCACCCACCACGCTGATCAATGCCGGTATCGGCCTTGTCGGCGCCAGCGCCCTGCGCCCCCTGGCCTCCAAACTTGGTGGACGAATCAGCGCCCTCGGTCGGCAGAACGCCATACAAGGCGGTAGCGCGGCAGATCTGATCCGGGAAGCCTTCGACTGGCTGCAGGAGAAAGCGCCTCTCGCTGAAGATCGCAGGAGCGCCGCTGAAAGCGGCATCAAGGATCTGGAAAAACGCTACGGCGCACTGCCTCTGGCCGTCACCGAGCCGCTCTTCCTGGCCGGTGAACAGACAAAGAAAGATGGTGGTGAACTGCTGGCCCTGGCCATCAATCCCGACGCCTGCAAGGCCTGCGGGCTCTGCATCGCTGCATGCCAACCACAATCACTGAGCATCGCCCCACAGACGCCTGAACTGTTGCAGCAGAGCCACCAGATCTGGGCAGCCTGGGAAGTCACGCCTGACACGGCCTCCGAGACCATCGAGCGGGTTAGCGCCCATCCCGATGTGACGCCCATGGCGGCACAACTGCTCTCCCGCTACAGCCTGCTCTCGCTGGCCAGCGGCGACAGCGCCGAATCCGGCTCCGGAGAGAAGATCGCGGTGCGGCTGACACTGGCTACCATCGAATATCGTCAGCAGCCTCTGCTGCACCGATTTGCCGGAGAAGCCGGACAACTCAAGCAGCGGCTGAATGATGCCATCAAGGAGACCCTGGTGGACGCGCTGCCCACCGAGGATCTCGAACGTCTCGCAGGCAGACTGGCAGAGCTCGACAGCCGTCAGATCGACATCAACGAATTGACCCGACAGCCTGAAGGCAGCCTGGAGAACAGCGGTGTCGATGCCGATCATCTGCGCCACCTCACCACTCTGGCACAGCAGCTGTCAGAACAGCACTGGCGACTGACTGAGGGCCAACAGGGTCTCGGACGCGCCCGCTACGGACTCGCGCTGGCGCCCGGTGTTATGGCCACCTGGGCGGCGTCATTTCCGCACAACCCCTTCCAGGTTCCCGTCGCGCTGGACAGCAGCGGCGAAACCGCCCAGCTCGCTGCCGGCCTGCTGGAGGGGCAGATAGAAGAGGCTCTCACCTCGATTCGACTCGTCCGCAAGGCAAAGATCGAACTGGGGGAGGGCGGGCGTAATGCCATCGACCCCGACCTGCTCAGCTGGCAGGATCTCACTGATGAAGAGAAGGCACTCTGCCCACCGCTGTTGCTGGTGGGTAACGAGGAGACCCTCGGTGGGCGCAACTTCAGCCAGATCGCCTGGCTGCTGAATTCCGGCCTGCCGATCAAGGTACTTACCCTCACAGAGCTCGACTTCGGACTCGACAACCGGGGTCTCGAAGACGCTCCCCTGCAACGTCTCAGCGACCCCAAGGGCAACCTCGGACTGCTCGCCCTCTCCCAGCGCAATGCTTATGTGGCGCAGACCAGCATTGCCGACCCCGCCCATCTGCGGGAGAGCGTCTCTGCGGCGCTAGCCTACCAGGGTCCGGCGCTGTTGCGCGTCCACACACCCAGCCCGGCGCGTCACGGCTTCGCCACCGACCGGACCCTGGAGCAGGCGAGATTGGCAGTACGCAGCCGGGCCTTTCCGCTATTCCAGTACGATCCCGGTGGGGAAGGCGTGTTCGGCTCCCGCCTCAATCTTGCAGGCAATCCGGCGCGGGGCACCCTGCTGCACAACAGCAACGATCAGCAGGTCATCACACTCGCCCACTGGGCACTGACCGAAGACCGCTTCGCCAGCCGCTTCCGGCCCCTGGCGGACGATGATTCAGCGCCCACCGCCCTGGAAGACTGGCTCGCCCTGGATGTGGCCAGCCGCACCAAAAAGACCCCGATCATCTCTGTACTCCGCAACGAGGAGAGTGCAGAGGTTTACCGTGTCGATCCGCAGCTGGGCCAAGTCGTGGTGGAACAACTCGATGCCTGGCGCACCCTGCAGGAGCTGGCCGGGATAGTCACACCCTTCACCGCCCGTGTTGAGCAGGCGGCAGAGGCGCGTGTCGCAGCAGAACATCAGACAGAGATCAACGCCCTCCGGGTCGGATTCGAGACGCAGCTCAACGCCTCTCGCAAAGGCGCGGAGGAGGAGATAGCGGGACACATTCGCGAGCGGCTGATGGTGCTTGCGGGGTATAAATGAAGGTGAAAGGTGAAACAAGTATGTGTCTGGTGCTAGCCAATGCAAGCACTTTTTCCGGCCGCAGCAGTCACGATAATATCCGGCCTTTCCGGTGGCACGATCTCCTTTAACCTTTGACCTTTAACCTTTAACCTCTTCTTCCGGAGGAAGACGATATGAATCTACACGAATACCAAGCTAAGGCGCTCTTTTCCGAGTACGGTATCCCTGTCCCCGAGGGCAAGGCGGTCTCCACACCGAGTGATGCACGGGCGGCAGCCCAAGCGCTTGGCGGCGGGGTCTGGGTGGTCAAGGCCCAGGCCCACACCGGCGGCCGGGGCAAGGCGGGCGGCGTGATACTGGCCAAGAGTCTGGATGAGGTTGAAACCGCTGCGGAGGAGATCCTCGGTATGACCCTGGTCACCAAGCAGACCGGCCCTGATGGTTTGCCGGTCAACCAGGTGTTGGTGGAGCAGGGCAGCAATATCGCCCGTGAACTCTACCTTGGTGCACTGCTGGATCGTGCCTGCTCACGCATCACCTTCATGGCTTCTACCGAAGGCGGCATGAACATCGAAGAAGTCGCAGAGGAGACGCCGGAAAAGATTCTCACCACCGTGATAGACCCAGCCGCCGGTCTGCAGCCCTATCAGTGCCGCAAGCTCGCCTTCGGCCTGGGACTTGAAGGCGACCAGATCAAACAGTTCGGCAAGATCATGATGGGTCTCTACCGGTTCTACATGGAGAAGGATGTCAGCCTGATCGAGATCAACCCATTGATCGTCACCGGCGAAGGCGATCTGATGGCGCTGGACGCCAAGATCAACATCGACAGCAACGCCCTCTACCGGCACCAGGATATCGTCGCCCTGCGCGATCCGAGTCAGGAGGATGAGAAGGAGGCGGCTGCCGCCAAGCACGATCTCAACTACATCACCCTCGACGGCAGCATCGGCTGCATGGTCAACGGCGCAGGCCTGGCGATGGCCACCATGGACATGGTCAAACTGCACGGCGGCGACCCGGCCAACTTCCTCGACGTCGGCGGTGGCGCCACTGCCGAGCGGGTCACAGAGGCCTTCAAGCTGATCCTCTCCGACAGCAAGGTGAAGACCGTGCTGGTCAATATCTTCGGCGGCATCGTGCGCTGCGACCTGATCGCCGAGGGCGTCATCACCGCCGCTAAGAATGTCGGTGTGCAGGTGCCGGTTGTGGTGCGTTTGGAAGGCACCAATGCCGAACAGGGGCTGAAAATGCTGGAGGTGAGCGGACTCGACTTCATCACCGCCGCCGACTTCACCGAAGCGGCCAAAAAAGCGGTCGCGGCAGCTGCTTGAGGTTAAAGGTCAAGGGTTAAAGGTAAAAGGATATGGGTCTTTTACCATCTTTAGGATTACAGAGGTAGGCGGAAGAGAAGGGAAAAGGCACAGGGGTTTATTCCCCTTTAACCTTTAACCTTTAACCTTTCACCTAAAACAATATATGAGCATACTCGTAGACAAGAACACCAAAGTCATCTGCCAGGGCTACACCGGCAAGCAGGGGACTTTTCACTCCGAACAGGCCATCGCCTATGGCACCAACCTGGTGGGTGGCGTGACCCCCGGCAAAGGTGGTCAGTCACATCTCGATCGCCCAGTCTTCAACACTGTTCACGATGCAGTGGCCGAGACCGGCGCCGACGCCAGCATGATCTACGTGCCGCCACCCTTTGCCGCCGATGCAATCCTGGAAGCGGCCGATGCCGGTATCAAGGTCATAGCCTGCATCACCGAAGGTATCCCGGTACTGGATATGCTGAAGGTAAAGCAGGCGCTGAAATCCACCGACTCCCGCCTCATCGGCCCCAACTGCCCCGGCATCATCACTCCCGGTGAGTGCAAGATCGGCATCATGCCCGGCGTGATCCATCAGCCCGGCAAGATTGGCGTCATGTCCCGCTCCGGCACATTGACCTACGAAGCGGTCCACCAGACCACCCAGACGGGCCTAGGCCAGAGCACCTGCGTCGGACTGGGAGGCGATCCCATCAACGGCACCAGCTTCATCGACTGCCTGGAGCTGTTCGAAAAAGACGAGAAGACTGAAGGCATCATCATGGTGGGCGAGATTGGTGGTTCCGCCGAGGAGGAGGCCGCCGACTACATCAAAGCACACGTCTCCAAGCCGGTTGTCGCCTACATTGCCGGCGTCACCGCTCCCGCCGGTAAGCGTATGGGCCATGCAGGTGCCATTATCAGTGGCGGCAAAGGTACTGCCGACGCCAAGTTTGAGGCACTGGAAGGGGCTGGTGCCCATGTGGTCCGCTCTCCTGCTGAAATGGGCAAGCGTATGGCGGAATTGTTGGGTTAGATTCACTACCTGTAGGAGCAGCGCCTCGCCGCGACAGGGCTTCAGGCGGATTCTCCTTCGCGGCGAGGCACCGCTCCTACAGGTCAGCTAATTCCCTATTGGTCCCTGACCATGTCGACCTTTCGCTTTCAGCAGTTTTCCGTGCGCCAGGAAAAGTCGGCCATGAAGGTCTGTACCGACGCTACGCTTTTCGGTGCCATGGCGCCGGTCAAAGGGGGCGAGCGGGTCTTGGATATCGGCACCGGCACGGGTTTACTGGCTTTGATGGCCGCTCAACTTGACGCCTCCTACATCACTGGAGTTGAGCTGACTGAAGCGGCTTTTGATGAAGCCCGATTCAACTTCCACAACAGCCCCTGGAATGGCCGGATGGAAGCCGTTCACTGCTCCATCCAGCACTTCTCGGTCAACACCCCGGACCGCTACGATCTCATCATCAGCAATCCACCCTTCTTTCATAACCACAGCAAAACTTCAGATCAACTCAAAAGGCAGGCCCGCCACACCGATCTGCTGCCATTTCCTGATCTGCTGGCCAGCGTGGATAGACTGCTCGCAGATAGCGGACACTTCTATCTGCTCCTGCCAAGCCATGCAGTAACAGGGTTTGCCAAAATGGCGCTGGAACACGGCCTGCACCTTATCGAACAGACCGGTTTTCGCGGACATAGCCATAATCAGGCAAAGGTGTCCGCACTGATTTTCTGCCATCAACAACAACCCTGCAGGTCCAGAATATTGACCCTCTACCAGTCACATCGCATCTATTCAAAGGAAAGCAAACACTATCTCTCCCCTTTTCTGCTAAGGTTCTCCCAACAGAACTGAGTTTTTCCATGTCAGACCGCATCCGCTTCTTTTTGAACCTCACTGCCGACCGCTACCTGAGCCACTACCAGGGGCATGCCAAAAATGTCTCGGTGATTGCAGAAGATGGCCGCCGGATCGAGTTTCCCGCCAACTCACTCCGGCCCTTTGTCACCAAGAGTGGTGTGCAGGGCCGTTTTGAACTGCTCATCGATGACAACAACCGTCTGCAACGACTCGATCGTCTCAACAACTGATTTACACACCGAGGCCAGCTCATTGGATAACCGTATCAGCGTCCGCATCTCATTCTCCTTCAAGGGTGAAACTCACACCCCATCAGCCATTGTCGATCTTGATGAACTTATAAAAGGGGGCGGCTCTCACGACACTTTGCACCCACTGCTGGCAAGAACCAATGGCATCGACAGCTACTCCTATCTCTACGAGGCGATGGAGTCCTACCCGCTTGAATTCAGCAACCCCACGGGGTTTGCCGCCGACTATCTCAACGGGACTGTGTTCGATTTCACCGGCTTCGAGGTACGCTGGCATGAGGAGCATGAGTATGCGGTCCTGAATTCCATCATCAACAATCACTTCAAGGATGAGACGTACGCCAATCATCCGGCACTGAAAGCCGCCTTGCGCGAGGCATTTTTTGCAGGAAAAAAAGCTGCCGACCAAGAGTAGCAAAGTAACCAAGTGAGTCTTCGACCTCGTGAAAGATTTTGGGACATCCCAGTCCCCAAAATCGACTCGGCCTTCGACAGCCTGTTTGTGCCCCGGCCGTCCCGGTCACTGGCACTACGCGACAACCTCGCAAGCT
>JAESPE010000046.1 GCA_016756835.1 gamma proteobacterium endosymbiont of Lamellibrachia anaximandri | reverse complement strand
CAGTTAGGGAGGAAAAATGCTCTACTATGCTGGCGGTCATGAGAAACTCCTGATGTTGTTTCTCGTAATGATCGCCTAGTTCATTGCATTTAAACAGGTTTTAATGCGGTGGCCCTGGCAACTGTCCGAGGTGCCGAATGGACTTGTGCATTTCCAGCTGACCAAGCCGGTGCGCCTGGATCAATTATTGCGTTGCTTGAATGTCGTCTTTGATAGAGAACCCGTGCCTGCAAGAAGAGAGGCAGAAATCTTTCCCCAACAGGCACGAGATGATAGATGGATTGGTGTAAAAATCCTGCTGGTAGAGGATAACCCAGTCAATCAGGAAGTGGCGTTGGGTATGCTTGAATTGCAGAAGTGCCATATAGTGGTCGCGGAGAATGGACTGGAGGCGCTGGATGCGATGAAACTGGATGTTTTTGATCTGGTACTGATGGATTGCCACATGCCGGAGATGGACGGTTTCAGAGCAACCGAGGAAATTCGCCTGTATGAATTACAACAGGGCGAGGGAAGGCGCATTCCCATTATTGCGCTGACAGCCGATCTGCAGAAGGATATTCGTCAGCAGTGTCTCCGGGCTGGTATGGACGACCTGCTTGGCAAGCCTTTCTCCACGGATGAGTTACTGACTGTAATGTCCCACTGGTTACAGTTGGACAAATCAGCGGGAATAGCAGACCCTTCTTCAGTGAATGATGAAGCGGTCATTGATGTTCTTGTGCTGGATAAGATCAGAGCCTTACAGCAGCCGGGAAGGTCAGATATAATCAGCAGAGTGGTCAATCTCTTTCTGGATGTCACCCCCAGCTTAATAAGGACATTGCATCAGGCAATTATTTCCAATGATGGTGAAGGCGTCCGTGAGGCAGCCCACAGTATCAAGTCCAGTAGCGCCAATGTAGGGGCACTGCAACTCTCCAAAAAGTGCAGAGAGATGGAAATACTGGGTGAACAGGGCGACGTTGATGCCGTGAAAGATATGATGGAAGAGATCAGTGATGAGTTTGTTGCGGTACGGGCCGCATTGCTCGATGAGCTTGCCGGGGTCGAGCAGACGACGGTTTGAGTCAGGTGGAAAAACGTCGTTTGAGATAACGTATAATATCTGCAGATTCATACATCCACTGCACTGAGCCATCCTGATGCTCAATGCGCAGGCAGGGTGTCTGATAGAGGCCTCCCTCTCTGATGAGCACCTGCTTCCACAGCTGATTGTTGGCTGCATCTCGATATTCGATATTGAGGTCCAGCTGCTTGATGACCCTGCGAACCTTTATACAATAAGAGCAGGTGGAGAACTGATAGAGTGCGAGCCGGCGGGTTTCCTTATTGACTTGCTGTTGCTCGTCCATACTTCTATGTATAGGAGCGGCGGTACCCAGAAGCTTTTTTATGATATCCAGCATTGCGTCATTTAACCTTGGAACCACCAAGGCACTCTGGTGAATCCCGTACGCTGCCGTTACGTTCGAGCCACTCTTCAGGTGTCATGGTGTGTAGTGCCAGAGCATGCACGCCTCCCTGCAACTCGTCGGCCAGGATCTTGTTGATCAAGCGGTGGCGGTTGAGCAGTTTTTTCCCTTCGAAGCGTCTGCTCGCGATGACGACCTTGAAGTGGGACTCTGATCCTTCAGGCACATCATGCATATGACTTTCGTTGTTCACTTCCAGAAAGACCGGCGAAAGCGCTGACTGAAGTTTCTGCTGAATGGATGTCTGTGTTGTCATAACCTCGTCCGATTGATTTGTTTGGGTACGAAATTATAGCGCTACTCGAAAAAATACGGACCAATACCCGGTACATCAAATGGTTTAGGAGAACAGCTGCCGAAAATCGGCTTCTGGGAGAGGATGGCTGTATAGATAGCCTTGGGCCATCAAACACCCGGCGTTGTGTAGAAAATGATGTTGGTCTTCGTTCTCTACGCCTTCTGCAATGAGGTCCAGTCCTAGTCCCTTTGCCATGGCGATTACGGCCTCAATTATAGAGTGTTCATCTCTTTGTGATTTTATCGCATGAATGAAGGAGCGGTCGATCTTGAGGGTGCGAAGCGGAAGAGACTGAAGATAGCCAAGTGATGAGTAACCTGTGCCGAAATCATCCACTGCAACACGGATACCATAGCGATGCAGAATACCAAGATTTTCTACGGCCTTTTCCATATTCTGTACGATTGAACTTTCGGTGATCTCCAATTCGAGGAGTTGTCTGGGAAAGTTGAACTCGCTGGTAATCCCTAACACAGTAGCGGTGAAATTGTCTGATTCGAGTTGCTGAGCAGACAGATTGACTGACAGGCTTATGGGTTGAGTATGAAGCTTCATCCAGTTAAATGCATCTTTGCAGGCTTGTCTTAATACCCATTCGCCAACTTGGATGATCAGTCCACTCTCCTCGGCGATAGGGATGAATTCGGAGGGCGGTAAAAGTCCCAGATCAGGGTGCTGCCATCTGACAAGGGCTTCCGCACCAACGATTTCCCTGCTTTTTAACTCTACTTTCGGTTGGTAATGGAGTCTCAATTCATTGTTGATGAGTGCCCGTCTCAGGCCGTTCTCAATATCCAGTCTCTTGTGAAATTGTTCCTTCATGTTGTCTGCAAAAAATGCAAAACCGTTTTTACCGGAGTTTTTGACTTGATACATGGCCATATCAGCATTTTTTACCAACATCTCTTTGGAGTCGCCATCATTAGGATAGACGGCGATGCCGATGCTGAAGGTAACGAACACTTCCTGCAGGCTGGGGTGGAATGGCTTCTCAAGCTCTTTCAGAATCTTGTTTGCAGTTGTGGTTATATCGTTTCTGTCGCTAACCTCAGGCAGCAGGAGATTGAATTCATCCCCCCCGACCCTCGCCAGGGTATCAGCCTCGCGGAGGCAGCCCTTTAAGCGTGCGGCAATGGACTGTAGCAATTCATCCCCTGCAAGATGCCCCAGAGTGTCATTGATGATTTTGAAGCTGTCCATATCAAGGTAGAGGACGGCCAGCATTTTATTGTTTCGTTTTGCCTGGGCTAAAGCGATGTTGAGCCTGTCCCGGAACAGTGTTCGGTTTGGAAGGCTGGTCAAGAGGTCATGGTAAAGCTGATATTTTATCAACTCCTCGGACTGTTTTCGTTCAGTGATATCACGTGCGACCCCATAAGTACCGACGAATTTTTTTTTGCTGTTTAGCCGGGTGGAGTAGATGCCCATTGAGTTCAGTTCAATAGCGACGGAACGAACGTCAACGTAGTTGGGGGAATCGAAATCTTTGCTTCTCAGTCTAAGTTCCGTATTGCGAGTTGTACGGTCGCCGGTGCGTCTTTCATTGAAGATGTATTTTGCCTTTTCAAGGTCGTCTGGGGGTATCAAACAAGTGTAAGGTTGTTTCAGAAGTTCCCCTGTGTCGAATCCAAGGTTTTTTTCAAATTGATTGTTTACGAAGGTAAATCTTCCTTCCTGGTCCAGCATGTAAATCAGATCGGGGGAGTTGTTGACGAGAAAACGGTGAAGCGTTTCTGAGCGTTTTAATTTTTCCTGAATACGGTTGTTCTCATCAGTCAGGTGTTGTCTCTCCAATGCATTGGATACCGATAGCAACAGTTCGTCTGCCATGTAGGGCTTGCGGATGAAATCCTTTGCGCCTTTTCTCAGTGCACTGGCCACATGGTCGAAGCCGGATTCTCCGCTGATTACTATGATGCTGGTATTGTGGTTGTCGCTTTTGATGAATTCCATTACCTGGTGGCCATCGATATCCGGCATATTCAGATCAAGGAGCGCCAAATCAAAAGTGTCTGTTTTCAACACATCAATCGCCTCACGCCCACCATTCGCAGTTATTATGGTGTAGCCGGAGAATTGCAGGATTGCTCTAAGACTTTCGCTGGCCCGGGGTTCGTCATCGACAATTAAAACACGGGCGGAATTTCTTTCTCTGTTGCGCTTGGCCTGCTCCTTTATCTGTGATGTCTGATGTGCGTTACTTCCTTGTAGTCTTGATGTCGAATGCTTGGTGATCGTCATCGCTATATGTCCCCCATGGGAATTCTCCTGGGTAAGAGAATCTGGAAAGTTGTGCCTTTTTCAGGACTTGAGGTGCAACTGATGGAGCCTGAGAGTTCGTTAATAAGATTTTTTACGATGGTGAGACCAAGGCCTGAATTGCCGGCTCCTTTGGTGCTCTTTACCGGCGAAAAAATATTCTCCATGATCTCGTCGGGAATGCCGGGTCCATTATCAATGACCTCTATCCCAACGTAGTGCTTACCATTCATGTTGATTTTGTCTTTGGTGATTAAAGTAATTTTTCCTCCATCACTCATCGCTTCAACCGAATTTTTGATCAAGTTGGTAAGTATCTGTTTAAGGGTATTGCGACTGCCGGCAACCGGAGGCAGAGAGGTTTCGAGGTCAAGCTGGGCGCTGATGTCATGGGTTACGAAAAGAGAGGTGTGAAAAATCTTTTCAACATCGAGGATCAGACTGTTGAGGTCAACGAATCCTTGCTCAACCCCGTTATCGGAAGGCATATCGCGCAGGCGCAGGATGATCTTTCCTACACGTTCGATCTCATCCTTGATGATGCGAAGTTCCTCGTGGGCAGCATGATCCTCTCCCAGTTTTGTGCCAAGGATGTGCAGGTAGTTGTTAATGATGCCGAGAGGGTTATTGGCTTCGTGAATGATTTTTCTTGCGTGTAGCTGGAATTCTGATCGTGCTTCTTCAATCCGCTCCTCTTCGGAACGGATGATGGTAATTTGCTGCTGTATAGATTTTGCTGCCCCGTCGGCAAAGGTTGAGACTAGCATTAGGTTGGACTCGATTCTGTTCCAGTCCACCTGTTCAATGCCAGCGACCAAAACGCCGACGGTACGCCCTTCAGTTATCAATGGAATCGAAAGTAACCCGTTATTTTTCATAAGGGTCAGGATCTGACGATCCACAATGGAAATGGATCCGTTTTCACCGTTTTCAAGCCAATGCCTCGGTTCGCCCTGCAAAAGAGAGTCAGTAATCATGCTTCTGCCCGCTTCCAGGGAAATTGAAATGTCAGCGAAAGGCCCGGACTCGGTCTCTTCTGATGGGGTATATGCGAGTTGATTCAGCCCCTGATCGTAGAGAAAAACCCTGATTGGAGTCAGGTCGAAAAGGATACGGGCATTTTGGACAATAGAGGCGAGTGTCTCATTCAATGGAACCTGTGGTCCGGTTCGATGTGAGGCCATGCCGACGATGGCCGCCGTTTTTATACGCTCTTTTAACTGCTCTTTCAGTTGCTTGCGTGCGGGGGTCGTGTCTATCCCCCTATTACCAGTCTTTGCTGATTTCGTTAGTGAGATTCCAAGGCTTTTGGCAATGTTGTTGACCTGCTTATCAACGCTGTTCAACATCTCTTCGAGCAGTGGCTGGGTCAATCCAAACAGCTCATCTGCCTGTTTGAAGACTGTGTTGTCCGGAGTGCCGTTGAGACTGCTTAACTGGCTTGCAAGGTTAATGATTTTTACCAGGGGTGTGCTGTCTTGAATCAGCACGGCAGGCTCGTACTGGTAGTGCACGGCATCGGCCATGAAAGAGTGCAAGTGCCAGCTGTCGATCAGATAGGCTCCTACCTCGCTGTGGGTGAAGCCCAGTTTTTCATTCTCAAGTTTTTCCAGTTCCTGCCCGGAAAAGGGCTCCACTGAAATGTCTGAGTATTCGGAGGGGAAGTTTCGTAGCAGAACCAATTGTCCTACGCGATGTAACAGCCCGGCAATGTAGGCCTCATCGGGTGATTGGTAGGTGGTTAAACGTGCAATTGCGCGTGCTGTATGAGCGCATGTCAGGGAGTGCAGCCAGATTTCATCCATATATTGACTGACAGAGTCGTCGACCTGGGAGAACAGGTCTTGCACCGCACTTGTCATGGCGATGGTCTTGACGGTATTTAAGCCCAGTACAACCAGTAATCGCCCAAGGCTGGCTTCGGATCCCCACTGTCTATAAATCGGGGAATTTGCTGCCGCAAGGACCTTGGATGAGAGGGCAGCGTCCTGGCGGATGATATTTTCCAGGTCGCTAAAACAGACGTCGGCATGATTGCAGATGTCTATTAATTGAAGAAGTACGTGAGGAACGGATGGGAGCCTGCTCGCATCCAATTCCAACATCACACTAATAACTGATTTTTCCATTGCCAATTTATAATAATTTTAATTGGTGGCAACACATAGCGGGTTTGCAGCGGGCGCAACTGCCTAGTTTGAAAGCGATGTGAATCCAAGCCATTTTTTTGTTTTGCTGAACGGTATCAATTTCGCCCGATCAACATTCCTACTACCTCACCCCAACAGTAACTTTATAGCATTAAAATCGCCAGATTATTAGGGGTTTGAAATCCTATTTGGATGTTTTTGGATAGACTTGGAGGGAGATAAGTCAGAAAACCTTGCTGGCCTCGAATACAGGCCCATCTACGCAGACACGTTTCATAACCGGACCTTCTGCTGTTTGCACCTCAACCACGCAACCGGCGCAGCCACCGACGCCACAGGCCATGAACTCTTCCAGTGAGACCTGACAGGGCAGATCGAACTCCGCTGCCAGTTCAGCCACTGCCTCCAGCATGGGATGTGGGCCGCAGGAGAAGATCTCCACTTCGCCCCTGGCCTGCTTATTCAGAGATATCAGCCAGTGTCTGGCAAGCTCGGTAACATAACCCTGGAAGCAGCCGGCGAAGTCCTGCTGGCTGGCCAGACGGCAGGGGATGCCCCAGTCGTCCATCAGCGGCATTGTTGCAATTACGTCGGCAGGCAGTTCCGGTAAAAGCAGTTGTGAGGGTTGGGGGTTGAATGGGAACGGGACTTCGGAACCGAGTATCACAAAGGGCTGTTTCTTTCGTTCCTGGTAGAGAGACTCCGCCAGAAAGACCATTGGCGGCATGCCGACACCGCCGCCGATCAGCAGCGGTTTTGTGCGGGAGGGGTCGGGGCGAAAAGGTTGGCCGATGGGTCCGAGCAGGCTGATGCTCTCGCCGGGCTGACGCCTGGAAAGCAGTGTGGTGCCGGTTCCCACCCGTTTATAGAGAAGGTCGACCCAACCCTCTTCCGGCGATACCCGCATGATGGAGATGGGACGGCGCATCGGCTGTAAAGGATCGCACTGCAGGTGTACGAAGCTGCCGGGCTGTGCTTTGGTAGCGCACTCGGGTGCTACTATCCGCAGGATGAACTGCTCGCCCGCGAAGGCCTCGTGAGAGAGGATTTCAGCATTTTCCAGATAGAGGGTATCGCGGTGGGGTTTGTTCATTATTCTAACTCGGCTGATATCCGTAGGTATGGTTGGCTAGTCTCGTTGATAGACAATGCGGCCTTCCAGCAGTGTATGGGTGACGATGCCGGGCAGCTCCCAGCCACCAAAGGGTGTGTTTTTCCCCTGGCTCGTCAGTTGATCCGGTGCGACCGTCCAATAGGTATCCGGATCGAAGATACAGATATCCGCTGTCGCTCCCACCTGCAGCCTGCCCAACGGCAGTCCGAGTATCTCGGCGGGCCCAATGGTAAGACGGGCAATCGCAGAACTGAGATCCATAACGCCCTCGTGAGCCAGCTTTATGGTTAGAGGCAGCAGGGTGTCCAGCCCGGAGATACCTGGTTCGGTCGCCGGAAAGGGTGCCGCCTTGGCGTCGGCCTCATGGGGCTGGTGGTCGGAGCAGATGGCAGAGATGATGTTCTCAGCCACCGCCTGGCGCAGGCCGTCCCGGTCTCCAGTTGAGCGCAGTGGCGGCAGTACGTGGGTATTGCTGTCGAATCCCTCAATATCCATCTCCGTCAGATGGAGTTGGTGGATGGCGACATCGGCGGTGACCCGGCGTTTTTCCCGCCGCGCCCAAGCCAGGGTGTGGGCGGCGCTGGCGCTGGAGAGGGTGTGGAAATGGATCGCCGCACCGGTGGTTTGCGCCAGTGCCAGATCGCGGGCAACGGCTACTGTCTCAGCGGCTTCAGGAATTACCGGCAGTCCAAGCCGGGCGGCGACTTTTCCCTCGTGGGCGCAGCCCTGATCGCTCAGGTGCCTGTCATTGGAGCGGATAATGGTGAGTAGGTCGAAGGTGGCGGCATACTCCAGGGTGCGGCGCTGTACCAGGGTATTCGCCAGTGGGGCGTAATTGTTGCTGATGGCAATGCACCCTGCCCCTTTCAGGGCTGCCATTTCGCTCAGTTTTTCGCCTTTTAGCCCCTGAGTCTGGGCACCCAGGGGAAGCACCCGGCAGTAGCCTGCCTTACGGGCCTTGTGTTTGATCTGGCCCGCTATCGCCGGGGTATCTATCACCGGCAGGGTATCCGGTGGGCAGCAGAGGGTGGTGATGCCGGAATGGGCTGCAGCTGCCGTCTCGCTGGCGATAGTCGCCTTGTATTCCGCCCCAGGCTCCCGCAGGTTGGCACAGAGGTCGATGATGCCGGGGCAGACTACCTTATCGTTTCCATCGATGATGGTGGTTGCCTGAAAACCCGCTGGTGCCTCCCCGATAGCCACGACTTTGTCGTTCTCGATATGGATATCGGTAACCGTGTCGACACCGTTGGCGGGGTCGATCAGGCGTCCCTGGAGGATGGATATCTTATTGGTGTTGTTCATCCCTTGTTATCCTGGCCCTGTTGGTTTTGCGTGCCGATGATGATCGACATCACCGCCATGCGTACTGCTATGCCGTAACTGACCTGTTGCAGGATTACAGACCGGGAGCCATCAGCCACTTCCGAAGCCATCTCCACGCCCCGGTTGATGGGGCCGGGGTGCATTACGATGGCCTCTGAATCCGCTGCGGCCAGGCGTGCTTCAGTCAGACCGAAGAGGCGGTAATATTCGTGTTCGCTGGGCAGCATCGCCCCCTGCATGCGTTCTTTCTGCAGCCGCAGCATGATCACCACGTCCACATCGCGGATGCCTTCGTCCATGTCGTGATAGATGTGGACGCCGAGACTGCGGGCCTCTACGGGCAGCAGGGTGCGCGGGGCGATGACCCTGACTTCGGAGGCGCCCAGGGTGTTGAGGGCGAGAATCTGGGAACGTGCGACCCGGGAGTGGAGTATGTCGCCGACAATGGCGACCCGCAAACCGGTGAACTCTCCCTTGTGGCGGCGGATGGTGAACATATCCAACATCGCCTGGGTTGGATGGGCATGGCGTCCGTCACCGGCATTGATCACACCGACGCCGGGGTCCGCGTGCCTGGCGATGAAATGGGCTGCGCCACTGACTGCATGACGCACCACGAACATGTCGACATGCATCGCTTCCAGGTTGCGCAGGGTATCAAGCAGGGTCTCCCCCTTGGAAGTGGAGGAGGCGGTGATGTTCAGATTCAGCACGTCGGCGGAGAGACGCTTACCCGCCAGTTCAAAGGTGGTCCGGGTGCGTGTGCTGTTCTCAAAAAAAAGGTTGGCGACGATCTTTCCGCGGCAGAGCGGTACCTTCTTCACTGTGCGTTCAGAGACGCCCGCAAAACCCTCAGCGGTATCCAGAATCTCGGTCAACAGCTCCCGGTTCAGCCCATCGATGGTAAGAAAGTGTCGCAGCCTACCTACGTCGTCCAGCTGCAGACTGGGTCCCCTGCTCATGCCTCGGCTCCACTCTCTCCATTGCGTGATTCCCGGTTGGAATCGGTGCCGATTACCAGTCCGAGTGGTTCCGGGCCGGTGAGGGTGATGTGTTCTCCCGGCTTCATCTCTTTGTGCAGGGCAACGACATCGGGTTGAATCGGCAGTTCCCGGCCTCTGCGTTCCACCAGGCAGGCAAGGATCACGGAGGCGGGCCGGCCGTAGTCGAAAATCTCGTTGAGGGCCGCACGCATGGTGCGGCCGGTATGCAGTACATCGTCGATGAGGACGACATGACGGTCATCCACGGGCACCGGCAGGTCGGAGGGGTGGACTTCCGGGTTCATGCCGATGCGGGTGAAGTCGTCGCGGTAGAAGGAGATATCCAGGGTGCCGAGGGGTTCTTCCAGACCCAGCTCCTGATGCAGCATCTCGGCCAGCCAGACGCCACCCGTGCGAATCCCCACCAGGAGAGGCGCCTGGATTGCCCGCTCATTCATCAGGGACCAGAGTTTTCCCGCCATCTCATCTACCAGCGATTCGACCGCATCAGCGTTCATAAAGCTATTTGACTGCATTTTTACCTTTCTCTAAATCTGTTGGAAAAACGTTCTGTTGTAGCTTACCACCTGACTGGTATTCTGGCCGCCTACGAATTTTCACTCAACCATGTATCAATGATCAGTTTTGCCGCCACGGCATCATACTCCTCGATACGTTTTGCCTTGTGACCGAGCCGGTCTCTGGCTTCGAAGGAGGTGAAGCGTTCATCCGTCATCACTACCGGCAATCGGTAACGTCCCTCCAACTGCCGTGAGAAGCGTTTGGCCGGGGCGGTGGCATCGGTCTCGGTGTCGTCCACATCCAGCGGCAGGCCCACGATCAGGGCGTCCGGCTTCCACTCGTCGATCAACTGGGAGATGCGTTGCCAGTCGGGCTTGTTCTTTACCGGCAGAAGGGTCTCCAGCGCGGTGGCGGTGGCGGTGATGGTCTGTCCTACAGCAACACCGATTTTACGCGTGCCATAGTCAAAGCCAAGTACCCGGTTGATCATTTTTCAGGCATGGCCGGCATCACCGCTCATCAGATTGATGTCCACACCGAGTAGATCCGCTGCAGCCTGCCAGCGAGCAGCGTTCTCCAGTCGGAAAATGATATTGTTGTCTGCCGGGCCGCTCAGCCAGGCGTTTTCGGCAATTTCGCCTTCAAGCTGCCCCGGCCCCCAGCCGGCATAACCCAGTGCGACCAACGCTTGATCGGGGCCTTTGCCGGTAGCGATGGCCTCCAGAATATCCCGTGATGTCGTCACGCTGATCTCCGGTGCCACCTTGAGGGTGGAATCCCAGGTTGTGGTGGCGGTGTGCAGGACGAAGCCACGGTCGGTCTGAACCGGGCCGCCGATATAGACGTGCTGCTCGGAGAGGTTTTCGTCGGTGACCTTGATATCCAACTGCTCAAAGACGTCGGTGAGTTGCAGTTCGATGGGGCGATTGACCATGATACCCATCGCCCCTTCCTCATTATGCTCGCAGATATAGGTGACGGCATGAAAGAAATTGGGATCGGTCAGCGCCGGCATCGCAATGAGGAAGTGATTCGTCAGGCTGGTTTTAGGGTCCATCCCCATAGTATCTGATCGTGGCGTCCTGTCTGCAACAAAATAGAAGAGGTTTTTTTCGCTACAGGGACTATTCCGAACCCAATCTGTTGCTGCGAAGGAATTGCCAGGTGCGGGTGATGTCGAGCACATCAGTCTCTTTTCTGATGTTGTTTGGAAAAGGTGAGTAGGGTGCCGCCAGTCTGACGATGCGGATTGCTGCGTCATCAAGCAGTTTGTGTCCGGATGAGTGCAGTATGCGGACCCGCTCTATGGTGCCGTCTGCCTTGACCGCAACATGCAACACAAGATTGCCGTAGAGCCGCTGGCGTTTGGCCTCATCCGGATAGTTCAGATTGCCGATGCGCTCCACCTTGCGCCGCCAGGATTCCAGGTAGGCCGAATATTTATACTCCTTTGTGCTGGCGCTGACAGCCTTGCGCCGGGTCCGTTTGGCGTAAGCCTGGGATTTCTCCTCCAGGTCAGCGGTAAGGCGGGCTATCTCAAGGTTTTTGCTGGCCAGCAATTGAGCAGCGGTCAGACGTTTTTTGGGTTCAGGCTGAGCCTGCTCGGCTTTGAGTTTGATTGTTGATTTCGCCTGGGTGATGAGTTTTTTTTCCGCTCTTGGGGAGGGTTGGGGCAGACTCGTCTTTGGCGCGGATCGGGTCTGTTTAGGTGCGGGTTCCGGCGACGGCTGCACTAGCGCCTCGGTAGCCGGCTTTTTGGGCGTTTTTTCGCTGCCGCCGCCTGATTGCGTTACTTGAGCGAGAAAGTCGGCCTTCTCCTCTTTCTCGGGTGGCGCCTTCGGTTGTCTGACCACCATGATTTCAAGGCTCTGCTGGCGGTGATCCGGTGGTTTTCTATCTTCGAATTTGAAGGTGACGCCAAGGATGAGCAGGGCATGCAGACAGGCCGCTAAAAACAGGGTGATCCCCAGGCGGTCGGTCTGTGGGAGTGATGCGGTCATACCCATAGGTTATTTGGTTTCCGGGCACCCTCGTTCAGAGCGGCTTGCTCACGACGATTTTCTGATGATTTTCGTCCACCAGTATGACTCGTTTCTGCATTGCAGGGTTCATATGAATGCGGTCGTCGCTGCCGACCAGAAGGACAAATTTTATCCCCATTGCCTGCGCGATCTCATGCCACTCATCCGGACCGGCGATAAAGAGCGCGGTGGCGGCAGCGTCGGCGGTGGCGGCATTTTGGTGGATGACGGTTACAGAGTGGGATTTTGTGGCGGGGTAACCGGTGCGGGGATCGACGATGTGGTGATACAGACGGCCCTCATACATAAAATTCCGCTCGTAATCGCCGGAGGTGAAAACGCTTTCGTCCCCATCCACCTCAACCATGGCAAAGACACCGTGGCCGCTGGGCCGGCGAATGGCGATGCGCCAGGGGCGTCCGTCACGGTTGCCGATAGCCCGCAGATCCCCCCCGGAATTGAGGATGGCGCTGTGGATACCCAATTCGCGCAGATGTTCAATGGCCAGGTCGATGCCATACCCCTTGCCGAAGGCGCCGAAATCGAGTTTGACTGACGGATTTGATGATTGCAGCAGAATGTCGTCCAGTTGCAGATCCGACATGCGCGGATTGGCTGAGAGCAGTTTGTCGATGGCCTCCTGCTGTGGCGGTTCCCACTGTTCGGGACTCTTCTGAAAACCCCAGAGATCGATCAGATGACCAATGGCGGGGTTGAAAAGATGGTTGCTCTGGGCGGAGAGTAGACTGGACTGTTCGATCAGGGGTTGCACAGACGGCGGGACGGCAAACTGTTCCCTCTTCTGGATCAAAAGGTTAACTCGTTTCAGTGGGCCGGGATCCCAGGCATGCCAAGCTTGATGCATAGCGTTGAAATCGGCCTGGATGGCTGCGCTGGCCTGTTCTGCTGTTTTTCGATCTGCGCCGACGATGTTGAGATCGACCAGGGTGCCAAAGGCGAGGAAGCGACTGTGGTGGATGGGTTGGTGCTGGTCGTGACAGCCCGTAGCCACGAGTGTAGACAGGATGATAAGCGCAGGCGGAATCTGTCGGGACAGCCTGTTCCAGATGCGACTCATTACTGCAGCTTCCTCTCAATGGCATTCATCAGATCGCCGGCAATGTCCAGATTGTATTGTCTGTCCAGTTCCCGAATACAGGTGGGGCTGGTGACATTGATTTCGGTGAGAAAATCGCCGATCACGTCGAGTCCGGCGAAGAGAATGCCGCGCCGTCTCAGCTCCGGTCCGACTTCGCCGGCAATCCAGTGATCCCGCTCCGACAGTGGTACTCCCTCTCCACGGCCACCGGCGGCCAGATTCCCCCGGGTCTCACCTTTGGCCGGGATGCGAGCCAGGGCGTAGGGTATGGGTTGGCCGTCCACCATCAGGATACGTTTGTCGCCTGCGCTGATCTCGGGGATGAATCTCTGTGCCATAGTGTATTCAGTGCCATGGCTGGTCAGAGTTTCGATGATGACGCTGATATTGGGGTCATCCTCCTTGACGCGAAAAACTGAGGCGCCGCCCATGCCGCCGAGGGGTTTGAGGATGATGTCCCGGTGCTCCTTGTGAAAAGCACGGAAATCATCGCTTCTGCGACTCACCAGCGTGGGTGGGCAGCATTGGGGAAACAGGCTGGTAAATAGTTTTTCGTTTGCGTCACGCAGGCTGGCGGGGCGGTTGACGACCAGGCAGCCCTGACGCTCCGCCTGTTCCAGCAGGTAGGTGGTGTAGATGTACTCCATGTCGAAGGGTGGGTCCTTGCGCATCAGCACAACATCGAGCTGATCCAGAGGCAGTGTCTGCTTCTCTAAAACTTCATACCAACCCGATGGATCGTCGCTGACCCGAATTGTGCGGGTCTCCGCGAGACAGCGTCCCCCTGACAGAAAAAGGCTGGACTGTTCCAGGTAGTGGAGCTCCCAGCCCCGGGCCTGAGCTGCGAGCAGCATGGCAAAAGTACTGTCTTTTTTGATATTGATGGACTCGATAGGGTCCATGACTACGCCGATTCTGATCTTCATGGTGTCACAGTTTACTTTGGATTTGGGATGGTTTTAAGCGACTTTGCTTTTTTCATGCAATAAAACAGCGAGGTCGTCACGGTTATCGACAAAGATCCTTCAATCCTGGTGCGAGGAAGGCTAACCTTGATGCGGGGTGAACATCTTGCTATTTTGAGTGAATCCAGGATGGTTGGCGAAGGTTGAAGGGGGGTCGGCCGTATAATAAAGAGATTCGTTGTTCCTCCTGGCAGTGTGAGAAGGACAGCGAGCCACAATTGTTAAATCATTAATTATTTGAGGTGCGCTATGCCGGTAGGATTCAGCCGTCAGAGCGGTTTGGCGATGCTGCGACCGGGTATTTTGTGGTTGCTCTTTCTTATTCCCATATTTGTGAGTGGCTTGGCCACAGCGGAGGATGAGGATGATGCCTTCCTCTCCGCCATTGCTGAAGAAGCCAACAAGGTGGAGCAGAGGGGCGACGTTGGTGGGCAGAGTGAGCAGGCGCCATTGGTTGAAGGTGGGCCAACCCAGGAGGAATTTGAGGCTAACCTGAAGAGCCGCTACTTGGGCAGTTTTACTTTTTACAGAAAGTTGCCTGGCCGAAGTCAGGAGGAGATCTATCTTGACTACAAGAGTGGAGCCTCCATCGGAGATATTCAAAAAAAGATCATGGATAGATTCCTGCATCGCTAAACATGCAGGGCACTTTCGAATACCGGGGGCAGCGGCTTTGAATTTCTCAAAATAAGAATAGAATTACGGGGACAGGCATGAAATTATTCGTTAAACATACTTTCGTCATCTTTCTCCTGCTGATTATGGCGGGAGTTGCTTCGGCAGATGAGTCGGAGGTAGGTGAAAGCAGTGGTGTGGTTGGCTTGACTGCCGACAAGCCCTATCTTCATGTCATGCATGAGGGACGTTCCGTAAAGGTTCAGCGGGTTCAGGATCCCGACTACGAACTCAAGGGTTATTTTGCCAAGACGGTGCGTAAATGTCCGCCGTTTTGTATCAGGCCGGAGCAGGCAGATCCTCGGGTGTCGACCGTTGGTGAAGTCGAGATCTTCGAGTTTATGGAGACAAAATTGCGGGATGGAGAGGGGCTGCTGATCGATGCCAGAACTCCCCAGTGGCATCAGCGTGGAACTATTCCCGGCTCGGTCAATATCCCTTTTACCACCCTTTCCAAAGAGGTGGATGCCCCTGAAATGGTGAAGGCGCTGGAGTCGTTTGGTGTCACACGGCGTTCCAGCGTAGGTTTTTTTACCCGTAAAATGGAAGAGATGGGGTTCATGGATGGGCAGTTGAAGAGTGGTAAATGGAATTTTTCCAAAGCCAAGGACTTGGTGTTGTGGTGTAATGGCCCATCTTGCGGTCAGTCTCCCAGGGCGATAAAGGGGCTATTGAAGGTGGGATATCCACCGGAAAGGCTTTTTTACTACCGGGGAGGTATGCAGTTGTGGCAGTTGTGGGGCCTGACAACTGTGATTCCTAACAAATAGCTGGCCTATTATGTACTGCGCCGCCCCATTATCGAGAGGATGTCAAGTTGAGTGCTGAAGATACGGAGACGGATATTTCAGGGGTCAAGGTGATGGTCATTGATGACAGTAAGACCATCCGACGTACTGCTGAAAGTCTTCTGAAAAAAGCCGGTTGTGAAGTTATGACCGCTATTGATGGCTTTGAGGCGCTGGCGATGATAGCCGACCATCATCCCGACGTTATCTTTGTCGATATCATGATGCCGCGCCTTGATGGTTACCAGACCTGCGCGCTGATAAAGCATAATGAAGTTTATAAAGATATTCCTGTCATCATGCTCTCCAGTAAAGATGGCCTTTTTGACCGGGCGCGCGGGCGTATTGTTGGTTCTGAGCAGTACCTGACCAAGCCTTTTACAAAGGATGAACTCTTGGGTGCGATAAGGCGATATGCCACAAAGGCAGCCTGACCAGAGTAATAACTATGGGGGTCGCATAGACTGCGGCCAGCGAGCATAAGAGTTTTCGGCGCTTTATATCGATGATAAGAAGATTTTTCACTAGAGACAGGACTCCAAAAGAGCTTGATCAGGCTACTGTGGTACCTGGGGCAGACGCGGCTACGATATTGATCGTGGATGATTCCCCGACGGAAGTGCATGTTCTGAAGAAGATCCTGGAAAAGCAGGGCTTTCAGGTTCAGGTGGCGCGTGATGGCCAGGAGGGTGTCGATACGGCAAAGCGCACACATCCGGATTTGATATTGATGGATGTGGTGATGCCCATACTGAATGGTTTTCAGGCGACCCGGCAGTTGCAGAACGACGAGGGGACCGCGAAAATTCCTGTGATCATGGTGACTACGAAAGATCAGGAGACGGACCGGAGCTGGGGGAAACGCCAAGGGGCCAGTGAATACCTGGTCAAGCCGGTGGCGCCTGCAGACTTGCTGGCCAAGATCAAGGTGTTGCTGAATGGCTGAAATGCTTTCTGACCCAATGTTCGATGATCCTGAAGAGCTGCTGCAGCTTTTACAGGTTATCGAACATCGCAGCAGAGAGTTTGCCCGGGGGCTTCCCCAGCAGGAGCAGACCGAGGCGCAGTGGGAAGGCGTCATGTTCTTCGTTGGTGAGCAAAGACTGGTCGCTCCACTTGATGAGATAAAAGAGATCCTTAACTATCCCAGCAATATTACCCCGGTTCCTGGAACGAAATCCTGGATGCTGGGTGTGGCGAATGTTCGCGGCAATCTGATTCCCGTTATCGACTTGCAATCCTATCTTGTCGGAAATAAAACAGACCGTGGCCGGCGCAGCCGGGTACTGGTTTTTGCTCATCAAGACGTTTTTACCGGTGTCCTGGTGGGTGAAATGGTGGGTATGCGCCATTTCAGCGAAACGATGGCAATTGCCAATCATGGTGTTGTTGGTCGTATGGAAAAATATGTACGGTTTGGATTTGACCTGGATGGTGAAGTCTGGCCGGTTTTAAGTCTGTTTTCATTGGCGCAGGATCCTGCTTTTCAGGTTGCGGCCGTGTAAGTCCGTGTCATGCACCGTTTGCAGCGGGGCTTGAAGATGCGCTTTCAGGAGAAAGAGTAATGAAAGTAAGAGGTGCTAAATCACCGTCAAACAGGGCCATAACGGTACTTTCCGTACTACTGTTGGTGTCATTGGTTCTGGCGCTGTTGACCTTTGTGCATACCACCAGGCAAGAGTCGTTTGACGAACAGTACCTGTTAAGAGCCGCTGAACAGAGGATTCTGGCTCAGCGACTGGCTAAATTTTCCCTCTTGGCCGCTCGTGGCGAGCGACAGGCATTCAGTTCCCTGCAGAGCGTCCGGGACCGTTTTGAGCAGATTATGTGGGAGCTCAAGAATGGCGCACGCTCAGAGGGGTTGCCCCGAGCGCCGGACGAGGCGCGCCCAACCCTTCGTGAGGTTGAGAATACCTGGCTTGAATTGCGCCAGAAAGCGGATGAGATTCTTGCCGCGAAAGAATCCACCCTGGCAATTGGCGAATTTTCCAGCGTCATTTCAGAATTTATTCCCCAGCTGCAGGATCTTTCAAATGAGGTTGTGCAGGGCCTGATCAACGAGCAGGCGTCGCCACGCCAAATTTATATCGCCACTGAACAGCTGATGTTGGCACAGCGAATCGATACCAAGGTGAATGCAGTATTGCTTGGGGGACAGGAGACAGCATCTGCCATTGACCAGTTTAGCCGGGATGGTGATCGTTTTGGCCGTGTTTTGGACGGGTTGTTGGAGGGTGATCCTGACTTGGGCGTGGAAAAAGTAACGAATCCTGCCGCAGAAGCCAGTTTGCGGGATGTTGCCACCTTGTTCGGCACGATCAACGATCATGCAGAAGAGATCATCGACAGTATTCCGGCGGTACTGCCGGCACTTGAGGCGGCATCTACGGTCGACGAGATCAGTGACCGAACCAGTGACAAAGCGGAACAGCTGATCAAGGCCTTTGGTGCATCTCCCGGACGATTTCAGTTGCTCGGCATCAAGGCTGGTCCAGGTGCAGTGGCACTTTTCGGCGCCGCAGCGGCACTGTTTCTAATCCTGTTGGGCGTGCAGCTCGTTGTTGATGCCCGCCGGCGTGAAGAAGCGAGTAAGCAGCTGAATGAAAGCAACCAAAAGGCGATTCTACGTCTGTTGGATGAAATGGGCGACTTGGCGGATGGTGACCTGACAGTGACCGCCAGCGTCACCGAGGATATTACCGGTGCCATTGCCGACTCCATCAACTATGCTATCGAGGCCCTGCGGGAGCTGGTTACCACCATCAATGCCACCTCGGAACAGGTCTCGTCCTCGACACAGGAGAGTCGCGCAACCGCAATGCATCTTGCAGAAGCGAGTGAGCATCAGGCAGAGCAGATCACCCAGGCGAATGCCTCCATCAAGGAGATGACGATCGCCATCGATCAGATGACGAAGGATGCAGCGGAGACGGCCGAGGTTGCAAAGCGCTCGGTTGATATCGCTAACACGGGTGCCGACACCGTGCGCAATACCATCCAGGGCATGGATTCGATCCGCGAGCAGATTCAGGAGACCTCGAAACGAATCAAACGACTGGGTGAAAGCTCTCAGGAGATCGGGGATATCGTTGAGCTGATCGATGACATTGCTGATCAGACGAATATTCTGGCCCTGAACGCGGCTATGCAGGCGGCGATGGCTGGTGAGGCGGGTCGTGGTTTTGCGGTGGTTGCGGACGAGGTACAGCGTCTTGCTGAACGTTCCATCAACGCAACCAAGCAGATCGAAGCACTGGTTAAAACCATCCAGGCGGACACCAACGAGGCGGTTATCTCCATGGAAGCCAGTACCACAGGTGTGGTGAAAGGCGCCAAACTCGCAGAGGATGCCGGCGAAGCCCTGATGGAGATCGAGAACGTTTCTCAGTATATCTCAGATCTGACAGAGAAAATCTCAGGTTCAGCCACGATACAGTCCGATGAGTCCGCCAGGATCAATGACACCATGGCGGTTATTCAGGAGATCACTACCCAGACATCTGACGGTACCAACCAGACCGCGCAATCCATCGGAGAGCTGGCTGATCTCTCTGATGAACTGCAGAAAACTGTTGCCGGTTTCCGTCTTCCGTAAAGGCGGGACGTTTCATCTATTCAGTTCAATGGCGGTTAGGGGTATTAGGGGCAAAATGTTGAGCAAAGTTTTTTTTGCGATACGTGAATGGGCTACTGAGGCACACCTGTGACCAACATTCACGATTTTGGCGCCCTGAACTGGGTCAAAGAAGAGATTGACGAGACCCTTCGTCAGGCGCGACAGGCGCTTGAGGAGCGGATCGAGGGCGAGGGCGAGGCCTCATCCCTGGAGGTTTGCGCCGATCGCCTGCACCAGATATCTGGTGTGTTGCAGATGGTTCAGGCTTATGGCCCCGGCATGCTTGCGGAAGAGATGGAGCAGGTCGCGCGGGCGATGCATAGCGGAAAGGTGCGGCAGATCGATGACGCTGCCGAAGCCTTGATGCTGGCGCTGATACAGCTGCCTGACTATCTGGAAAAACTGCAATCCGGTGATTCGGACATTCCGTTCATCGTTTTGCCACTGCTGAATGACCTCCGTGCCGTGCGGGAGGCACCGCTGCTTTCTGAGGCTGCGCTGTTCAATCCTGATCTGGATGATGTCCAGGTGGCTGGCCGTATCACAGGGGAGCCCAATGAGGATCTGCCTGCATTGGCCCGCCGTTCACGGCACAAGTTCCATCTTGGTCTACTCAACTGGTTCCGCAAACTGAATGTTGAGAAAGGCTGGGGCTATCTGCAGGATGTGGTCGACGAGCTGGAACGTAGTGCCGGGACTGAGCAGGTCCATCGCCTTATGTGGGTTGCCGGGGCGCTGATCCAGGGTTTGCGTGAATTCACCATCGATTCCGGTATCGCTGTTAAACAATTGTTTGGCAAGCTGGACCGTCAACTCAAACATATCGTGGATGAAGGTGAGTCGTCATTAGTGAATGACCCACCGAAAGATCTTTTAAAAAATCTTCTCTACTATGTTGCTCGTGCAGATTCCGGCAATCCTCGTATTCAGGAGGTCAAAGAGGCCTATCATCTGAATGAGGTATTGCCCAGCGAGGCTGATCTGGCGCTGGGCAGGCAGGGCCTGACCGGGGCGAATGAGGATCTCGCCGAGTCGGTTCGGGATGCTATCCACATTGAACTTACCCACGTCAAGGATATCCTTGACCTGTTCATGCGCGGAGAGCAGTCCCAACCCGGTGCACTGGCGAAGATGGAGACCCCCCTGCGCAAGTTGGGGGACACCCTTGGCATGATCGGCCAAGGCGCTCTTCGTACCCGCCTGATTCGGCAGGCTGACCGCGTCCACTCTATCGTTGAGCGGGAGACTCAGCCGGAAGAGTTTGAACTGATGGAAATGGCGGGCGACCTGCTGTTTGTCGAATCGTCTCTGAGCAATATTCACAGTGGAAAGGCCTCCATCGATCACGTAGTCGATGATGGCGGCTGGGGGCAGGATCTGCCCCAGGGCGAATATGAAAGCCTGGTCAGGCAGACCGTCCGCGAAGCAAAAGTGGACATTGCGAAAGCCAAAGAGGCGATCATCAGCTATACCGAAACGGCGCATGATGCCTCGGTACTTGAGGATGTCTATGATGAATTCCATCGGGTTTACGGTGCCCTGAATCTGCTTGGGTTGGTTGAGCCCGCACGGATACTTGGCCTGACGGCAGACTTTATCCGCGCTCACCTTATAGAAGATGGGCAGATTCCGGAACGCCAACAGCTGAATTCATTGGCTGATGTCATAAGCAGTATTGAGTACTTCCTCGAATCCCTGATCGACGGTGCGGGCGACCGCAATGAGATAGTCAGCATTGCAAGAGCGGCACTGGCCGGCCTACTTGAGACGCGTGGCACACTGCCCTCTGAAAAGGCTGAAGTTGTCAGCGATGTGCCGGCACCGGTGGTTCCCCTCCCGGTATCCCCGGAGATAATTCCTGACGAGGAGCCAGAAACAGAAGAAGCCGTTCCGGTTGAAGCCCTGGAGGTCCCATCCCCCGTTGATGTTATCTCCCAGCAAGTGGAACAGGCTGATATCGAAGCGTCGACTCAGGAGATCCCGATCCCGTCGGCAGACAAACCGGCGCTCGAGGATATCGACTCCGAAATCCTGGAAATTTTTATCGAAGAGGCCCGGGAAGAGCTGGAAGTTATTCAGGAATACCTGCCTCGTTGGCAGCAGAATCATGATGACAAAGATGCCCTCATCACTTTTCGTCGCTCGTTCCATACCCTGAAAGGTAGTGGGCGGTTGGTGGGTGCAAAGATCATCGGTGAACTGGCCTGGTCGGTAGAGAATATGATCAACCGGGTGATCGACGAGACCATCGAGGTTACCCCAGAGATTTTCGATCTGCTCGATACCGTGCAGAATATAATGCCGGAACTCATCGATTGTCAGGAACGCTCGGTGTTGCCGACAGTTGATGTCGATGCTGTTATCAATCGCGCTTTTGCACTGTCGGACGGGCGTGCGGCGGAATCTGCAACTGCTAAAACGGAAGAGGTGAAACCGCTGTCCGAGCAGGGGGAGGAGTCCACTCCTTCTGCGCACTACCCATCCGCTGAGGAAGAGATACTCGTCGATACAGATCTGCTCGAAGTGGCGGGTTTTGAAGCGTCAGAGGATGCTGATTCTACCGAGCCCGTGGTGGAATCACCGGCATTGGATCAGATTGATGAAGCCTTGGCCCATTTGGATACAGGAGACGAGGTTTCCGGATACGAAGTTGCAATAGAAGAATCAGTTGTCGACGCTTCCCTGGAAGCCGAAGCCGAAGCCGAAGCCGAAGCCGAAGCCGAAGCCGAAGCCGAAGCCGAAGCCGAAGCCGAAGCCGAAGCCGAAGCCGAAGCCGAAGCCGAAGCCGAAGCCGAAGCGCCGGAGGAAGGGGTGCCAGAGGAAGGGGTGCCGGCCGCGGATCTGGAAATTGAACTCGATACCGAGCTGCTAGAGATTTTTGAAGCGGAGTCGGCGGCGCATCTCAAAACACTGGATAAGTTTGTTACAAAGGCGAAAGCGAGTGCCAAAGGCATTCCGCTGACCGAAAAGGTTTCACGCGCTTTTCATACCCTGCACGGCAGTGCTCACATGGCAGGCGTCACATCCATTGCGGGTCTGAGCAAGGTGCTCGAATACTATGTGAATTCGCTGATGTCTCACCATCAGGTTACCAATAAGGAGGTCGTTACCTTTATTGATGATGGTGCTTCACATATCCGTGGTCTGCTGGCGTGGCTTCTTGACCATAAACTGCAGGAGCCGGAGACCGAGGATTTTCTGCATCGTCTCGACCACGCCCACGAACTGCTCGAAAAAGAAGAGGACAGAGAGGAAACGTCTGAAGCCCAGCAGGATGGGCAGATGGAGGACGAAATCCAAGAGGCTGAAATCTCCGGGACGATTGAGCTTGAACCGGTTTCCGCAGAAGACGGTGAAGAGGATGTTGCAGCTGAGGTCGGCCTTGAAGATATCTCTCTGCCGCTTATGCAGGAAGAGCCGCTGTTCGAGGTCGGCGAAGACCCGGAGCTGATCGAGATTTTCGTTGAGGAAGCGAGAGAACTGCTCGAATCCATCGAATCCACCTACCAGCAGTGGATGGGAGATTCTGAAAACGACACGCTCATTGATGATATCCAACGCACCCTTCATACCCTGAAAGGGAGTGCGCGACTGGCTGGCATTCTACCCGTAGGGGATCTCAGTCATGCTCTGGAGACTGTTTTTACCGGTGTAGCTGAACGTCAGCTGCCGGCCAGCGAAACAGTTACTGATCTGACGCGCCAAGCACTGGACAGATTGGCGACCCAGGTGGATGAGGTGGGCAGTATCGGCAGGGTACATCAGCCTCAAAATCTGATAGGTGAGCTTGATGGCCTGCTGTCGGAAATGGGTTTGGCTGAGGTTGATGGCGACCGGGTTTGGCCGGAAAAGGAGGCGGCTGAAGCGCCATCTCCGGGTAATGAGGAAATGGCAGAGCAGCCTGACGAGGCGGAGCCTCTACAGGAGAGTGTGTCGTCAGCCGATGTCTGGGAGAAAGCCTTCTCTCTGTTTAAGGGTGAGACTGATGTCGAGCCCCCGGCCGATGAGTCCGGTTCGATCTTTCGACCGGCCCGAGACCAAGTGCGTGTCAGCTCCATGTTAATGGATCGCATGGTTAACAATGCCGGTGAGATCAGTATCTATCGCACCCGTTTGGAGCAACAGAACAGTGTGCTCGGGTTTAACCTGACTGAGTTGGAGCAGACCGTGGCCCGTCTGCAAGATCAGCTGCGCAAGCTGGAGATCGAGACGGAAGCCCAGATTCTCTATCGTTGGGAAAGGGACGACTACGAGGAGGATGATGGGGACAAGGCGGCTTTCGATCCGTTGGAACTTGATCGTTTCTCCAATATGCAGCAGCTCTCCAGAGCCCTGATTGAAACGGTTAGCGATCTCGACAGTATCTATCACCTGATGGACGATCTTCAGCGTGAGACAGACACACTGTTGCTTCAGCAGTCGCGTATTTCCACCGATCTACAGGATGGACTGTTGCGCACCCGCATGGTTCCCTTTGCGCAGTTGTTGCCCAGGCTGCAGCGCGTGGTTCGGCAGACTGCCGATCAGTTGGGGAAAAAGGCGCGTCTCGATAGCTTCGGCGCCGATGGCGAGATGGATCGAAGCATACTCAACCGGATGATTCCCGCCTTGGAGCATCTGTTGCGCAACGCGGTTTCCCACGGGATCGAGAATTCGTCTGAACGTGCCCAAGCTGAAAAAGGCGAACAAGGTGTAGTCTCGCTTTACATGGTGAGGGAAGCGTCCGACATCGTGCTGACAATCTCAGACGATGGACGTGGACTGGATATCGATGCCATCAAGGCCAAGGCTATCGACCACGGCCTGATTGTCCAGGATGCGGAGATCAGTGACGATGATCTGATGCAGTGTGTGTTGATGCCAGGCTTTACTACAGCAGACGAGGTGACTCAGATTGCCGGCCGCGGCGTGGGGCTGGATGTCGTAACCAGTGAGGTAAAGCAGCTGGGCGGTACGCTCAGCATCGACTCGCAACCCGGTCGCGGCACCAGTTTTACCATTCGACTGCCGCTGACCCTGGCGATCACAGATGCGCTTTTGGTTCAGATCGGCGAAGAGGTCTATGCCATTCCCCACGGCAGTGTAGAGGGTGTGGTCAGAATCAGTCACGAGGAATTGAGTGCTTGCTACGCTGGTAAGCAGGTGGGGTACAGTTACGCTGGCAGAAGCTACAAAGTCGAGAACATGGGGCAGTTGATGATGGCGGGTGCCCCCGATCTGCATGAGAGCACCAAGTGGTTCCCCATGTTGCTTGTTCACACAGGTGAACATCAGGTGGCACTGCAGGTTGACGGATTGTTGGGTACGCGTCAGATTGTAGTGAAGCCGTTGGGCAAGCAAGTGAGCAGTGTGCCCTGGATCACCGGTGGAACAATTCTGGCGGACGGGGGGGTGGCCCTGATCCTTGATATCGGTACGTTGGTACGCCTGGGTGCTGCCCACGCGCTTGCAGTGCCGGATGCAGACAAGGCTGCCCCTGCTGGGGCTGAAAAAGAACGACTGCGGGTTTTGGTCGTGGATGACTCAATTACGGTGAGAAAAGTCACCACCCGCCTCCTGGAGCGCCATGAAATGGATGTGGTGACCGCCAAAGATGGGGTGGATGCAGTGGCACTGTTGCAGGAACAGGTGCCCGATATCATGTTGCTGGATATCGAAATGCCACGTATGGATGGTTTCGAATTGGCGCGTCATATGCGTAACTCAGCTGATTACAAAAAGGTTCCTATCATCATGATCTCCTCTCGCGTTGGTGAAAAACACCGTCAGCGTGCCTTCGATCTTGGTGTAAAACGTTGCCTCGGCAAACCATACCAGGAGAGCGATCTGTTGGAGAACATCAATGAAGTACTGGCGGAAGGCAGTGCATGAGTGAAGCTGTCTCATCAGAGGTGCGAAGCGTTCTGATCCCGCTCGAATCGGAACGATTGTTACTGCCGAATGCCGCAGTGGCGGAAGTGGTCGGCTACCGGAAACCTGAGCCACAGGCGAATCTGCCGGACTGGCTGCTTGGATTTATTGAGTGGCGGCAGTATGACATTCCAGTGGTTTCTATTGACGGGTTGTTGGACAAATCGATTCAAGCGCCCGGTCATCGTGGCCGAATAATCGTGACCCACACCCTGAATGGTGATGAGGAACTGCCGTACATTGGTTTGGTTGCCCAGGCAATCCCCCGTTTGGTGCGTGTAACCAGTGACAATATTTCGCCCGCCTCTATAGATGAAGATATGGGCGTTGTGATACAGAAACCGGTAATCGTTGGTGGTGAATCAGCGCTTATTCCCGACCTCGATGAGTTGGAGTTACTTGTTCAGGACGCCTTGGCACAGATGTGATTCCTGTCACTGTTAGCAGCTTCCCTCCCTCTCTGTAGGCTCTGCGTACGATAGTTGTATTCAATGAAATATAGTGACGATTGACAGGCCTATCGTGCTGCTTGCAAACGCAATTTCATGATGCAGAGTGCGATACTCAACAGTAAATCAGAGTATTCATAGCTTGCGTAGATTGGCACTTCATTCAATTATTGATTGATGTGATGAACTAGGGATCTGATGCAAAGGTCGTGACGGGGATTCAGGAGCCTTAATCAAGTTCGGTGTGAGATTAACGATTTCTACACGCCGATTAGCCTTTGAATACGGGTCTTGAGGAAACTTCAACTGAGTTTCGCCGAACCCACGAGTAATAAGCATTTCTGAGACTATACCAAGTGAGTTCACTAAATACTTGGCAACTGAGCGGGCACGTTTTTCAGATAGCTGAAGGTTATATTCTGATTGTCCTGATGCATCAGAATGCCCGTGGATCCCGAACACGGTTTTAGAAAAGCGCGGGTCGAGTAATGATTTTGCCAGATTGCCCAGCAAGGTGCGAGCATGTTCTGTAAGGCGCGCGGAATTGTGTTCGAACTCCACAGCCAGGTCAACAGACGGCAATTTGTTCCCGGGACTTTCTTCGTCTCCGGTAATTGGGATCAATTGTTCGGTGATCATGTCAGGAGATGGCAACTCCTCCGCACTTGACTGAGCGCACACGACCAAAGATAGCGCTAGGATCCCTCCCACAATAGTCGAGGTCATTGCAGAATACATATACTCAAACTCCTCATAATAGTTAATGCTTTGAAAGCACAGGATAAACGCCGCTCAAATAGGAAGGAAATTCCTGCGTCCACCGATTACGCCGCATCACTCAAAGAGCACCATCTCCCGATCAAGTCTGATGGATCGGATTTGTGGCATGCGCAGCAGATAGAGCAATGTCTCCGCATCGGCAGAAAGGGCTAGCAAAGGAAGCATCCGGTAGCTGCGTATAGCATGAAAATCTTCAGGTGACATAATCGTACGCAATCGGTTGAGAACAAGGACTTGAACATTCTTGATGGCAGTAGGGTCATATTCACTATCCGCTTTCTGCGTTTCGACGACCAGATTGACGAGAATTGGTACACGCGCTGTATCTTCATGTTCTAGAGGCGTTATGCTCGCACTGTTACTAGCGCATCCGAAAAGGGTGCCGAGCAATAGAATCGTGCTGAAACTAAGTAATGATGAAGCACGACTTCTGCAGGCCTGTGGTAGACCGTTTAGCCAGTAATTGCATTCCATCCATCATTCCTCGTTTTTGGTGCGGGTGCCTTTTTTATTGGTAGTGGTGCTGGTTTGACGGGTTTTTTCTTCGGAGCTCCGTCGTTATCAGGCGCCGATTTTGGAGGCTCATTTTTTGGAGGGGTGTTCCCACCGTTTAATAATACGATCGCACGGCCTATATTGATAATAGGTGCAACAATGTCTGTACGAGCATCACGTACGGGAGTGCCGGACTTCTTGAGCGCGAGCACTAACTCGTCTACAGAACGGTCAGGCATCGCCTGCTTCAACACAGCCATTGCCGCAGCTACATGGGGAGCCGCCATTGATGTGCCTGGAAAACGATCATAGGCCCCTTGCTTTTTCGATCCCTGGGGAATCGATGAAAGTATCTCAACACCGGGCGCAAGAAAATCCAGGGTGGGTCCACTGTTTGAGAAGGATGCAACCTGGCCATTCTTGTTAACAGCGCCAACGCTTATAAATCCATCTATGCAGGCAGGAGCCCCGACCGGTGCCGCAGCGTTCGATTTCCCATCATTTCCAGACGCAACAACTACGGGAATTCCTGCTTTCCTTAGACGCCTGGACACATCATCATAGAAGTCGTTACGACAAACGCCGGCCTTTTTACGGGAACTCCCGAGACTCATATTCACCGCACCTATCATTTCTGGCCTCTTTTCAGCTAAGGCCAAGATGTAATCCAGTGCTGCAAGGATACTGCTATCCCGTGCTCCTCCACTGCTATTGAAAACATTGATGGCGATCAGGTTTAGATCTGGCCCGACTCCTGAGAGTTTTCCAGAATCCAGTTTTCCAAGTGCTATACCAGCAACATGGGTGCCATGTGATTTAACTGGCTTTGCCGCACCTTTTCCGACCATTGATTTTTTGCCATTCGGGCACCTGTCCGAGAAACAGGCTTCTAATACCGTTTTATCCCGTAGAAACGGATGATTTGTGTCGGTGCCGGTATCAATCACTACAACAGCCCGTCCTGCACCAGTATATCCAGCACTCCAAGCCGCATCCGCCCCGATCAAGCGCGTACTCTCTACAAGTTGGGTACTATTCTCGGCGTCAATCCAGACCTTTATCGATGAATCCATCGCCTTGGCTGCCGACAATGCGGATGCATCTAGCTGTAGGGCCATGACGGGCAATTTTTCGTAGCGCCGCACTACCTTTGTTTGGTTTGATACCTGCTGAAGCTCTTTTACAAACTCGTCACCAGTAATCGATACCCAGGCATCCGGACCCTGTTCCGCGCCAGGCAGGGGTTCATCACCCGTTATGGCCTGCCAGCCGGTAACGAGAACCCGGACCGTCTTCGAAGCTTCTGCATGATCCATTAATGTATTGAAATCATCGGCTCTAGCGGATGTGACAACTTGCGAGGCCATCAGCATTGCAGTAATTAGCACTTTCATCACTTGGGATATTAGTCTAGTGCCCCACTGTCAGGGCCACCGCATTAAAATCAGCTTGAAAACACCACCTTAGTGCGGTAACGGTCATTCCACGCAGCTTTTCTCTTTTTCTTAGCGAGACTGAGTGAAGAGGACTCCTGCT
>JAESPE010000045.1 GCA_016756835.1 gamma proteobacterium endosymbiont of Lamellibrachia anaximandri | reverse complement strand
CGCCGCGCTCGGATGCCTACTTTGCTTCCCCTCTGGCGCAAGGCACGCCGGGTAAGCAGTGCGGCCTCGCGGCTACCGGGGACTACCAGCCTTCGCTTCGCTCTCCATGGCTGGCAGCGAGTGCCACAGGTTACCTTCCACACCCGTCGCAACCACGAGTGGGTGGATGTCACCACCGACGAAGTATTCAAAGACAAAACCGTAGTGGTGTTCGCCCTTCCCGGCGCATTCACCCCGACCTGCTCTTCCACCCATGTGCCCCGCTACAATCAATTGGCGCCGGCGTTCAAACACCAGGGCGTTGATGAGATCGTCTGCATCTCGGTCAACGACACCTTTGTCATGAACGAGTGGCGTGCCGAGCAGAAGGCCGACAACATCACCTTCCTGCCCGACGGCAACGGCGACTTCAGCCGCGGCATGGGCATGCTGGTGTCGAAGCAGGATCTCGGTTTCGGTGATCGCTCCTGGCGTTACTCCATGTTGGTGAAGGACGGGGTGATCGAGAAGATGTTCATCGAGCCGGACGTTCCCGGTGACCCCTTCGAGGTCTCCGACGCCGATACCATGCTGTCCCACATCGCACCGGATGCGGCAAAACCGTTGGATATCTCCCTCTTCACCCGTAAAGGCTGCCCTTTCTGTGCCCGCGCCAAGGGGATACTGCATGACGCAGGTATCCAATTCGAAGAACTGGTATTGAACCGGGACTACAGCGAGGCAAGTCTGCGTGCGGTGGCTGGGATCTCCATGGTGCCCCAGGTCTTCATCAACGGCGAGCGCATCGGCGGTTCCGACGAACTGGAGCAATACCTCGCCAGGCAGAGCAAAGCGGCAGCCTGATGGCGGCAGAGGGATCGGAGTCAAATCTGACTCCGATCCCCAGGGAGACCAACAGCACCACATGCAGGAATAGAGAGATGAGCAGAGCATACGATTTAATTGCAATTGGCGGCGGCAGCGGCGGTCTTGCAGTGGCGGAAAAGGCTGCCCAGTACGGCAAACGGGTGGCGGTGGTGGAAGCCCACAAAATGGGTGGCACCTGCGTTAACAACGGCTGCGTACCAAAAAAGGTCATGTGGTACGCCGCCAATCTGGCCCATGCGGTGGACGATGCCGACAGCTTCGGCATCCCCGCCCATCGCAGGGCAACTGACTGGGGCAAGCTGGTTGCAGGGCGGGAGGAGTATATCCACAACATCAACCGCTACTGGGACAGCCATGTGGCAGACAGCGGCATTACCCACATCCAGGGTTACGCACGTTTCATCGACAGCAACCGTATCGAAGTGGATGGGGAGACCTACAGCGCTGACCACATCGTTATCGCCACCGGTGGCCGTCCCATCGTGCCGCCGGTGCCTGGCGCCGAATTGGGCATCACCTCCGACGGTTTCTTCCAACTCACTGAACAGCCAAAGCGGGTGGCGGTGATCGGCGGCGGATACATCGGCGTGGAACTCGCAGGAGTGCTGCGGGCACTGGGTTCAGAGGTCACCATAGCCGCATTGGAGGAGCGCCTGCTCGAAGCCTTCGACCCGATGATCAGCAATGTTCTGATGGCAGAGATGAAGAAACAGTCGATCGGTCTGAGGATGGGCTTTCAGGTCGCAGGGCTGGCCAGGAGTGACTCCGGCATCGCCCTCGACTCCTTAAACGGCGAACGTCTCGACGGTTTCGACTGCGTGATCTGGGCGGTCGGCCGCACGGCCAACACCCGGGGGCTCAATCTGGAGGTCGCAGGCGTCGAAACACACAACAACGGCATCGTCATCACCGACGAATACCAGAACACAAACATCCCCGGCATCTACGCCATCGGTGATATTACCGGTCGCACGCCATTGACCCCGGTAGCCATAGCTGCAGGTCGACGCCTGGCAGAAAGGCTTTTCAACGACATGCCGGAACGGAGGGTGGACTACGACAACATTCCAAGTGTGGTCTTCTCCCATCCACCAGTGGCAACTGTCGGCCTGACCGAACCCGAGGCCCGCAAGCTGCATGAAAATATCACGATCTACCAGACCGATTTCACGCCCATGCGCCATGCGCTCTCCAGCCACGGCGTCACCACGGCGATGAAACTGGTCTGTGCAGGCCCGGAACAGCGAGTGGTGGGCATCCACCTCATCGGCGACAACGTGGATGAGATGCTGCAGGGATTTGCCGTGGCGGTGAAGATGGGAGCAACCAAGGCGGACTTTGACAGCACCATCGCCATCCACCCCATCAGCGCCGAGGAGCTGGTGACCATGAAAGAACCGGAACCCGATGCTGCGATGCACCACGGCATCGACAGCGGTATCGAGTGGAAGGAGGCAGGTTGAGCGGGCGCTGGATCTTTTATTGAATCCATAGCGACAGGGTTAAACGTATGGATATTAGAAAGCGGCAACAAACCCCAATGCCGACGCTCCATACAACGTTTGAGGATTCAATCATGAAGAGATCAATCATCACAATCAGCGCACTCCTTTTTGCCGGGACAGCGGGCGCAGCTTCCGATTGGGAGATCTATCGTGGGTTTGCCCCAGGCAACCCTGATCTATCCACCGGCAGCACCTATAAATCGGAGGCAACCGCCGTTCAACCCGGAATAGGCAGTTCAGCGGGCACAAGAAGCCACTCCCCTGTGACCGATTTTGATATCTACCGCGGGTTCGTCAGTGGCAATCCTGATCTGTCCAGCGACATGGCACCCTCACTGAGGACAGCGAATGTGCCGGGCATCGGCGTTGGAACGGGCCTGCGAGACAGCGCTTCCAACCATTTTATCTACCATGGTTTTGAAAAGGACAATCCAGATCTATGAGTGTTCCGCTGCGCACGGCACACCCTACAGATGCTATGATTTGAACTTCTCACAAATATAAAACGTAGGGTGCGCCATGCGCACCATGATTGCTGGAAGATGACTGTTTCCTGAGACAGATCAGTTCAGGTAACACGATCACACGGTAAGTTATTGTGAGACGACCCGGTGACGTTTACTTGCATGAAGGCATCCATACAAAATCCCCACTTTCTGCTGCGCCGCCTGCACTCCCTGTTCGGACTGCTGCCGGTGGGTGCTTTTCTGATCTTCCATCTCTGGGAGAACTCGCAGTCGCGTTTCGGCATGGCACACTACAACGAACAGGTGGTGGCCGCCTTGCAGCGCATGAACTACCTGCTCCTGCTGGAGATCTTCGCCATCGCCCTGCCGATCCTGTTTCATGCTGGATACGGCCTGGTGATCCTGCGCTCCGGCAGGGCAGAACTGCACCGCTACCCCTGGCTGCACAATCGCTTCTACTGGCTACAACGGCTCTCAGGAGTCGCCATTCTGCTTTTTCTGCTCGCCCATGTCGGCATGACCCGCTTCTGGGGCATCTGGGAACCCGCCGTGAAGGCCGATCTGTTTGGTCATATGCAGCAACTGCTCTCACATCCGATGATCTTTCTGCTCTATCTGCTTGGACTACTGCTTTCCCTGCTCCACCTGGGCAACGGACTCTGGACCATGGGGATCAGCTGGGGCATCACGGTTACGCCGCGGGCACAACAACTGAGCTTCCTGATCTGCATGGGATTTACCCTCCTGCTCTTCGCAGTGGGTCTGCAGGGTCTTTTAGGGTTTATCTCATGAAAAAGAGACCGCGGGTTATTGTCATCGGCGGCGGACTGGGGGGACTCTGGACCACCCTGCGCATCGTCGAGGCCGGTTTCAGTGTCGAGCTGTTCTCCCTGTTCGAGGTAAAACGTTCCCACTCCGTCTGTGCCCAGGGGGGGATCAATGCGGTACTCGACACCAAAGGTCAGCGGGATTCAGTCAGGCAGCATCTCATCGACACCGTCAAGGGCGGCTCCTATCTCGCCAACCAGCCGCCGATCCAGTCGATGTGCGAAGAGGCGCCGGGACTGATCCGCACCTTCGAGCGCATGGGCGTCACCTTCTCCCGCACCCCGGAGGGATTAATGGATCTGCGCCTGTTCGGCGGCGTGAAGAACAAACGCACCTGTTTTGCCGGCGCCAGCACCGGCCAGCAGTTGATGTATGGGGTGGATGAACAGGTGCGGCGCCACGAAGCCCAGGGCAGCGTCCACAAGCGGGAGTGGTGGGAGTTTCTCTCCCTGGTGCTCGACAGCAACGGCCACTGCAAAGGCATCATCGCCTTCAATCTGCACTCGCTGGAGGTGCGCGCCTTTCGCGCCGACGCGGTGGTGATGGCCACCGGCGGCATGGGGAAGGTCTATGGGCACCGCACCACCAACTCGACCAACTCCACCGGAGCTGCAGCCTTTCGTTGTTACCTGCAGGGCGCCCGGTTCGCCAATGCGGAGTTCTTCCAGTTCCACCCCACAGCCATGCTGGGAGACGACAAGACCCGTCTCATGAGCGAGGCCGCACGGGGCGAGGGAGGCCGCCTCTGGGTACCGAAACGGCCGGGAGACAGCCGTAGCCCCCGTTCCATCCCGGAGAACGAACGTTTCTATTTCCTTGAGGAATGGTATCCGAGCTACGGCAATACTGTGCCACGGGATGTGGCCTCACGGGCCATCTGGAAGATCGCGCGGGAACAGGGACAAGGAGTCGGCGGCGCGGACAAAGTCTATCTCGACCTCACCCATCTGGACAAAAAGTTCGTCACCGCCCGGCTGGGCGCAATCCTCGATATCTACCGCAAGTTTCACGGCAGCGATCCACTGGAGTCTCCCATGGAGATCTTCCCCTCCGCCCACTACGCCATGGGGGGTCTCTGGATCGACTACGAAAAGGATGAACAGAGCGGCGGCCTCAAGTACGGCAGCCCGCGCAACCACGCCACCAATATTCCCGGTCTCTACGCTTGTGGCGAGTGCGACAGCGGCTACCACGGGGCAAACCGGCTGGGGGCCAACTCGCTGCTCTCCGCCTCCTTCAGCGGCCGGGTGACGGGTGAGTCGGTAGCCACCTACCTGCAGGGACTGGAACAGAGCAGTGATGAAACCCCGTCCCGTTTTTTTGAAGAGGGAGTCATCCGGGAGCAGGCAATCAACGAGGGTCTGCTCAAATCCAACGGGCATGAAAACCCCTACCGGCTGCACGATGAACTGGGGGCACTGATGACGGGAAAGGTGGGCGTGGTGAGAGACAACCCAGCCCTCGATCTCGCCTATGACGAGTTACTCGCATTAGAGCAGCGTTCCCGCAACATCGGTCTCGGAGACCGCAGTGACTGGAGTAACCAGAGCCTCGCCGAAACCCGGCAGGTGCAGGAGATGATTCGCCTCAGCGCAGTCATCACCCGCTGCGCCCGTGCCAGGGATGAGTGCCGGGGGGCCCACTACAAACCCGAATTCAGGCTGACGATCCCAAAGGGCAAGTTTCCCGGCGATCCGGAGTTTGAGACCTATCGTGAAGCGTGGAAACGTAAAAACGACAAGTGGCTGAAGACCACACTGGCAGAACATAGCGGGGATGGACCACGGATATCCTACGAAGCGGTGGACACCTCGATCATACTGCCGGAGCAGCCGAGGGACTATCGCTGATGAACGATTCGATAGAGCTACGCATACGCCGACAGGACCGGCCGGACACCCAGTCCTATTGGCAGACGTTCCGCATCCCCCATAAACAGGGGCACAACATTGTCTCCGCCCTGATGATGATTCGCAACGAGCCGGTAACCTCGGACGGAGAACAGGTCGAACCGGTCGTCTGGGAGTTCAACTGCATGGAGGAGGTCTGCGGCGCCTGCTCCATGATCATCAACGGCAGGCCGCAGCAGGCCTGCTCTGCGCTGGTGGATGAGCTGGCACAGCCCATTGTGCTGGAACCCCTCGGCAAATTCCCGGTGGTGCGGGATCTGCTTGTGAACCGCTCACGGATATTCGAGGGACTCAAACAGGTCAAGGCTTGGGTCGAGATCGACGGCGCCTGGGATGTACACCAGGGTGCCCCCCGCATATCGCCCCAGGTATGGAGCGAAAACCATCTCTTCAGCCGCTGCATGAGCTGTGGCTGCTGCATGGAAGCCTGCCCCCAATTCGGGCCGGACAGCGACTTCCTGGGGCCTGCAGTCTTGGGTCAGGTGCGGCTGATGAACGGCCACCCGACAGGTACCTACGACCGCGAGGCACGGCTGCACGCCATCATGGGTGACGGTGGTCTGAGCGACTGCGGTAATGCGCAAAACTGTGTGCAAGTCTGTCCCAAGGAGATCCCCCTCACCACCGCCATCGGTGAACTGGGACGCCAGGTGACCCGACAGCTGGTCAAAGACATATTGGGTTGAAAACACTATATAGTGTCTATCCGAAACGCTCCTGGAACCTGGAACCCGAAAAAATCAAACCAATAATACTGAGTCAAACAGCCATGAAAAAAACAGCCCTGTTATTTTTTCTATCGATCCTGTCGCTGCCGGTGCTCGCCTTTCAGCCATTTTTTGACAATGACCCCAGAACCCGCCACGCCCCCGAAGACCCCGACCTGACCGACTTTGATCTTGAGGTGCTGGCGTTGTGCGGCAACTGGGGCGATGAGGTCGAGGCGGTCGATTTCGAACAGATGATGCTGGATAAATCCAATACAGCGGTTTTGCAGCGCATTCGCAAGGCCGTGGGTGGGCGTATCTTCAGCAAGGCCAGGGATAACAAACAGTTTGCCCATGAACTACGCCGTGTCTGGTTTGAGCAGAAGGGCTTTAAACATGTCTTCTGCGGTGAACCTGGATCCGGCCGGGATCTGGGCGGCCTGCACTACGCAGCCCGCTACTGGCAGGCACAGGACAACAACTGGGCCGGATACAGAAAACTGAAATCAAACTACAGAAAACGCCCGGTCGAAAAGTGTCGGGCTTTCTATCTGAAGGAGTCGATCAAACCGCCTATCTACACCATCAGCCTCCAGTTCAAAAACCCGTATGAACCGAGGAACAATATTAAGTGTCTCAGCGGTTACAACCGTGAGATGAACGCCGAAGACATTCTGATCGCCGGTACAAGAGCCTTTAAGCAAGCCAATAAACGGGTGGGCAAAAATACCAAAGATGCCTGTCTGTTCGATACCCGTCCAGCCGGTAAAAAACGCCATTTCAGCACCATGGTGATCAAGCAGCGCGCCCTGCGCACCTTCTACCCGATGACAGACAAAAAACCCTACTGCAAGAAGAACAGAAAAAACTATAAGGTTTGTCTCTGTTCCAATCTTTGACCCTGCCTGAAGCAGGAAAACACCTCGGCAGGCGGAAACCTGGCGGTTGGCCTCAAATGGGTTCAGACCACCAGATCCAACTGCTGGATCGTGCCCACACCACCCGCTTCTTCCAAAAAGACCCCGCTGCTGCGAATCTGTCCCAACTGCTGATTCTCGCTATTATTGAGCTCGAAAGGGGTGTCGACATTACCCAGGTAAATAGCGCCAACACCCTTTTGCCCCAGGGCCATCAACTGGTCGTTGCCCTGTCCGTCCCTTGTCCAGATCCTCAGACGATCATAAACGGAATCATTTTCGTCAATCCAGCGGTTGCCGTCCTCATCAAAAGCAGCAAGTTCGATAAATCCATTTCCGGATGTTGGACCAAACAACTCTCCACCGTCATTAATTTTGCCGTCGCCATTTCGATCCAGGGCCAGAAAGCCGCTGCCGGGTCGCACGAAGGCAATCTGATCCTCGCGGCCATCGAGATCCAGGTCGAAATGGAAATCAGCCTCTCCCAGCTCCGCCGCAGAACCATTGAAATTAAGCACCAGTGGATCCTTCAGGGCCTCCCCCGCCCGCAGACTGAACGATGTTTCGGAGAGAAATTCCCGGCTCATATTCATACTGACCTGGAAATTGATCTCCCGGCCATCTTCGGTGCGCACCGCCCCCTCAGCCGAAAAATGGGTACTCTCCGCTTCATAGTGGGACTCATAAAAGTCATAAACGAGGCCGAAACCGACTGACTCCCCGGATTCACTTCCACCTTCGGCAGCCGTTCCATCAAATTCAGTGTCGATCGGCTTCAGGTCATTGGGGGAATAAACCTTCAGCTCCTTGCCGGTAAAACGCTCAACCAGCAGCTTGAGCAGGGAAATCTCCAGATCGGCCAGAGGGTCCATCTCGCCGGGTACCGCCTCAATGCTCTCCGGCTGCAGCGCCTTGGCCGCCGCGGAGATCTCCACGCCAGGCGGCTCAAGCTGATTCATCAACACCTCGGCCCGCCGTCTCAACCCCTGAGGAGCCTGCCCGGCGCCCACCGCCTGAGACGCCTCACCATTACGCCAAAACTCCAGATGTTCGCGCCGTTCGTGACGTTCCACCCGCTCATGGCCGGCGGTCAGTTGTACCATCGAATCTACTATCTTCATCCCCAACTCCCGGCCCAGGCGGCCGCTCGGAACACTCCGTATGTTCAGGATAGCGACGGCATGCAGGAGAAATTCAGCGAACAGGACAAAACCGAGAAGCCGATTCCCAGCCAAATAGAAGGCAACTATTCAGGTCGGTTGTGAAGACCGGCATGCAACGGTTCAAGGCGCAGGCACGATCAAGCGTAGCGGATCGGGCAATCCAGGCTTGATAAAACACAAAGAATGCTGCACCGGCGGTAAACCCCGCCGATGTTCTCATGTAACTAAGAAAATGAAGTGAACTCAGCCTTCACGATAGTGTGAGTCGACCCAGCATCTGGGTAGGACTTCACCCGAAGGGAACAGCAGGTCATCCTTAGTGAACTTTTCCGGATCCTGCATCTCCTCACCCGCGTGAAACCGCCCGACCACTTCGCCATGCATAGGATCAAAGAGATCGGACAGACTCAGGACTTCAACCATCTTTTTCGTGTTTTTCTGCATCACGAACATGGGGTACCTCCATTTAATATCCACCACTTTCTATCTTAATTATGGGACGCCGGGGGAGAATTACAAATGGAGAAATTACAGTTTTTTAGTAGCGATCAGCCCTGCTTTGCCGCCCAATCTTCAGGAGAAAATGCCTTGATGGAGAGCGCATGCAGTTCGTCGCTGGTTATCTGCTCCGTGACGGTCGCCATCACCATTCGGTGCTTCTGAATCAGCGACTTGCCGACAAAGTCCTCGCTGATGACCAGCGCCTCAAAATGGCGGCCATCGCCAGTCACTGTGACTTTCGCGCCGGGCATACCGGCATTGATCAGTGCTTCTACCTTTTCGTTTTCCATCAAAACCCCTGCTCTTTAAAACCAGTCGTAGGCCCGATCAAGCGCAGCGGATCGGGCATTCTTGAATTGAAAGAATAGATGAAATTGCCGGTTCCGCTGTGCTTGAACCGGCCTACTACAGTTCTCGCGTCGCCAGGAAGCGCACATCGGGCCAGCGCTCCTCGGCCAGACTCAGATTGACCCGGGTCGGAGCAAGATAGACCAACTGGTCATCCCCATCCAACGCCAGATTCGCGTAGTTTTTATCCTTGAAGCGCTGCAGCATCTTTTCATCGTCACACTCGACCCAGCGGGCGGTGGCGACGCTGGCCGCCTCTATGATGGCCTCCACCTTGTATTCGCTCTTCAGACGCTCGACGGCGACATCGAACTGAAGCACACCCACCGCCCCGAGGATCAGATCGTTGTTTTTCTCCGGCCGAAAGACCTGGGTCGCCCCCTCTTCACTGAGTTGCAGAATCCCCTTCAACAGCGCTTTCTGCTTGAGCGGATCCTTCAGCACCACCCGGCGAAAGAGTTCCGGGGCAAAGTAGGGGATGCCCTCATATTTCAGCGCCTCCCCCTCGGTGAAGGTATCGCCAATCTGGATGGTGCCGTGATTGTGCAGGCCGATGATATCACCGGGCCAGGCCTCCTCCACATGCCTGCGCTCATCCGCCTGGAAGGTGATGGCATTGCTTATCTGCACCGTCTTTCCGATGCGGACATGTTTCATCTTCATCCCCTTGCGATAGCTGCCGGAGCAGACCCGCAGGAAGGCGATACGATCCCGATGCTGCCGGTCCATATTCGCCTGGATCTTGAAGACGAAGCCGGAAAACTTCTTCTCAGATGGCTCCACCAGACGCTGCTGGGTCAGCCGGGAAAGCGGCGCAGGACTGTACTCGACGAAGGCGTCCAACAACTCCCTGACGCCAAAGTTATTGATGGCCGAGCCAAAGAAGACCGGCGTCTGCTCACCGCGCGCATAGGCCTCCAGATCGAGTTCGTTGCTGGCGCCACGCACCAGTTCGATCTCATCACGCAACTCCTGGGCCATGTCCCCCAACATCTCGTCGAGGTGGGGGTTGTCCAGCCCCTCGATCATCTCACCCATCTGGATCTTGCCTCCGTGGGTGGCGCTGAAGAGGTGGGTGGTATCAGTGCGCAGATCAAAGACCCCCTTCAGACGCTTGCCCATGCCAATAGGCCAAGTGACCGGGGCGCACTCTATTTTCAGCACCTTTTCGATCTCATCCATGATATCAATGGGATCACGCCCTTCACGGTCGAGTTTGTTGACGAAGGTGAGGATCGGCGTATCGCGCATGCGGCAGACCTCCATCAACTTGATGGTCCGCGCTTCGACACCCTTGGCCACGTCGATCACCATCAGGGCGGAGTCCACCGCAGTGAGGGTGCGGTAGGTATCCTCGGAAAAATCCTCATGGCCAGGAGTATCGAGCAGGTTGACGATCTCATCCCGATAGGGGAACTGCATCACCGATGAGGTCACCGAGATGCCGCGCTGCTTCTCCATATCCATCCAGTCGGAAGTGGCATGACGCGCCGCCTTACGCCCCTTGACCGTGCCTGCCATCTGGATAGCACCACCGTAGAGCAGCAGTTTTTCGGTCAATGTGGTCTTGCCCGCATCCGGGTGAGAGATAATGGCGAAGGTACGCCGCCGGCTGAGTTGTTCGAGCAGTTCGTCTGACATGAGGGGATCGGCAATCGGAAAAGGGGAGGGATTATACCCCATCGACAGGGGAAGGGGTCGGTCCGAGCTGATCACTCCCTCTGCCCCCTCCTCTTATGCGCTTCTATCACCCCCCACTCTAACCCTGCCCTATGGGAGAGAGGGAACTATCGTGCTTCCGGTCATTTATTAGGGTAGACGGGAGGGGAAACCGGGGAGCAGGTCAGCCCTACACCTCAAACCGTGCAACCATGCCATTCACCTCTGCCGTCTTATCCGACATGGATGCGGAGGCGGCTGATGTCTGCTCGGCCAGAGCGGCATTCTGTTGGGTCATCTCATCCATTGATGTAACGGCTCTGTTGACCTGGTCGATGCCGGCAGACTGTTGTGAGCTGGCGGCAGCGATCTCAGCGATGATGTCACTGACCTTTTTCACTGCGTCGACAATCTCTTCAAGCGTGCCGCCTGATTTATCGACCAGTTCTGCGCCCAGTAGAACCTTTTCGCCGGAGTCTTTGATCAACTCTTTGATCTCTTTGGCAGCGGTAGCGCTGCGTCCTGCCAGGTTTCTGACTTCTGTGGCAACCACGGCAAAACCTCTACCCTGTTCGCCGGCGCGTGCCGCCTCGACAGAGGCATTCAGTGCCAACAGGTTGGTCTGGAAGGCGATCTCGTCAATCACACCAATGATCTCGGCAATCTTGGCGCTGGAGGTATTGATGGCATCCATCGCCTGTACAGCCTGACCGACCACTGCACCCCCTTCCTCCGCCTTGTTGCGGGCATTGGCAGCGAGTTTATTGGCCTGCTGGGCATTGTCGGCATTGTTACTTACCGTACTGGTCAATTCTTCCATCGAAGAGGCCGTCTCTTCAAGGCTGGAGGCCTGTTGTTCAGTTCGGGCGCTGAGGCTGTTGTTGCCGGCAGAGATCTCATCAGCAGTGGTGCGCATCTCATCCATCGATTCCCGCAGTTCACCAAGGGTGCCTCTCAGGTTGTCGAGAGTGCTGTTGACGTTGCCTTTCATAACTTCAAAAGAGCCGTGATATTGACCGCGGACGGGATGGGTCAGATTGCCTTGGGCCATCTTGGACATGACCTCTGACAGATCCTGAAAGATCAGTTCGACCTGTTCGATGAGGGAGTTGATGCCTCCCCCCAGTTCTTTGAAGAAGCCTTGTTTGTTGTGGGTTTCGATGCGGCGTGAAAGGTCACCTTCACGGGCTGCGGCTACGATTGATTCGATTTCAGCCTCGACGGCAACTTCAGCGGTTCTTTCTGTCCACTCCACAGCGGTACCCAGTCGTTCCCCCTGTGGGTTGATGACGGGATTGGCGACTGTGCGCATGGTTCTGCCGCCAATCATGAACTCTGATTCATAAGGCTTTTCGAGGTTCTCAAGCTGACTGGCCTGATGATCAGCATGGCGGTGCAATGTATCGATGCTGCTGCCCAACAATTGGTCGGAGTGGAAATCGGGCAGTTCCTTGCGGAAGTCGGCTTCGGCTTCGCTAAAGAGTTTGTCTGCGGCAAAATTCAGATAGATGATGTTGCGTTCATTGTCAGCCATCATGACGCTGCTTGATACATTGTCCAGCGCCATGCGGATACGGGATGCCTCATCGGCACGTTGCTGGGTCTCGTCGATGTTTCGTTTGAGATTTTTGATCATCACCTTCATGGAACTACCCAACTGACCGATCTCATCCTTACTTGTGATATCGACTGTCTGGTTGAGGTCACCACTGGCGATGCCCTTGGCGATCTCGTTGGCACGATTCAATGGTTGAGTGATGGCACGGGTGAGTAGCACGGCCCCCACAAGAGAGATGATCGCAGCGATGAGTAGAACACCGGCGATGGCATTGCGTGAAACACTGATCTCACCGCTGAAGGCTTCGGAGAGACTACGGATATCCTGGTTGGCTGAAACCACACCGCTGCTCAGCTCTTTGACCTTTTTCAGCTCACTGGCCAGGGCCTTGATGCTGGCTACCTGGGTGTCGATGCTTTGCGTGAACTCAGCCATCTTGCCGACGGTGCGTGAGACGCTGATCAGGGCTTCACGGCGCATGGTCTCCTCAATATCGCCTACTGCATCGGTGACGTCCTCCAGGGCATATCGGGCATCACCTTCAGGTAGTTCCTCCGCTGTTTCGCTTACCTCTTCTACCAGTTCTTTCATGGTGGACGAGATGCCTTTGAGTTTGCGCTCAAGCACTTTGACGTGCATGTTGGTACGGCTGATATCGTCGACGACCGCGAGCATACCCTCTGATATCTGGGCGAGATTGTTGTCTGCTAAGGTGATGTTCTCTTCAGTGGTACGTGAGTTATCAACACCAGTGGCTGATTTCGTCACCACGTCGCTGAAGCCGCCACTCAGGCTGCCAAAAGAGAAGAAGGTCAGTATCAGTACCGCAAGGAGCAGAAGGCTGATCGTGATGCCTCCTCCCAGCAATTTTAATTTAATGGTCACCTTTTACCTCGTCCAGAATGATTGAAGATAATGAAACAGGCAGGCAATGGAGCCGCATCAGCTCCATCGCCTGGCGCCCATGTCACTTCGCGGCTTCTTTCTCGTACATGCCGACGGCCTTGTTCATCTGCTTGAGCAATGGCAGGTTGGTTTCGGCCAATACTTTGATTTTATCTTTAGGAATTTGGGTAGTTTTGTGGTCAGCGCCATAATCAATGATGGGTTTGAACTCGGCCCACAAGCCGTTCACCACACCCAGTTGATCGCGAATATGCTGTGGTTTGGTACCGGGCAGGCCCAGGGTCTCGTCGCCATCGAGCAGGCCCTTGAGGGTACGCTCGAACAGTGTGCTGGTCTCAAGCAGAGCCAGTTTGCTGTCATCCTGTTGATAACCGTAGGCAACAAAAAGGAACTCCTTGCTCATCTTCTGGGTCAGCATGCGCTGCTTGCCCGACAGGTTGAGGGTGGCAGCCAGGCCGGGGGCGCTTTTCAGGCCGCCTTTTTTTGCGTCCTTTTCATAGAGCCCTACCGCTTTATTCATCTGTTTGAGCAGGGGTATGTTTTTACTTGCAACGAAATCAACCTGCGCCTTGGTGACCGCTTTACTGGCGATGATCTCCTTGACTGTCGGGTAGAACTCAGCCCAGATGGCATCAATTTTGTCGAGCTGACGCAGGATGCGACCACTGTTGGTTGGGGGCAGGCGTAATTCGTCACTGCCGTTGCGCAGCCCCTTGAGGGTTTTATCAAAGAGTCCCGAGGTCTTTTTCAGGTTGGTGATGTTTTGTTCTTTTTCTTCATTGAGAGCGACGAGCATGATCTCCTTGCTCATTTTCTGGGTCAGCATGCGCTGTTTGCCTGACAGGTTGAGCACCACGCCATACTCGGCAGAGGTGGGGCCTGCCGCCTGCAGGTTGAGGGGGAAACTGGTGATAGTGGTGAGTAGAACTAAAAGAAAACCGATTCGGTTTGATCGTGTGAGGTGCTTGAGAGCTAACATCTGCAAATTCTCCAGAGTGGTGGATCGCAGAGGACATTGCTCATTGTTGATTACGCCCCCTGCGGCAATCAGGTCTAACAGAACTGCTATCGGCTTATTTCCCCGGGACTTTAGAGTAAATTGCGTAGAAACTTCCTGTTCGAATCTGTCAGTAGAAAATTGCCTGGCGAGAAAATGCTTTTTGTCACTTCAGACAACGATTGATCGGAAACAAGGGGGGGCAGGTGAGGTGAATCAAGACGCTTTGCTCTGCAGGATAGAGCGAACAGTCTCTGTTGCATTTTCCAATTGTCGCACGCGTTTCCACAACATGTTTGGGGCATTTTCATAAATAGTGAGTAGCTTGCCTGCGGCCACCCAAACCAACTCACGCCGTTTCTTAAACCGACCTACCATGTCGGCCTCCCATTCCCGGTTAAGCACTTCGATATCCCGGTACGGAAATTCAATAAAGAACGTTTTCCACCGCTTGGGATTGAGAGGATTTCCAGGCGCCTGCCTACACCACCAGTCTGGATGAACCGAGAGTGTCTCATCAAACAGGGCCTCAACTATTGGAGTCTGATTCATGACCCTTTCTACAGAGCGACTTGCCTGCTGTATATCATCGGAGAAATACATCGTTTCGGTTTCTTCGATAAACTCCCGAATAGCGGTCTCCCGGTAGTCCTCATCCACACCCAGGCCGCCCCCGAAATCAATAAGATAGCCTGTCTTTCTGCCGGTAAAGGTAGTTTGGAACAAAAAGTAGACTTTGCAGTCGCTTACAGCAAAGGGTATTACGCCGGCGCCCATATCGTGTTCCTCCACGCTATTTCCAGTGCTGAGTTTTTATTCTAGGTTAATCTTTGTCATATGGAAGGAAATACGAGGTCAGGTTGCGCAAGGAAAAGAAAAAGAATCGCCAGGGCGAATATCATTCGCATATGAGCAGCCATCAAGAGATAGATCCCGCAGATTTCTCTATACTCGGGGCAGATCTTCTCCGGACTCCATTTTCGCCATGATCGAACCAACGGCCGCCGCCACTTCTTTGAACCCTGCGTTGACGCCGCAGATAGGGCGCCAACAGGCGGAAAGTGAAACATCTGCCGAAGGGACACAACAGGCTTCAGACTTCCCCCTCCGATCCTCCCGGAGTGACGAAAAAACCGTTTCCACCAATGAGCCAAAGCCGACACAGACCACCGATGAACTAGGCACAGCTGAACTACGCTTGGTGCAGGAGCTGAAAAGCCGGGATCAGGCCGTCAGAGCCCATGAACTTGCGCACCTATCTGCCGCAGGACAATTCGCCCGTGGTGGCGCCCAGTTCGACTACAAAGTCGGCCCGGACGGCAATCGCTACGCGGTCGGCGGCGAGGTGAGTATCGATTCCTCCAGGGAGAGCGACCCGCAACAGACACTGGAGAAAGCGGAGACTATACGCCAGGCGGCACTGGCCCCCGCCGATCCCTCCAGCCAGGACCGCCGCGTGGCCATGCAGGCAACCGCAATGGCGGCCCAGGCACGGGTGGAGATTGCCAGGGAGCAATCACAAGCCGGGGCGTCGGAAGAGAATCAACAGACGCGTTCGGCGGCTAACGGAATCAATCAACTTTTAAGAGTGCAGTCCGCTGATCAGCCCGATCCCGTGTTGATCGACATGAGTGCCTGATTTACCTGTGGGAACCAACTTGACTCTACCCCCTTCTGCCAAAGATCTCTCCCTACGGTCGAGATGACAATGAGGCTATTAATCAGGTCTTGATACCCCACCTCAAAGCGGCAACGCCATCACCATCGCATCTTCCCGCCCCTTTGCCGCAGGATAGTAACCGCGACGCAAGCCCACCTCGCAGAAACCGATACGTTCATAGAGTTTCAGTGCGCTTCGATTACTGATTCGCACTTCGAGAAAGGCAGTGTCGGCCCCACGCTGTTTGGCCAGCTTCAACAGCCGGTCGGCAATCTTTCGTCCAAACCCCAAGCCGTGATGTTCGGGATGGACGCAGATATTGAGCAGATGACACTCATCGAGTACAACCGACATGACACCGTAGCCGATAATCTTCTGATTGAGACTGAGCGCCCAACAAGAGTAACCTGACCTCAGGCAGTCCCTGAAGATACCCATGCTCCAGGGATACTCGTAGACCAGCTCCTCAAGTGCCAATACCTCATCGAGATCCGACTGGGCCATGGGCCGGATGTTGAGCAACGGTTCATCGAGTTGCGCGCTCACTGTTCGCGCAGCAGGGATAGCGCCAATTGCAGATCCTGCCAGGACTTTGCCTTCTGCTCCGGCGAACGCAGCAGGTAGGCGGGGTGATAGGTCACAACCAGCGGAGTGGCAGACTCACCAAAATTGTGGATCCGGCCTCGCAAACGACCGACAGGAATATCGGTCTTAAGCAAATTATGGGCGGAGACGCGTCCCACGGAGAGGATCACCTTGGGTTGGATGAGGGCGATCTGCTGCCGCAGAAAAGGCTCGCACTGCAACGCCTCATCCTGTTTGGGATCACGGTTGTTGGGCGGGCGGCACTTGAGGATATTGGCGATGAACACCTCTTCCCGCCGAAAACCCATCGCCAGCAGCATCGCATTCAAAAGCTGCCCGGCCGGGCCGACAAAGGGTTCACCCTGCCGATCCTCATCCGCGCCGGGTGCCTCCCCGATAATCAGCAGGTCAGCCTGGGTATTGCCGACACCAAATACGGTCTGGGTGCACCCGGCCCGTAGACTACAGGCGGAGCAAGCGCTTACACGCGCCCGTAGATCGCGCCACTGATCCACAGCGGACTCAGCTATCGGCGCTGTTGCGGCTGTTTCCACGTCGGCACTCTCACCGGCAGTCCGTTCAGGGGCCGGCAGAGACTCTGCCTCAGACACCATCGTCTCCGGGACAACCGCAGCCGGAGGATCACGGCGCTGCCACGCCGTGATCCCCATCGCTGTCAGATAGGCTTTGCGCCGGGCCTCTTCCATGGATCCCGGCTGTTACACATCCCCGGATTGGGGATGCGCCTTCTCCATCGGTTCCAGGATCTTGTTGACCGCATTGATATAGGCCTTGGCGGAGGCGATGACGATATCGGTATCCGCCCCCTGACCATTGACGATATGACCGTCCCTTTCCAGTCGCACGGTCACTTCACCCTGAGCATCTGTGCCGCTGGTGATGTTGTTGACCGAATAGAGCTGCAGTTCGGTACCACTCTCCACCAGGGCCTCGATCGCCTTGAATGCAGCATCTACGGGACCACCCCCGGCAGCACTGTCGGCCAGCTCTTCCCCATCGACACAGATCACTATGTTGGCGTGGGGGGTCTCACCGGTTTCCGAGCAGACCTTGAGGGAGACCAGCTTCACCCGCTCGTTCTCTGCCTTGGATCTTGCATCGGTCACCAGCGCCTGCAGGTCTTCATCGAAGATCTCATGCTTTTTGTCGGCGATATCCTTGAAACGGGTGAAGGCCGAGTTAAGATCCTCCTCTGTCTCGAAGCTGATACCGAGCTCCTCCAGACGGACACGGAACGCATTGCGACCGGAGTGCTTGCCGAGGACCATGCGGTTATGGCTCCAGCCGACATCTTCAGCGCGCATGATTTCGTAAGTCTCGCGTGACTTGAGCACACCGTCCTGATGGATACCCGCCTCATGAGCAAAGGCGTTGGCGCCGACGATCGCCTTGTTGGGCTGCACCGGGAAGCCGGTAATATTAGAGACCAGTTTGGAACTGCTGACGATCTGGGTGGTATCGATGTTGGTGCTGCAGGGGAAAACATCGGCGCGGGTGCGCACCGCCATCACAATCTCTTCCAGCGAGGCATTGCCTGCCCTTTCACCAAGGCCGTTGATGGTGCACTCCACCTGCCGAGCCCCGTTGTCCACCGCCGCCAGCGAGTTGGCGACCGCAAGTCCGAGATCGTTGTGACAGTGCACGGAGAAAATCGCCTTATCGGAGTTGGGGATACGCTCGCGCAGGGTCCGGATCATTTCGCCGAACTGGTGCGGTACGGCGTAGCCCACGGTATCTGGCACGTTGAGGGTTGTGGCACCGGCATCGATCACCGCTTCGAAGATACGGCAGAGAAAGTCGATCTCGGAACGACCGGCATCCTCGGCGGAGAACTCCACGTCGTCGGTGTACTGACGGGCTCTCTTCACTGCGCGTATCGCCTGCTCAACCACCTGATCGGGCTGCATGCGCAGCTTCTGCTCCATGTGGATCGGCGAGGTGGCGATGAAGGTGTGGATACGTGCCGAATTGGCGGGTTTTAACGCCTCACCGGCACGGTCGATATCCTTGTCCAGGGCACGGGCCAATCCACAGATGGTGGAATCCTGCACCATCTCAGCCACAGCTTTTACAGCGTCAAAATCTCCGGCACTGGCGATGGGGAAACCCGCTTCGATGACATCTACCCGCATCTTCTCCAGTGCTTTGGCGATGCGGACCTTCTCGTCCTTGGTCATCGAGGCGCCGGGACTCTGCTCACCATCACGCAGGGTGGTATCGAAAACGATCAATCTGTCTGGGTTATTCATAGTTCTGCTCCAACCACGATCGCCGGATAGAGGCTGAATCGGGATTTGAATCTAATCTGTTTGGAATGCTCTGCTGTTGCGTGTTATTTCGGCCCCCGCCGGGGCGCTCTCATGTATGCCCCTCAGGGCAGCAGTCGCAGCAGCAGGCTAAAAAGGAAACCAGGCAGGCGCGCGTCACCCGCCCCATGAAGGGATGCGGTAATCTGCTGTTTGCGCGCGAAAGAGATCATCTATCAGTTTCCAAAGAAGATAAATCGAATATAGCGCATGCATTGGGGTATGCCAAGCCATGAAATTCGACCGGGCAGTTATTTCTACTTCTCATCCGACAGGCTGGATCGTTCGGCCCGTTTGCTTCGCAGTTGGATCAGTGTCAACACGGGGCCGGAGACGGCATAGATCAGGAATAGCGCAAAAAGCACTGAAGGCGGATGGGTGAGTACGATGGCAAAACTCAGGGTCACCGCGACAATCACAATGAAAGGGACCTTGCCGTGAAAGTCGATCTCTTTGAAGCTGTTGTAGCGAAAGTTACTCACCATCAACAGGCCGGTCAACAGGGTCAATATCGCCGCAGTCCAGCTCAGATTTTCACCGCTCATCCCATAATCCACGCCGAGCCAGACCGCGCCCGCAAGAATAGCGGCTGCAGAAGGACTGGGCAGCCCCTGAAAATAGCGCTTGTCGGCAACACCTATCTGGGTATTGAAGCGCGCCAGGCGCAACGCAGTACTGGCGGTATAGACAAAAGCGGCAATCCAGCCAAATTTACCCAGACCCGTGAGCGCCCAAAGATACATCACCAGTGCCGGCGCAAGCCCAAAGGCCACCATATCCGCCAGGCTGTCATATTCAGCGCCAAACTCTGTCTGGGTATTGGTCATGCGTGCCACACGACCATCGAGACCATCCATCAGCATTGCCACAAAGATCGCTACTGCAGCCTGCTCAAAACGATTGTTCATAGCAGCAAGAATGGCGTAAAAACCGGAAAACAGTGTCGCCGTGGTAAACAGGTTCGGCAGCAGATAGATACCACGTCTGCGTTTTTTGCCTTTTTCCGGAGATGATTCCATGGTTCTCACAATCTCTTGGGGAGTCAGGACTTAGTATAAGTTGAACAGGAGGATCACAACACCCCTGTCGCCTTTACATCCAGGTAGGTATTGACCAGTTCCACCGGGAGTTTGCCGGGCACAGTATCGAGCAGCAGTGCCCCCTGGTGACGTAGACTATCATGGGTCTGGGAGCGATTTGCGAGATAGTCGACCACCGATTGGAAAACCAGCGCACCCTCAAAACCCTCTACCGGCTGTGACAAAGTTTCATCCAGCGAAGTCTCCCGCAGGTCCGCCACCACCACCAGATGCCGCCTTGTGAGCAAGGCCAGGGCACGGGAGAGTTCGGCACGATCATCATCGCGGCTGTTGGTAATCAGAATCACCAGCGCCCGCCGGCGCTGCAGAGAAGTCAGTTCACGGGCAGCCGCCATGTAATCCGCCGCCTCCAGGGTCGAGTCGAGATCATAGGTACGATCCAGTAAACGACGGATCAGACCACCACCCTTGGCCGGAGGCTGCCACCGCTTCTGCCCGCCAAAGGCGAGAAAACCCACCGCGTCCCCCTGTCTTGCCGCGACATAGGCGAGCAGCAACATGGCATTGAGCGCATGATCGAGATGGGCGCCGCCCCCATCCATGTGACGCATATGGCGTCCGCAATCCAACAAAAAGACAAGTTGTTGATCCCTTTCGTCCTGATACTCCTTGGAGATCAGGCGACGGTAGCGGGAACTCGCCTTCCAGTCGATCTGCCGCATAGTGTCGCCTGCGCGATACTCCCGCAGTTGATGAAAATCGCTCCCCTCTCCCCGTCGCCGTCGATGACGCACTCCCAGCTGGCTCAACTTATTATCGGTGGCGAGCAGGGCGAAATGGGCAATCTCGCGGAAGTTGGGAAAGACCCGCACAGTCTCCTGCAGCGGCAGATGTATCTTGCGGCGCCAGAGACGCAATGGTGAACGAAGCACGATATCGCTGCCGTTGAAGTGACCATCTCCCCGTCGCTCAGGGAGGATGCGATAAGCCAGTGTCGCCGAGCGGCCTGCCGGAAGCTTAAATTCACGGGGCTGCCCTTCCACCCCATAATCAGGGGGATGAAAATCATGTACCACCAGGTTGAGACCATGGCCACTGCGATTCTCCAGCTGCAGTTCCACCGGTGACCATACCCCCACCGGGATACTGCCGCGCACCAGGCGGGTCAACTTTGGTGGAACGATACGCCGCGCCTGAATAAAATCGAGCATCATCGTAGCAACCAATAGTGCTGCTGCGCCCTTCCAAACCAACCCGAGAGTCGGCAGAAAAGCGGTGAGCAGCGCAAGAATCAGCAAGACCAGAACAAGATAGAGCGAGTTACGATCCGGGGTCGTGGAAAATAGGGGACGCACCACGTTTTCCTCATATCGGTTGATGTTTGGTAAGGTAAAATACTATATAAGAAAAAATTGGTCACGGAGGACCATCATCATGCCAAGACGACCTCGCATAACACTACCCGGCGTACCCCATCATGCAATTCAAAGGGGCAATAATCGCCAGCCATGTTTCTTCGCAGAAGATAATTACCGATTTTACCTTCAATGGTTGATGAAATCCGAAAGGCGACAACTGGGAATTATGCGTTAGGGAACGAGTGCTTTAAGAATGGCACAGAAAATATGCTGGCAAGGCGTGTGGTTCCGGGTAAGCCGGGGAGACCGCGAAAAAACCGAGATAGTGACTAAAAACGTGGTGAGCCCCCTATTTCAGCGTTTCCGCTTATTTCATTTCCCTATCGAGATGCCAGTTTCGAGCAGAAGGAAACATAATAGACACCCATAGTGCTGAGTCCCTCAATTCCCATCGCACAATAATGAGGTCTTGCCTCCTTGCTATAGGGGTCTATCCCCTGTCTTTCGAGCTGTGCGGCCACATCATCCAATGAAATCTCTCCACTGTCGCTGACAGTTTCGTTTTCATCCACTGGATCGACAAATGTCTGTGGCTGACTATTGAGAGGAGGATCGATTCTAATATCATATTGTTGATGTGCATATTGCAGTGTGGATTGAAGTTCTGCAAGGCTTGCATCGAGAAGTGGACTTTCACTGTCCTGCATTCTGTCCACATCATTTTCCAATATGCTGACTGCCTCTTTCTGAACCAAGGGTCTGATTGATGGATCCAGAACATCTATGCGTTTTGCCAGGCTGAGCAGGAGATCGGGCGAAAGTGATTCGTAGTAGTCAGGATTCGATTCGAGTATCACGGCTTGACCGGCAAGTAATTCGGCCTCATCCAGCAAACGCTTTGTATCATACGCTTGAATTGTTTGCCCCCACTGAGTGGTCACGGAATGAGTGTAATTATTTGCTGCTGCAAGAACATATGGCTCTACCGCAGAAACGGGTGTCACCACAAAAAGGCTAACTACAAAAGGTACAATTTTGCACCTGTTGAGTATGAGGTCCACATATTTCAGTAGTGCAGCGTTTCTGGCACTCTTCCTGACTCGCATTGCGAAGATGTTGTTTAAGACTTTCATAGCTGCACCTGCTGATTATATTTCCGTTACCCAGAATATCGGTGCCATAACAGGACATCTTCAGTCGCCAGTTCACACTTCTCCCGGCATTGGCGCACACATTTTTTTTGCCTCCCGAAGAAATGAGATTAAGTTCATGATTTTTCCCAAAAATGGGTAAAAAAATAGACTTATGCCATCGCTTTCTAGGAAATAAAACCGTGCATCCAGGGAAAAAGATTCATTTTTCCATGCCTTGATTGACTTGCTATTGATCGATTTCAGACGATGAAGGGAAAGTACTTCTGATTATTGGGAAGATATAGACTGGGGAAGAGATGCCGGGGGGAGGCAGTAAGTTCAGTCTATCTTTATGGACGTTTGGGAGGCTGCCGGGTTTACTGACTCCAAAAGAAAGTAGAAAGACTTCTTTATTGTGATTCTGCTGGTTGGCCAAGCCATGGAACTGGCGAAGCCGGACACCATAAACCTGGATGGGGTCTCGGCGTCGCGGCCAACGAATGGTGTCTTGTTTGCATTGGCTTGAACCTAAAGCAGTCACACGCCCTGACGGGCTAAGACCCAATTGTCACCGCATTCTAAATCAGGGGGCCACTTTACCTTGCGAAAACGTTGTGTTCTCGAGCATGACCTTGTACGTGTAGCCCGAACCGATATCGATGTCATTCCTCAGCACACCGCTGGCAACTACCAGATCGCCGGGTGAAACCAACTCCGAAGAGGTTGTAATCAACTTGTTGTTCGATTTTGTACCGGTACCATCCTGCAGGGTAATCCAATTCTTGCCCATGATGTTCTGATTAACCTTAATGACTCTTGCGCGCAGGCTTACCGACTGATCTTTCAGCTGGACAGACCTTTCAAGGATATCGGCAATCGTCTTACCGTCAGCCAGCGGGGGGATCTCACCCGGTGCGGGCGCCTGAACTGAAACGGATTTTTTCAGCACCATCTTTTCGCTTCCATGGCCTTCCGCTTCTTTCGCTGCACGGTGAATGTTGTCGACATCCTGGCCCACTCGGTGGGCCATCTGCACAAAGAAGATCGACTCAAACGTCCTGTCCAGGGTTCTGCTATGAAAATTTCTCATCTCTGCACCGCCACTGAACTTGACCTTGTCTCCCACAGCCACCGGCAAGCGGCTAGCTGCGATCCATATACCCGGTTCTTCGAGCCGCAAGTAAGTGTAGTTCCCCACGTCAATGATTTCGGCCACGGTACCTGTTCCCGAGCCTGCTGTTTCCGCTGCATTTATTGTTGAATGCATCAGGACACAAATCATTAAAATCGATAGTATGAATTTCATGAGAAAGCCTCTTGGTTCCTGCGTTATAGGGAAAGTCGCGGCATGGCCGCTTGACAAATTTGGACGTGATCTATTCTGACTAACAAGCAAGCAACCTCGTCGCACCAGCCTATAGAGATTTACCCGCATCCAGAAATACTTATTCTTCTCACTGAAATATACCATCTACCGGTAAGCAAGATAAATCTTGCCCTAGGCACCGGATGCATACGTGCTAGGCTAACATACATTTAAGCGTACTTGATAAGCATTCCAAATACATAAGTACCGGGTGATGCCCTACCTTTGGAGTAGAAAAGTGAATCGTGAGTTGACAAAATATTCTTTGAAACCCATGTTGCAGTCTGGTTTTCTATTGGCAGTTGTTGTTAGTGGTATGCTGCTGGTTTCCGGGTGTGCCACCCACGCGCCAACCCCGGAAGCCAAGGTAGCATCACCTGGACAATTTGTGTGGCCCGCGCCCCCGCAACAACCTCGCGTCCGCTATCTCGGCAGCCTGAAATCCCTCGAAGACGTGGCCGGCAAGCCACAGCAAAACCTGCGTGACAAGCTGCTCGGTAAAAAGGACGGGGAGCACCGCACCCTGATTAAACCTTACGGTGTACACAGTGATTCAAAGGGACGGGTCTTCGTCGCCGATTCCGGCATCGCTGGCCTGGTGGTGTTTGATATCGAGAAGAAGGACCTGTCCTTCTGGGGTGCCAGTGGACCGGGAGCGCTGCGCAAACCGTTAGGTGTAACATCCGACGCTCAGGGCAATGTGTACGTCAGTGATGTCATTGACCATCGAGTGGTGGTTTTCGACCACGAAGGCAACTACCTCAATGCAATGGGTGGGCAAGATACCCTGATTACGCCGGTTGGCATGGTTTTCAATGAAAGAACCCAGCGCCTTTACGTGGCGGACTCCAAGAAACATCAGATCATCGTATTCGACCGTGAAGGAAATGTGGATTTCACCATCGGCCAGCACGGTAGCGAAACCGGCAACTTAAACTCCCCGACCAACATAGCGATAGATGGGGAAGGCCGCCTTTATGTAGCCGACACCTTGAACTTTCGCGTTCAAATATTTGCAGCGGACGGTACCCATATCAGCACTTTTGGCAAGATTGGCGACGGTAGAGGCGATTTTAGCCGCCTGAAAGGGATAGGGGTGGACAGCGAAGGACACATTTACGCGGTCGATGCCGCATTTAATAATTTTCAGGTCTTTAACCAGGAAGGGCAACTGCTGCTGGTCGTTGGCCAGACAGGTACCGGCCCGGGAGGGTTTTATCTACCGGCGGGCGCCCACGTGGATCGGAACAACCGGATTTTTATCGCCGATCAGTTCAACATGCGGATACAGATGTTCGAATACATCGGAGAATCAGACACACCCCCACCACCACTATCGAAAATTTCCAATGATCCATAAAAGATAGGGTAATACCCCCATTGATGATTGTCATTGACTATCATAATATTTCCCTTGCGCCGGTGGGACTATATTCCCAATCAAGACATATTAAAGACGCGACCGGACGCCGTCAGAAAACGCTTTAAAAAAAGCAACAGTCACAAAGCAGCTAGAAGTAAGCTTGCAGTTAATAAAAAAGCATAGGTGCTCCATTTTCAATCGTATAGGGAGTATTTTCATGAAAAAAAAGTTCGCTGTCTTAGGTTTTCTACTTTTATCCATGCTCCTGTCAGGCATGGCAACTGCGGCCAGCATTGTCGGCTCAAGTCATGACCTGACGGGTACAGGTGTTTCAGCATCGGTTTGTGTGTTCTGCCACACGCCTCACAACGCAAGCACTACGAATTTAACAACTCCGTTGTGGAACCGTGTTGACACGACCTCAACTTTCCAAATGTACGACAGCCCCACGTTCGATATGAGTCCTGGCGCGGGCTCCCAGCCGGCAGGCGTCTCACTGGCATGTCTAAGCTGTCATGATGGAAGCCTTTCCGTAGATCAATTACTCAATCCACCTGCCGATTTTGTCGCCAACGCAAACACTGTGGGCGGACTCGGAACCGACCTGCGAAATGATCATCCGATCTCCTTTGGTTACAACGTTGGTTTGGATCCGGCTTTCGAGCCTGCTGTTACCGTAGTTGCTGCCGGACTGCCATTGTTTGGCGCTGCCGGGGATCAGGTCGAATGCGGAACCTGCCACAATGTACATGATCCGGCAATCGGTAAATTCCTGCGCATAAGCAATACAGCCAGTGCTATGTGCACTGCCTGCCACATTAAGTAACTGCTCATGTTAACCTCACCGCATGCATACTAGAGCGGAGAAGTTGAAATATGGAACCAGGGCAATGCAAATTGCCCTGGTTCTTACTAGTGTGCTGATCATATCCTCTTGCAGCACTCAGACCCGGCAGTTATTTTTTGATATCCAGCCACCCACGCCCGAGGAACTGGCTGAGAAAAAGCAAAAAGAGGAAGCTGCGCTGGCTGCATTGCAGGCCAGGAATAAACAGAAAAACCAGCTGACTGGCACTGAGGGCATGTCTTTCGGTGGATCTGATGATAATCTGCCGCGACCGGAAGTCGAGTCAGTCATGGAGTGGAAAAAGGCACAGGAGATGCTGCCAAAGGATTACAAGAAGGGCATCGACTGGTCCGCCGCGCTGGAACAGGGCCTGATACGGCCGCGCACTGGGGCTGATCCTCGGGCAGAGTGGGCCTCCGCTTTCCAGTGGGACTTTATCATCAAGGCTAAAAAGCCTAAGAACTATGCATATTTCCCGCACTCGGCCCATACCGAGTGGCTGGGTTGCAAGAACTGCCACAATACCTCTCTCTATCCCTATAAAAGAAACCCAGCCACGATGAAGGAGATGAAGAAAGGTGCATCCTGCGGCGCCTGTCATGGCAAGAAGAAAGTTGCTTTCTCCCTGAAGGCATGCAAGCGCTGCCATCTGAACAGGAAGAAAAAGAAGAAGTAATACTTTTGCCGTTTGGTATAACGGCATGCCGATACAAATTGTAAAGGTAGGTGTATGCGTACATGTAATTTTATTTTGATCAGTCTGTTCCTGCTGGCAATCTGCACAACATTGGGAGCCGCTCCCGGGGATATCCAATATGAACGCAAGGGGGGGGATGCCGAAGAGTTGAAGACATTTCCACCGTCCATCTTTCCGCACTGGATACACCGGATCAACTACCGTTGTGACGCATGCCATAACAAGCTGTTCGAGATGAAAACCGGCACCACCCCCATCAACAAGGACCTGATGAAGGAAGGAAAAGTTTGTGCCGTCTGCCATAACGGCAAACAGGCCTTTGACGATGGTTTCGAGAACTGTAACCGCTGTCATATCAATGTCGAGAAATGATCAACATGGTTCTGGGCGAGACCATGCCAAGAATCATGAAGTGTCCGGGTTATTCCTGGTTAATCTTCTCGATGATCACGCTGTGGACCACGAATAGCAGGGCCCTGTCCTGGGACGAACTGACCTTCTATCCCACTAAATTCGAGGCAGTTGTCGATTTCGACGGCACCAACAGACGTAAGAGCGGCAGTTCGCGGGAGACCGAGTGGAGAGCCGGTGTCCGTGTCGAACAGGATGGCTATGCTCTGGATCCCGGGATCGCATTGTTTCATCTGGACATTGAACCCATGTACACCTGGGGCGATTTCGAATCCAGCGATATGAGTCAAGAAAACAGTGGCGAACTCCTGAATTACCTGTTCCAGCTGAACCTGCTCCAAGGGACGCCGGGACCGGTGGGTTTCGACTTATCCACACAGCGGAGCACGAATTACAACACAGGTTCCCTGGGTAGCCGAAACGATAATGTGATCGACACCACTCGCGCGACTGTTAACTGGAAAAACCCTGCTTTTCCCACAAATCTCACCTATGAGGAAAGATCTCTCCAAGAGGAGTTTCGATCCAGACTGAGCAGTGCCGTGTCTGAGCGTGATGAAACACTGAAGAGGTGGGCCATCAAAGGGCGAAGCAGTAAGCTGGACTTGCGTCTGGAGCATAAGTCCCTGGACGACCAGACCATCCGTGATCAAGACTACGAAATCGATGAGGCTAACATCTCCCACCGCCTGCCTTGGGGAAACGACAGTCGGCTTCGATCACGTTTCGACTATTACGACCGCACCGGCTTTAACGCCAACAAACGCCTGACATTCGACGAGTTCGCGCGTATACAGCATACGCCAAATCTGTATAGCCGCACTTCCTATCATTATCATTCCATCAAGCAGAACATAAAAAACATAGAACATCGTGGCATCTTCGAGTTGAATCATCAGCTATACAAAAACCTGAAAACGAAGGTCCATACAAACATAACTTCCCGCAACTCAGACAACGCAGACGAAGACAAATGGCTAATCGGACTGGATAGTAAATACAGTAAGCAGGATCTGTTTGGCGCCAGTGTCATGGCAGGCCTGGGAGGTTCCTACCAGGAGACCGACCGGGTTTCCAATCAGGAAGTGGTGGAGGTCATCGATGAGAGTCACATTGTGCCCCTGACTGGCTCGGTAATCCTTAACCAACGCTTCATTCTGACAGGCACCATCATTGTCACCGACGACACCGGCGCACTTGTGTACGCGGAGGGTTCCGATTACATAGTGATCCCTCTTGCAGGGGACCTGACCCAGCTGCAAACCATTCCCGGCGGACGAATCGACACCGGCGACACCCTTCTGGTAAGTTACAAGGCGGAGCCGCTGCCATCACAGACGTTTTCCACTATCCGCACCAACTTCAACCTGGGCATTGACCTGGGCTGGGTGCGTTTTTCCCACTCCGACAACGTGTCGGACGACAAACTCATGTCCGGTGCCGATGAGAGCTTCCTCAACGATACCCGCAACACCATTACCGATATCGAATTTCGCACGAAACTGGCAACTGTCAACACCGTCGTGGGGGCCGCGCGACGCTTCACTCTGGCCGGTGGATTCGAATCCACGACTTACACCTCTCGCCAATTGCTATCCTGGACTACATCCAGTAGCACAACTTCCAGGGGTATTCAGTGGAACCTGAACGCCACTCAGTCTTTCACGGAGCAAGAATCTCTGGACACTGACCTGTACCGCATAGATCTATCAGCCCATTGGTACCCCTTTGCGAGACTGTCAATCCATCCCACACTGGGTACCTGGAAGCGGTACGACACGGGGGATGCCATAACCGGCGGCCGCCGGGACGACGAATTCATCACAGCCGGCGTGAGAGGCAACTGGCGGTACCGCGAACTCGATCTAAGCTTCAACTATCACCACGATCGCAGAACGACCTCAACCTTTGCACAGCCAGCCGGGACTACAACCCAGTCCGTCGAGGACAGGCTGATGTTCACCCTGAGACGAAGATTCAGATGACCAGACGATGGAGCTTCCTGCTGGCGCTGTTACTTGGCGCATGTGCGACAACCGGCCCGGATACGCTTCCCAAATCCGGCGAGACGCCACACATGGTCTGGCCAGCAGCACCGGAGCAGGCGCGAATCGACTCAACAACCACCAGCTAAAAGCTGGTGGGTTTTTGTTACGGACTGAAAGTCCTGATACGCGTCGGCTAAACGACGCGTCCTATTCTGGCTCCACCTTGAATCCATCATCCTGCCTCGGCTCAA